>JBDUCR010000046.1:0-12907 GCA_040003345.1 bacterium
CGCAGGAACGACATGAGCACCACACTGTCATCCCGCAGGAGCGATAGCGAGTGTCGGGATCTACTCTCGTGCCAATTATACCTGCCGATGTCGCAGGCAGACGGCGACTAGAGAAACGACTCACCATCCAACTCGTGAGGCGCCGGAACACCAAGCGCCGCGAGAGTGCTCGCAAACACGTCCGTCGTACGACGCGGCGTGCGAGCCGGACGGCGATTCGTCAGCAACGGCACCAGCATATGATCGCGGTGCAGCCCACCATGCGCACTCAGATGCGGAATCGGCTCGTAGCGCGCACGAAAATCCCAGCCCGGACTCGCCGAGAGAATCAAATCGCCCGATCGCGCCGCTCCCGTGAGTGCCACGATCTGCACGATGCCGTCGGGATAATCGCTATCGCGCAATGCGTCGTACGTCTCATCCGCGGTTCCACATACATCGGCGCCAAACGACAACGGATCTCCACTCACCCGCTCGTAACTGTAAAGACCACCCCGCCGAGACACGAACGCACTGCCACGTTCGCGGCTTCGCACCTCACAGCGGTCCCGCGAGTGAGGAAGCAGCAGCAGATCCGCGGAGGGCCGTCCAAGCAACGTCTCCGCAAGTCCGCCCCAGCGCTTCACGAGACGCGGCCAGAACGATCGCTCGCGGTTGTCGAGATCGACGTACACATGCGCCATGGCGTTGCCGCTCACCATCACCGCCACATCCGGCGCAACGCCTGCCGACCACGGATGCGCCACCGTCCGCGCGCCCGTCGCCGCAACGACGCCAGCAAGATCCTCATGCTCGCGTACACTCGCGTGTCCGTGATCACTCACGATCCACAGATGCGTCTCATCCCACCAACCGCCACGCTCCGCGTCTTCGCGAATCCGAGCTGCTGCCTGATCCACGATGCCCAATGCTTCGCGCACCATCGCACTGTCGTGTCCGCGCGCGTGTGACGCCTTGTCCACACCTGTGAACGCCGCGAACGCGTAGTCCGGACGATCCTCACGAACACGTCGCGGAATCGTCTCCATCACTTCACGATCGACATCGAGCCACCGCTCGGCACGACCGCGAAAATGTGTGAGCGCGACACGCAGTGCGGAGCGAGCGGTAAGTGTTCCGAGTCGCCGCGCGTGAGGGAGTCCGCGCGTAACGACGCTCAGCGCCGCGACACTGTTCGGCACCAACTCAAAGATCGTCGGCGCGGCCGGCGCGAGGTCGTCGTCGAACTTGCCGAACTGGTAGCCGACGTAGCTCCGAGCATAGTCGGGCCAACTACACGCGGTGCGCGCACGATCGTACCAGCGCAGCGCCGGAACGCCGATCGGCCCGGGAAAGCGGCCAAGCAGAAACGGCGTGTACGCCGGACCGGTCACGGAAGGAAAGACGGTGGTGATCGCATGCAACCCACCTTCGTCTCGCATACGGCGGAGCGCGGGCAGATCAGAGAGGTCACCCTGAAAGGCGTCGAGTCGCGCGCCGTCGGCGACGAGGACGATTACAGGCACGCGACAGGTAGGAGCGGCATCGGCGAACAAAAGCAGCCGGCCCGCGGGAGAGCAAGCACGGCCGCGCGATCGCTGGCGCGACGAGCCACTCCCCGACTACACTCCCGAATGGCAACTCGCAAAAGCACCGTGGGGTCGGGAACGCAGAAGGAAAAGGCGCCGCTTCCGAAGGCCGCGAAGGCTCGCTCGCCACGCACGGCAACGGGCAAGCGCGGCAATCCCGCTCAGCTCGCGGTCGCGCAGGCGGAAGCGCAGGAAGGACTCCGTCAGCGCACAGAAGATGGACATCGCGCTGCGGGGCGCACGCCACCCTCGCAGACCACGAACAAGCGCAGCTCCGGCGCAGCGCGCAAGATCGACGACGACCTTCGCGACTTCACCGGGCCCGTCACCGAAGACGAGAAACTTCTTCAGGCGCCGGAGCACGCAAGCACGACACAGGCGATCGATTTTCGTCGCACCGATACCTGGCGCGTGATGCGCATCATGGGCGAGTTCATCGAAGGCTTCGACAACCTCGCCACTGTGGAACGCGGCGTCTCGATCTTCGGCTCGGCACGTACTGCGCCCGACGATCCGCAATATCTCGCAGCGCAGGAAACGGCACGTCTGCTCGCCGTTGCCGGCTTCTCGATCATTACCGGTGCCGGCCCTGGCATCATGGAAGCCGCGAACAAAGGCGCGAAGCAGGGCGGTGGTCGCTCCATCGGCTGCAACATCGAACTGCCCTTCGAGCAGGGCGCCAATCCGTACGTCGATACATTGGTGAACTTCCGTTACTTCTTCGTGCGGAAGACGATGTTCATCAAGTACTCGAGCGCGTTCATTATCTTCCCGGGCGGCTTTGGCACGCTCGACGAAGCCTTCGAAGCGTTGACGCTGATTCAGACGGGAAAGATCTATCAGTTTCCCGTGATTCTCTTCGGGCGCCACTACTGGGCCGGTCTGCTTCGATGGCTGCAGTCGCGCGTCCTCGCTGAACGAAAGATCTCACCGGGCGATATGGATCTGATGTTGTTGACGGACGATCCCGCCGAGGCAGCACACGCGGTAATCGAGGCGTACAACGCCGCGAACGCGAAGCCGAATCCCGACGTGTAGTCGTCGTCACTCACTCACACATTTCCAAACAGCCAGACATGGCGAGCAAGAAAGACAGCGGCAAGAAGGATGAGGGACGCGAGCGCGGTGGCTTCAAGTCGAGCCGCCACGCAGACCCGAAAGGAAAGGCGTCAGCCGCGGGGAACAAGAGCGAACAGAAGCGCGCGGCTGAAGAGCGAGAGAATGCCGGAGAGCAGCACACTGCGCATGAAGGCTCCAGGTTCCTTCAGGGCGGACGCATTGCGCCCCGCCGCATCGATGGCAGTGAGACAGCCGCCGATCTGATCGACGGAACCTTCCTCGCGTACAACGGCGCGCGCCTGAGAGAGGCGTGCCAGCTGTTCACGCAGAAGATGCTCGAGCCCGACGTCACCATCGGCATGACGCTGACAGGCGCGCTGACACCGGCAGGACTCGGCATGGCGGCACTGATACCGCTCATCGAATCCGGCTTCGTCGACTGGATCATCTCGACCGGTGCGAACCTGTATCACGACGCACACTTCGGTCTTGGCCTGTCGATGCATCGCGGCAATCCGACGGCGAGCGACACTGTGCTGCGCGAAGAGGGCATCGTCCGCATCTACGACATCTTCTTCGACTACGACGTCCTCCTCAGCACCGACGCGTTCTTCCGGAAAATCGTGCAGGGCCCCGAGTTTCAGCGTCCAATGAGCAGCGCAGAATTTCATGCGCTCTGCGGCAAGTACATCCGTGAACGCGAAAAGACGCTCGGTATCGGAAACAAGTCGCTGCTCGGCGTCGCGTACGAATGCGGTGTACCGATCTACACGTCGTCACCCGGTGATTCGTCGATCGGCATGAACGTCGCCGCGCTGTCGCTCGAGGGAAACAAGTGCGTCATCGATCCCAACGCCGATGTGAACGAGACGGCGTCCATCGTACTCGGTGCAAAGCGCAACGGGGGCAAGAGCGCGGTGTTCATCTGCGGCGGCGGCAGTCCGAAGAACTTCGCGCTCCAGACCGAGCCGCAGATTCAGGAGGTGCTTGGCATCGACGAAAAGGGACACGACTACTTCCTGCAGATTACCGATGCGCGTCCAGATACCGGTGGCTTATCAGGAGCGACACCGGCGGAAGCGGTGAGTTGGGGCAAGATCGATCCCGATCGTCTCCCCGATGCGGTGGTGTGTTATCTCGACAACACCGTGGCGCTTCCGTTGCTCACCGCGTACGTGCACGCGCGTCACAAGCCGCGAAAGCTGAAGCGACTGCTCGACAGGCGCGAGGCGAACATGCAGACGCTGCGCGCGGAGTTCGCAAAGGCGTCCGGTGCGCCGCACGAAGCATCGGATACTGACTCCAAGTTGCCGATGCACCGCTGACGACTTTCACTGGAGACCGCGATGACGATTGCAGAGATGCTGCTACCCGAATTCGACATGGAGATCGCCACTACGCGCAAAGTTCTCGAGCGTGTGCCGGATGGAAAAGGGGAGTGGAAGCCGCACGAAAAAGCCTTTCCAATGGCGCATCTCGCGCAGTTGGTCGCACGGCTGCCAGGATGGGTGAACATGGTCGTCGAGCGGACGGAGCTCGACATCATGCCGAAGGATGGCCCGACGACGGCTGGCTACTCCATCGAGACGACAGCGACGCTGCTCGCCGAGTTCGAGAGGAATGCGAAGGCTGGACGCGAGGCGATCGCGAAGACGACCGACGCGCAGTTCTGGGAGTCGTGGAGCTTCAAGCGCGCAGGAGAGACGTTGTTCACGCAGCCGCGTTATCTGGCGCTGCGTACATCGGTGTTGAACCACCTCGTGCATCACCGCGCGCAGCTCGGTCTCTATCTTCGTCTGACCGACCAAAAGGTGCCGTCGATGTACGGTCCAACCGCCGACGAGCGCATGTAACGGTCAGCGGGTCCCGACAATCGAGAGAGGCGCAACCGGTTGGTCGCGCCTCTCTGCGGTTATCGCGGTACTGCTGTTCGCGGCGTTGTCGTGCTTGCCGCTGTTGCTTCGGTTGCCGGCTTACTTGCCGCCCGTCGAAGCCGTGACGCGGCCAAGATCCGGATTTGCCGGCGTCTCGATGACGAACACCACGCGACGGTTCAGCTCAGCACCCGGCATGTCGCGGGTCGCCGTGCGATTCACGAGACGCGTCTTGCCATAGCCAACCGCGTTGATGAGCGTCGGATCAACACCCTTGCCACCTACATACTGCTTGACGGCTTCCGCGCGACGCTGCGAGAGAACGATGTTGTACTTGTTGCCGCCCGCGGGATCAGCAAAGCCTTCGACCGTGACGTGCGCGCCAGGATAATGCTTCTGCACGACAGTCGCGAAGCGATCGAGTGCAACTTTGTCCGTATCGCGAACCGACGCATCGTTGTACGCGAAGTGCACCGGGAAGGCGAACTGCAGACCAGTCGCCACCTCGGCGATCTTCGCGCCGAATTCCGTGCGGAGGCCCTGCAGATCAGTGCGCAGCGATGCGACTTCACGCGCGAGATCACGCTGTGCGTCGGCGCGAACCGCACTGTCGGCCGCGAGACGAGCCACACGCTCGCTGTCGAGCGCGAAGTGCTGCTCATCCAGGCCCCTGCGCAGCGCGCCCTTCGTCGCGCATGCCGTGAGCGAGAAGACCGCTGTTGTGCAGAGTACGAGTGCTCGAGTCGGGACGTTCATCGTATAACTCCAGGGGTAGGGGGTCGATTTCCGGGAGCTCATGATGCCAAAAACGTTCCTGTCCGTGCGGCCAGTACAGGAGGCTCCTTCCGTAACACATTGTACAACAATAACTTCCAACTGTCCAGTCGGTCAGCAAATCACATCATGTTTGTGAGTGACGTCACAGGCGCTCCGTGACCGCCGACCTTTCACGCAGCACCGTGCGGACCATCGCCATCCGCGAGTACTCACCCATGCTCACCCACCCCACCAGCGACTCGCCGCCAAGCACGCGACGCAATATTTCGCGCTCACTCGCGCCCTTCTCGGCAAGTGCGACGATCGCTCCGATGATCTCTTCCATCCAATCGATCTTGCCGCGCAGCATCTCAACCGGATTGCGCACCACACCACCACGATGCGCATCGAGAAGCACGCGCGGCTCGAGCGCCGCAATCGCACGCAGGCTGCGAATGAGCATCGCCGGCGACTCATGGTCGTGCGCGACGCGCACCTTCACACCAAGAAACAGATCGCCGCTCGCAACGATGCGTCGCTCGGGATCCCACACGACTTGATGATCGGTCGTGTGACCGGGCATCGAGATGATCTCGAGCGGCGCAGGGTCGAAGTCGATCAGCGGAGTAACGAGTCGCGCTGGCCGACCCCAGATACTTCGCCGGTATAACGCAATCGCTGGTCGCGCGCGGAGCATTGCTTCACATTCATCGTGCATGCGAAGTGGCACACCCATCGCCGCGAGTTGAGGCGCGTTGCCCGCGTGATCCTCGTGCCAGTGCGTTACGATCGCGCCTCGCGGCGCCAACGATCGCACCGCTGCCAGCATCTCGCGACGTCCCAGGGGAAACCCCGTGTCGACGAGCACTCCACGCACCATGAACGCACTGACGTCATAGCCGAACGCTCGGCCCTGCCAGTTGCTGAGCCTGATGCGCACGACGTCTTGCTCGACATGCTCGATGCGTATCGTCACGGAACGGCTCGAATCATTAGCTCTGCATTTGCTCTACAGGATGGCGCACGATAGACTCAAAGTATGCGGCGCCCGACCCACGGTCGGGCGTCAACTTTTTTTGTGTCCCGCAGTCCAGTACCCAGATGATCGAAGAACTCAAGCAAAAGCTCGGGGACGAGGTCGAGAAGCTTCAGTTCGAGCTGAACGTCACGCTCCCCGGTGAAATTCGTAGAGCAGTCGAGATGGGCGATCTCCGCGAGAACAGCGAGTACAAGGCCGCGCTGGAGCGGCAGCAGTTCGTCCGTGCGCGACTCAGCCAGCTTCGTGAGCGCCTGAGCAAACTTTCGTCCATCGATGTTACACAGATTCCACACGATGCCGTCGGCCTTGGATCGCGTGTCGTCGTTGCCGACCAGGCCACGGGCGCCGAGGAGACTTATGCGCTCGTCTTCGGCGACGCGCTGGAATTCGAGGAAGGGCAGGTCACCATGTCCTCGCCGATCGGCCGTTCATTACTCGGCAAGAAGGTCGGTGAGCTGGTGCTGCTCAAGCTTCCAACGATGGTTCGTCGGCTCGAGGTGAAAGACCTCAAGACCATTCACGAGCTGAAGGAAGAAGAGATCTGACCTTCAGTTCACGCTGAACATCCGCCTGACCTCTTCGTCGTACAGATCGATCGCGGCAACGGTAGCCGCCGCATCCCAGCCAATCCACTCGGCGACGGTTGGTGCAATGCGGCGCGCCGTCTCGCGGCCATGATCTGCAGTTTCGAACGCGACAGGCGTGCGACGCACGAGGAGATCGCCGAGTGTGCGCGCCAGCTCGTGTTCCACAGCGTGACGCAGCTCGGCGAGTACGTACGGTCGGTCGGGCGTCACGCGCATGCCGAGCGACGCGTCCGTGCTCGCGAGCGCCCACACATCTCGCCACACGGAGCCATACGCGTGCACGAGGCGCTCCGCCACGACTCCATCGCCGATGACACGCGTTGCGTCGATGATCTCACGCGCGACATCCGCGATGTCGCCGCCCTCGAGCGGCGCACCGGCGGTATGGCACCTCGTCACTCTGCCGCCGAGTGTGCGTTGCACGGCGTCAACGACCTCGCTCGCCATCGATCGGTATGTCGTGAGCTTGCCGCCAGTGACGCGGACGAGTCCTGGCGTCGTCTCGGAGATCGCATGCTCGCGCGATACGCGACCGGGATCCGATCCGCCACCTTGCTCAACGGCAAGGGGACGCAGACCAGCCCACGCACTGACGACATCAGCTCGCGTGAGCGATGCGTCCGGAAAGTAATGATTGGCGGCGTCGAGCAGATAGGTCACGTCATGCTCGCTGGCGCGCACGTCGTCGGGAGCAACGTCGTCGAACGTATCGGTTGTGCCGACAATCGTGAACGCACCTGATGGAAGCACGAACATCACCCGTCCGTCCTGTGGTGCGACGAGTGTGAGCGCCGAGACGTTCCCGATGCGCGAACGAGGCACACTCACATGCACCCCTTTGCTCCCGCGCACGCCGGCGGCCGAGCCAGCGCGTGCGAACGCTTCCACGTGATCGCTCCATGGTCCCGTCGCGTTCACCACGACGCGCGCATGAACGTCGATCACTGCGTCCGTTTCGGCGTCCATCACTCGTGCGCCAGTCACACGCTCACCGTCACGCGTCAGTGACGTCACACCGACATGGTTCACCGGGATAGCTCCGGCACGCTGCGCGGAAAGAACGTTGGCGAGCGTTAGCCGAGCGTCATCGGTCGCGGCGTCCCAGTAGCGCGCGCCACCTGCAAGGCGAGTGGTACGCACCTTCGGTTCGAGAACGTGAACGCCGTGCGCGTCGAGACGCTGGTGTCGCGCGACGTTTCGAAAAAGCGCGAGGGCGTCATAGAGGGTGAGTCCAACGGACAGCTTCCATCGCGCGATGCGTGCGCCGAAGTAGATCGGCCACACGAATGACAGCGGTCGCACGAGATGCGGCGCAATGCGCAGCAGTATGCGGCGCTCGCGACTTGATTCGAAGACGAGACCAATCTTTCCGTGCTCGAGATACCGTACGCCGCCGTGCACCAGACGGGACGAACGGCTCGATGTACCGCTACCGAAATCGTCCTTCTCGACGAGCGCGACGCGAAGTCCCCGCATCGCAGCATCGCGCGCGACGCCAGCGCCCGAGATACCGCCACCAATCACCAGCACATCGAATGCCTCGCTTGCAAGCGCGCGCATCGATGCGGCGCGCGACGAGCTCGTGGCGTCTCGTCGTGCGCGCTCCTCGTGCTGGTTCATCGACGTGGGCTCCATTGCGCTAACCTAACCCGGATCGAGGCGTCGGGTGACGAGAGCAGCGGCCGCGGTGCCACCTGAGCCCAATTGCCGTGCACAAGCTAGTCCGGCCCGCGGCGCTCGCGTATGCTTCCTCAATGGCCACATACGGAATGCCGGGCCGCCGCGTCGCCATCGTCGCCGGCCTGCGAACGCCCTTCGCACGATCCGGCACGACGCTGAGATCGCTGTCGGCGATCGAGCTTGGCAAGCGCGTTGTCACGGAGCTGCTCCAGCGCACAGAGATCGACGGCGAGCTAATCGAAGCCATCGTCTACGGAACGGTGGTGCCAAGCGTGCTTGCGCCAAACATCGCGCGCGAAGTCTCACTGCTTCCGATTCTTCCAAAGGGCGTACAATCGTTCACGGTCAGCCGAGCATGTGCGTCGGCTAATCAGGCCATCACGGATGCAGCCGATCAGATCGCGCTCGGTCATGCCGACGTGATCATCGCCGGTGGAGCGGAGTCGCTTTCGAACGTGCCGATTCTGCATTCGCGCGGCATGAGCGACGCGCTCGTGGCCGCGAGTAAAGCGAAGACCTTCGGCGGTCGCGTACGCGCGCTCGCGAAGGTACGCCCGCGCGACCTGGTACCCATCACGCCCGCGATCGCCGAGCCATCCACCGGCGAATCGATGGGTGAGTCCGCTGAGAAGATGGCGAAGATCAATCACATTCCGCGCGAAGAACAGGATCAGTTCGCGCTTCGCTCACATCGTCTCGCGGCGGCGGGTACACAGGATGGCCGACTCACAGCGGAGATTGCGCCGCTCTACGTGCCGCCGGCGTTCGACGCGATGACGATCGACAATGGCATCCGCACTGATAGCACGATCGAGGCGCTTGCCGCACTCAAACCGGTATTCGATCGCAAGTACGGCACGGTCACCGCGGGCAATTCGTCACCGCTCACCGATGGCGCGTCTGCTGTCCTCCTCATGAGCGAGGAGCGCGCGAAGACACTCGGCTTTACGCCGCTCGCGTACATCCGCAGTTACAGTTATTCCGCGCTCGATCCAGGCGAACAACTTCTCATGGGCCCGGTGCTTGCCGCTCCGGTTGCGCTCGCGAGAGCTGGCCTGACACTCAAGGACATCGACCTGATCGAAATGCACGAGGCCTTTGCCGCGCAGGTGCTCTGCAATCTCAGAGGATTCGTGTCGCAGGAGTGGGCGGAGCGCGCCGGTTTCACCAAACCGGTCGGCGAAGTGGATCGTGCGAAGCTCAACGTGATGGGCGGCTCCATCTCCATCGGGCATCCATTCGGCGCCACGGGCGGGCGCATTCTCACGACGCTGTGCAACGAGCTCGCGCGCCGCGGTGGACAGTTCGGTCTCATGACCGTCTGCGCTGCCGGCGGAATGGGACACGCCATGGTCATCGAGAGAGAGTGATGGACGCGCTTTCAGTTCGACTTACCGACGGCATCGCCATCGTCACGATGGACCTTCCGGGCGAGCCGGTGAACAAGGTGACCGCCGGCCTGCGCGCCGAATTCGCGACCGTGTTCGCTCAGCTCGAGGCGGACAGCACAGTACGCGGCATCGTGCTCGCCACCGGCAAGCGCGACACGTGGCTCGCCGGTGCCGACATCGACGAATTACTCACCTTACAATCAGCCGCCGAGGCGGAGGCGCTGAGTCGCAGCGGACATGCGTTGCTCGCGCGACTCGAATCGCTCCGGCTTCCCGTCGTCGCCGCGATCGACGGCGCGTGCCTGGGCGGCGGTCTCGAGGCGGCGCTCGTATGTCGGTATCGCGTGGCCAGTGATCACCCCAGGACTGTGCTCGCGCTACCTGAAGTGCAGCTCGGATTGATTCCCGGCGCCGGCGGCACGCAGCGGCTTCCTCGCCTCATCGGCCTTCAGCGCGCGCTCGACATGATTCTCACCGGTCGCAACGTGCGT
This sequence comes from bacterium, assembly GCA_040003345.1. Classification (GTDB taxonomy): domain Bacteria; phylum Gemmatimonadota; class Gemmatimonadetes; order Gemmatimonadales; family Gemmatimonadaceae; genus AG11. The sequence goes on from JBDUCR010000046.1 coordinate 10,446, forward strand.
GCTAAGAAAGCGTATCAGATGGGTCTCGTGGACGAGCTCGTGCATCCCGCAATTCTGCTCGACATCGCCATTGATCGCGCGCGAAAGCTTGCTGACGGAAAGCTTTCGGTGAATCACGCGCCGAAGGATCGCGGCGCGGCCGGAGTGCTGCTCGAGGACAATCCGCTCGGACGAGCGCTGGTGTTCAGAAAGGCGCGCGAAGGCGTGTTCGCGAAGACGCATGGGCACTATCCCGCGCCAATCGCCGCCATCGGCGCAATTCAAGCGGGTTACGAGAAGGGAATCGAAGGAGGCTATCGCGAGGAAGCGCGATCGTTCGGCGAGTTGGCAGTGTCCGATGTCGCGGCGCAACTGATCTTTCTCTTCTTCGCGACGAACGCGCTGAAGCGGGATCCGGGAGTTCAAGCGCCAGCGCCTGAGCCTGCACCTGTGGACACGCTGGGCATCATTGGCGCGGGATTCATGGGCGCCGGCATCGCGTCCGTTGCCGTGCAACAACTGACGCCCGTGCGTCTCAAAGACACCGACGTCGTGCGGGTGGGCCACGGGGTGGCCGCCGTGAGCGAGGTTCTCAGGGAGCGCCTCAAGAAGAAGCAGATCACGCGCATTCAGTACGAAGATCAGCTGTCGCTGACGGGCGGTACGACGGACTATTCGGGCTTCGGTCGTGCGAATCTCGTCATCGAGGCGGTGTTCGAGGATCTCGCGCTCAAGCACCGCGTGTTGCGCGAAGTCGAGCCGCTGTTGCTTGCCGATGCGATCTATGCGTCGAATACGAGCACGATTCCGATTACACGAATCGCCGAAGCGGCCACGCGACCGAACCGCGTGCTGGGGATGCATTTCTTCTCCCCGGTGCACAAGATGCCGCTGCTCGAGATCATCGTGACGCCAGCGACGGATAAGGACGCAACCGTCACTGCGGTGGAGTACGGAAAGAAACTTGGCAAGACGGTGATTGTCGTGAACGATTCGCCGGGTTTCTACACGACGCGTACGCTCTCGGCGTACATGAACGAGGCGGGTCGCCTGCTCGACGAAGGCGCGAGCATCGATGCAATCGACAGAGCGCTGACGGCCTTTGGCTTTCCGGTCGGTCCGATCACTCTGCTCGACGAGGTGGGGATCGATGTTGGTGGCAAGGTCGGGCTGACGCTGTCGCTGGCATTCGGCGATCGGATGTCACCCAGCGAGTCGTTGCGTCGCGTGGTTGAATCGGGGCGCACCGGACGAAAGGGGAAGCTCGGCTTCTATCTGTATGATGATGCGGGGAAGAAGAGCGAGGTTGATCCCTCCGTGTATGATTTGTTGCCGCACGGCGCCACCCGTCGGGAGATCGATGCCGGCGAAATTCGGCAGCGCTGTGTCCTCGCGATGGTGAACGAGGCGGCGCTTTGTCTGGAGGAAGGTGTTCTTCGCTCGGCGCGGGATGGTGATGTTGGGGCTGTGTTCGGTATTGGCTTCCCTCCGTTCCGGGGAGGTCCGTTCCGATACGTGGATGCTGTGGGTGCGGGGGCGCTTGTGGAGGAGCTGGAGCAGCTAAACGGTCGTTTTCCGGGGCGATTTGCCCCAGCGGAACTGCTGATCACGTACGCGAGGAATCGGAAGCGATTCTATCCTGCGCACGGGCTTCCTTTGCCGTAGATTTGTTGGGAATGATTGCGGGTATGCGTGCCTTTGTGTGTCGTAGCACACATACTGTACGCACCCCTTCAACTGTGACCGCGGGTATGAATGTCGGGTCTTGAGGGTATGGAGAGCTCGGATGCAGAGCTCGTCACGCGGGTGTTGCACGGCGATGTGAACGCGTATGGCGCTCTCGTCTCGCGATATCGAGACAGGTACGCGCGGTACGCGGTGCACATGCTGGGCAATCGGGAGGATGCGGAGGAGGCGCTGCAGGATGCCTTCACGCGTGCTTACCGGTCGCTGTCGCGATGCGAGGAGCCGGAGCGTTTTGGGGCCTGGTTGTTTCGCATTCTCGTCAACCGATGCCGGACGAGCGGGGCACGGCGCGTGCGTCGCGGCCAGACGTTCGTGCACGATGAGGGAGCGCTACTCAATGCGTCGGAGGAACATCCCGCCGAGCAGACGATGTGGCGTGAGGAGATCGAGCGCGCTGTTGGTGAACTCAGTCCGGACCAACGGGAAGCGTTCCTTCTGAAGTACGTAGAAGAGTTGGGATATGACGAGATGTCGGAGATAACCGGAGTGGGTGTCTCGGCGCTCAAAATGCGTGTGATGCGCGCATGTGATCGTTTGCGAATCTTGCTGAAAGAGGTTCACAGTGCCTGAGTGGGGTCGTACGACGCTCGAGATGATCGTCGAGGAATTGCAGCGGCCAGTGGTGCTCGATAAGTCGTTCGAGCGCCGCGTGATGGTGCGCGTGCGTCGGCTGTACGCCGAGCGTCGGCCGCGTCGTGGTCGTGGTTGGCTGACTGCGGCTGCGACGATCGCACATC
>JBDUCR010000192.1:0-3804 GCA_040003345.1 bacterium
GATAGGAAGATAGGAAGATAGGATCCTTAATCTCTCGCAACTGTGAACATGTCTCGTATCCGTCGCGCGGCGCTCGCGCTTCTGCTTCCGTCCCTCGCTCTGGCGCAAACGCCACCAGCCACCATCGCATCGAAGACAATTGGCTTCGAACGACGCGAAGGCTTCGTTCCACTCTACATCGACTCGAAACAAGGACGCTTGTACGCCGAGCTGCCGCGCGGCGCCAATCGCGCGTTGTTCTGGTCGAGCCTCGCATCCGGATTCGGTTCGAATCCCGTAGGACTCGACCGCGGCGCAAGCGGCACGGATAACGTCGTGCGCTTTGATCGCGACGGCGACAGAGTGCAGATGGTGTTCGAGAACACCACCTTCCGCACCTCGCTCGACAACGCGGCGCATCGACGCAGTATCGAAGAGAGCTTTCCGCCGAGCACCATCGCGTCGCTTCCTGTTCTTGCGGAGGAAGGTGGACGAACGCTCGTCGACATGACGGACGTCGCCTACCGCGACTGGAACGACGTCGTGGGAACGATGACGCGACTCAATCAGGGCACATACACAGTTGCGCGCGACCGGTCGTCGATCGACCGTGCGCGCACACGCGCCTTTCCGACCAACAGCGAGATCGACGTCGCACTCACGTTCGCGACAACGGGACGTCCCGGCGGAATCGTCGGTCGCATCGCGCCCGATGGACGCGCATTCACGCTGCGCCAACACCTTTCGATTCTGCCGCTGCCCGACGGATACACGCCACGCGAGCTCGATCCACGCGTGGGATTCTTTGGCATCACGTTCAAGGACTACGGCCAGCCGATTCAGCGTGCACTCGAGCAGCGTTGGATCTCGCGTCATCGTCTCGAGCGCGTGGACCCGACCAATTCCCGCTCGCCGATCAAGAATCCGATTCACTACTACATCGACCCCGGCATCCCGGAGCCGATGAAGCAGGCGACGCTCGACGGTGTGCGCTTCTGGAGCGACGCGTTCGACAAGGCCGGACTCACCGGTGGATTTGTCGCCGAGTATCTGCCGGAGGGGGAAGATCCGCTCGACGCGCGCTACAACGTCGTGCAGTGGGAAAATCGCAACGAGCGCGGATGGTCGGTTGGCGGCTCGCTGGGTGATCCGCGTACCGGCGAGATTCTCAAGGGAATGGCGCGCATGGACTCACACCGCGCGCGCACGGACTACAACCTCTACGCCGCGTTGCTCGGCGCCGACGCTGCTGCGGCTGACACGGCGTTCGTGCTCGCGCGCGTGCGGCAGGTCAGCGCGCACGAAGTCGGACACACGCTCGGCATGCAGCACAACTATATCGCCAGCACGTACGAACGCGCGTCGGTGATGGACTACCCCGCGCCTCGCGTGCGACTCGGCGGCAACGGCGAGATCGACATCTCGCAGGCGTACGGCCGAGGGCCCGGCGACTACGATATCTGGGCAATTCGCTGGGCGTACGGAATTTTTCCTGCGGGCACGGAGCGGGATTCGCTCGCCGCGATCGTCGCCGAGGGATTGCGCAAAGGCTACCTCTATTTGAGCGACGCTGACGCGCGCCCCGAGAATGCAAGCGATCCGCGCACGAATCTCTGGGACGATGCCGAATCGCCGTATCTCTTTCTCCAGCACCAGACGGCGGTGCGTCGTCTCGCGTTGTCGCGATTTGGACTGCGCAACATTCGCGTCGGTGAGCCGATCGCAACGCTGCAGGAACGACTTGCACCACTTTACTTCTGGCATCGCTTCGCGCTCAACGGTGTTACGAAAACGATCGGCGGAATGATCTATCAGAATGCGCTTCGCGGCGACGGCCAGATTGCGACACATGCGATCGACGGCGCCCATCAGCGTGAAGCACTCACTGCGGTGCTCGCCGAGCTGCAGCCATCGGAGCTCGCGATTCCCGACAGTGTGCTCGCGCTGCTCGGTCCTCGGCCAAGTGGCTACGATGGTCCGGTGAACAACAGCAATAGCCCGGTGGGCGAGCTCTTTCGTGGACGCACCGATCCCGCGTTCGACGAGATCTCGGCGGCACGTACGCTGGCGCAGATGATCGTGGATGGAATTCTTCAGCGTGAGCGCGCGGGGCGGCTCGTTGCGTTCGCTGGTCGTGGGCGCAACATGCTCACGCTCGGTGAGACGATTGATTCGCTTGTTGCGGCAACGTGGCAGAAGCGCGATCGAGATGCTTCACCGAAGACGGCGGCGCTTCGTCGCGTGACGCAACGTGCGGTGGCTGATCGCTTGTTGTTGCTCGCGGCCGACATGGAGGCGATGCCGGAGGTTCGTGCCGTCGCGGAGTATGAGATTGCGCGGCTGCGGCCGGTGGCGTTGGCGAGTGCCGGTGGAGGCGACACGATGAATCGCGCACACTGGTCGTCGATTGCCGGCGATTTCGCGCGCTGGATCGATCGGAGAGAATTGCCGAAGCCGAGTCCGGCACTCGCGCCGCCGCCGGGTGATCCATTTGGGAGCGAGCCGTAGAGCAGGAGTGACGACTGAAAAGATTCTGAATGCTCCATGCAGAAGCTTCACGCGTGCTTGCGTAGTCCTCTGCGGCCTCCGCGTTCCTCTCAGTGCATCCTCTGCGTAAATGAAATCCGTAGTTCGACCGTCTGTTTGCGAGGCGTGTACGGCGAGAAGAGACAGTTACTACGGAATTTTTAACGCAGAGGATGCACAGAGAGGTCCGCAGAGGCCGCAGAGGACTACACAACTGCACGCTGGATGATTGAAAACACACGCATCGGCACTCGACTAGCTTTCAGTCGTCGAACAAAACCTCTCTCAGCACCTCGATCCAATCATGCGCATCGCCAAGCTCGGCGTCGTCGGCGCCGGTACAATGGGCAGCGGCATTGCGGCACTCGCCGCGTCGGCAGGAATCCCCGTCGTCCTTCTCGATATCGCGGGCAAGGACGGTGACAAGAATGCGCCGGCGAAAGGCGGCCTCGAGCGCGCAAAGAAGGCGCGGCCCGCGGCGTTCATGGATGTCTCGCGCATCGCGCTCATCACCGTCGGCAATCTCGACGACGACCTCGCGAAGCTCGCCGACTGCGACCTCATCCTCGAAGCGATCATCGAACAGCCGGCTCCAAAGCAGGCATTGTACGCGCGCATCGAGCCGCTGCTCAAGCCGAATGCCGTGATCGCAACGAACACGTCGGGCATTCCGATGAAGGTGCTCGTCGAAGGACGCACCGACGCGTTCAAGCAGCGCTTCCTCGGCATGCATTTTTTCAATCCGCCGAGGTACCTGCATCTACTCGAGATCATTCCGACGCCAGACACTGCGCCCGATGCGCTCGACGCAACGCGACGCTTCAGTGAAGTAGTGCTCGGCAAGGGAATCGTCGTCGCCAAGGATGTACCGGGCTTCGTCGCGAATCGGCTCGGCGTGTACGGCATGATCGCGGCGATGAAAGGCATGATGGAGTCGGACCTCTCGATCGACGAAGTGGACGCACTCACTGGCCCACTGCTTGGCCGAGCGAAGAGCGCAACGTTTCGCACCGCGGACATCACGGGAATCGATGTACTGCTGCACGTGTCGAAAGGACTGAGCGAAAGCACTGGCGAAGACTTCTCCATGCCCGACTGGGTGCAGAAGCTCGCGGCGAGTGGTCGCTTGGGCGAGAAGACCGGAGCGGGCTTCTATAAGAAAGTCGGCAAGGAGATTCTCACGCTCGATTGGAAGTCGCTCGAGTACGCGCCACAGCGCCAGGTCGAAGAGCCAGCGCTTGCGTCGCTCATGAAGCAGCCGCTCGAGACGCGCTTGCCGATGGTGGAGAAGCTGCCGGG
>JBDUCR010000481.1:0-3799 GCA_040003345.1 bacterium
TCCATCGTTCGCAAGGCGGTACCGGCGTGTCGTCATCCGAATCGCGACATGGCGATCAGCCTCGGCACACGGAGCCGTCCGTGCGATGGGCGGTTGCTCGACCTCGATGCGTCGATCGATCTCGTTCAGGAGCGAGCGTCCGATGCGCTCCTCGCTGCGGCCGGAGTGTCGTTCGAGACAGTCGCCGATCGAGAGTTTCTCGCCAGTGGCGATACTGCGCTCGTCACCGTGACGGTGACCAACCACGGTGATTCGGTTGCGATACTGAACGACGTTACGGTGTCTGGCGCTGTTCGCGTGCGCATGACGGACGCCGTCACAGTGCCGCCACACGGCACTGTCGCGATCACGCGTTCGGTCGTGAATCTCGCGTATGCGCATCCGTGGTGGATCTGGAAGACGAAAGGGAATTTCTACCCGATGGTGATCACGGCGCTCGATGGCGCGCCTCGTGCCGGACCGCCATTGAAAGACTGGACCGCGGCGGGAATTGTAATTCCGGAAACCATGCGTCGTCCGAGCGACGTCACGGCAACCATCACGGTCGGCGGAACGAGCGTATCAGCGAGTGTCGGAACGATTGCCTTCAGGTCGGCTGATCCGGTGCTCGGCGTTCGCAACCGCGATGTGAGTGGCGTACCAATAGTGACTCTTGGCTTCGAGCGTGCTTTGGAGTGGGCGCAGGCAGGCAAGCCGCTCAAGAACCAGCTCCGCATCGCGATCAAGTCATTCTCCGACAAGCCGCAGACGTTCGCGCTCAAGGCGCACCTTGCCCAAGGTGTGCGCTTCGATTCAATGCCTGCATCAATGAGTCTCGCACCACATGAAGCGCGCGAGCTGCGTGCACAGCTTCGCGGTATGGCGTCTCAGGGACGCTATGAAGTTGGCGTGCAGGGCATCGCCGGGTCCGATACTCTCGTCGCCGGATTCCGGACGGCACAGTACTCCTATCTGCCGCCTGTTCATCTCTTTCGCGACGCCACTATTCGTCTTCAGGTCGTGAACGTCGAAATACCGAGCAAGCTGAGCGTGGCATATGTGCGCGGTGTTGGTGAAGATGCGGACATCGCGCTCAAGCAGCTCGGCATTCCCGTCTATGCGTTGAACAACGAAGGATTGTTGCGCTTCGATCTCGAAGGCATCAGCACGCTGATGATCGGGCCCGATGCGTTGCGCGCGGATCCCGGGCTGCTGAGCCAGGCTGGTCGGTTCACCGAGTTCGCGCGGAAGGGGGGCACCGTGGTGGTAATGAGCAATCCACAGGCGGTGACGATGCCGGGCATTCTTCCATTTCCACTCGGCTACGCAACACCGTACTTCGAGCGGGTTGCGACGGAAGACGCACCGGTGACCCCGCTCGAGCTGCGCGCACGCGTGCTCACCTGGCCGAACGTCATTCGCGACGACGACTGGAGCAACTGGAGCGGTGAGCGCGCTTCATCAGTGCCGACAACTGCGGACTCGCGCTACGCGAGGGTGGTTGAGATGCATGATCCCGGCGAGAAGCAGAACCGCAATTCGATTCTCATCGCAGCTGTCGGCAAGGGACGATTCGTCTATGTGTCGCTGAACCTTCAGCGGCAGATCGCGAACGGTGTTCCGGGAGCGATGCGCCTGTTCATCAATCTGCTGAGTGCAGGGTTGCCGGCAGAGAGCGGAGTGGCTGCTGACAGCCCTTAACGGAAGAGCATAGCGAGGGAACTGCTTTTTCCGCATGTTGTCAAAGCCTTCCCTCACAGGAGCCAGACCATGTGGAAGATTTCGACAGCGCTCTTGGCGCTCACGTCGTTTGCGCTGATCGAGAGCGCCGCTCCCATTGCCGTGCAGCAATCCGCACCGCCGCCCATCATCGGTCGATGGGACATCACCATCGCGGCGCCGAGTGGCGCGCAGCCGTCGTGGCTCGAGGTGCGTCCGTCGGGCAATGGCTATCTCGTCGGACAATTCGTCGGCGTGGTTGGCAGCGCGCGGCCCATCGGAAAAGTAACGTTCACCGAGGGCGTGATGAGCTTTTCAATCCCTCCGCAGTGGGAGCAAGGTCAGAGCGATCTGCATGTCGAGGGACGCCTGACCAGCGACGCGCTATCGGGGACCATGACCTTTCCCGACGGCAAGACATCGAACTGGACTGCCAGGCGCGCGCCGTCGCTTCGTCGCACGAACAAGCCGGCGTGGGGCGCGCCGATCTCCCTTTTCAACGGCAAGGATCTCACTGGCTGGCACGCACTCGGCACGAACCAGTGGCGCGCGGTGAACGGTGTGCTCCAGAGTCCAAAATCCGGCGCGAACATCGTAACCGACAAGACATTCACCGACTACGTGCTACACGTCGAGTTTCGATATCCGAAGGGCAGCAACAGCGGCGTGTATCAACGCGGTCGTTATGAAGTGCAGATCGAAGACAGCCTTACCACGGAGCCGCAGAACGATCTGCTCGGCGGCATCTACGGATTCATTGCGCCAAGTGAGGTAGCGGCGAAGCGGCCAGGCGAATGGCAGTCGTTCGACATCACGCTCACTGGACGCATGATCACCGTGGTGGCGAATGGGAAGACAGTCGTCGCGAATCGCGAAATTCCCGGCATTACGGGCGGCGCGCTCGACAGCAACGAAGGTGCTCCGGGTCCGCTGTTGCTTCAAGGCGATCACGGTCCGATCGAGTATCGCAACATCACAATACGGTCTGCGCGATGACACTCGTCATCACGCCGCCGCCCATTCCTACCGAAGTTGATCTTGGCGTCACGTACGACGCGGTGGTCATCGGTTCCGGCGCCGCGGGCGGAATGGCGGCGCATGTGCTGACGTCGAAGGGCATGAAGGTGCTGATGCTCGAGGCAGGGAAGAAGCTCGACGTCGAGAAGGAACTGCGCTCGATGGAATGGCCGTACGAGCATCCACGTCGCGGCGATGCGCCGCCAGGATGGCACGCGCTGTCGTTGAATGAGTACACGATTCGGCAACCGCCGTACGCGAACAACAGCGCGTTCAAGCACGTGTACTCGTACGTCGGCGGCTGGGGCGGGACTGACTACGTCAAGAACATTCTGGTCGACGAGAAGAGTCATCCGTACACCGGTACCTCGTACGCCTGGGTGCGGGCGCGTGCACTCGGAGGCAAGACCAACATCTGGGGACGTCTCGCGCTCCGGTTGTCCGACTATGACTTCAAGGCGAAGTCGCACGACGGCTACGGCGAGGATTGGCCGATTTCCTACAAGGACATCGAGCCATATTACGATCGCGTCGATCGCTACCTCGGCATCTCCGGACACAAGGAGAATCTGCCGCATCTGCCCGACAGTCTGTTTCAGCGTCCCACGAAGCTCAACGCGGGCGAAGTGATGTTGCGACGCAAGCTCGCGAGCATGGGACGCGTCGTGACGCCATATCGCGCCGGTGTCACGACGGATGGCCTCAAGCACAACAAGTATCGCAGCAAGTGTTACGGCCGAGGTGCGTGCAATCGAAGGGCGGGAGGCTGCGACATTCACGCCGCGTTCGATTCGCCGACGGGGCTCATCTATCCGGCAATGGACACTGGCAATCTCACGCTGCGAACGAATTCAATCGCGCACGAGGTGCTGGTCGACAAGAAGACCGGCCGCGCACGCGGCGTCGCATTCGTCGATAGCGCGACGCGAAAGACGTATGAGGCGAAGGCCAAGGTCGTGATTCTTGCTGCATCCACGCTGGAGTCCGCGCGGCTGCTGCTTCTCTCGCACTCACCGCAGCATCCAAACGGGATCGGCAACTCGAGCGGTCACGTGGGCCACAACTTCTGCGAGCACGTGATGGG
>JBDUCR010000143.1:0-12836 GCA_040003345.1 bacterium
GCGTATCGCTGACGGGTGATCCCATCGTGACGTCGGGCGCATTTGCGGACGGCGCCATCGTGGCGTCCGTGCCCGCGAGAATTGTCGGCGAGGCTCCCAAGCTCGACATGTTCCTGCGCGTCGAGTACGCCCTCGCGTACCCGGAGCGAGGACCCGGTAGGGGTCGCGATGTCGTCGAGCTGCTCAGCGACCTGTGCGATCACGTCGAGCACGAGGTCTTTTCCGCGCTCGAGCCGTGACACGTTATCCATACGCAGGCGATCCGATACGGCCCGCGCAACCGTTAGGCGTCGATGCGGGTCGAACGGTGCGTGATCTCGATAGGGCAGGGGCGACTCCACTCGGCGCGCGGCGGCCGTCGCAACGCGCGGCCGATGATTGCGGCGACACTGCTGAGCTGCGGATCGTTCGCGGCGGTGTTGCTGTCCATGGGCGTGCCATCTTCGTGGGCCTTGTTCGACGCGCCACCCGCTGCCCGTCTGTCGGCGGAGCACGTGGCGTTCGTCGCGCAACGAGCAACTCGGCCCATAGTCGCGACAGTAGCTCCAGCACGAGCGTTCACGAAGAGAAGGGCGACATCGACCTTCATACCTGACGCGGAACCAGGTACGGCGCTCGACACCAGCGCAAAGCCACTTACGCCTCAACCGCCGAGCGAAGCGGTGGTGCCACGGGACTACGCGCCGTCGCGGTTCGTCGTGCCGCGTCCGCGCGGCGCACCATGGTACACCGCGCCGACACCACGCCAGCTCAATGCACCACTCCAAACTCTCTCGGCGACCGAGCGAGATTCGGCGCTGGCGGTATTCGCCGCGGCGTTCGCTGCCGCGGCGGCACGACGCGTTCCGACAGTGTCCGAGCGCGATGCCGCGGCCAAGGAAGCGATGTTGAAGATGCGCCTCACAGGGCGAACGCTCCTTGTTCCGCCAGACAATACTGGAGGTCTCATCACGGGGAAACTTCCGTTCTCGTTGTTTTCCCGCGGGCCTTCGAAGGCAACGCGTGCGCGCACCGACAGTGTCTTCGAGGAGAACCGCGCCCGACTCGAACGATTGCGCCAGCGCGCCGATTCCTTGCGGCGGTCACGGACAGATGCGCCGAGCCCGCCGTGATGAGAGCCGAGTCTGACAGTCGCTGCGCGTTACAAGACTGCCTCACTCAACGGTCTTGGGTCGCAATGAAAATGCGTGCGTCTCTCCAATCGCCCACCGCAGCATTCGGGCTAGGGGCGGATGACAGGCCCCGGCGAAATTGCCGGGGCCTGCTAGCTACCTGTTGCTCGTGACGTGCATTAATGCAGACGAGACAGAATTTCCTGGATTCCACCTGCAATCAATGCGTACTCCGCGTTGGTGATGTAACCGCCGTCGCGCGCACGCTCTGCTGCTTTGAGTGCGCTCGTCAGACCATTCCGGGCCGCCGGCATCTCACCACGCTCGATGTGCCGCACATTCTCGGTCATTTCATTCTGCACTGCTTGGCAGATTCCCTTGCGATTGCTGGGTGCTGCACGCACGCAGATCGATTGCACGTTTCGTTGCACCATGCGTAGCAGATCGGCGAGGGAGAGTTGGCGGTTACGCGCGTCGAGCGTGGCAATGACCGGGGTCAGTGAGTTCGCTATGTAGATGTCGTCTTGCGATCGCGCTTTCCCTTGAAGTGCGCGGGCAAGCGGCAAGAGCGTCGGATCGCCCGCATTACGAAGGCCCATCAGCAGTCCGAGCTGCGCATCGTCTGTCGTGTCGACATACGCCCGAAGAAGCATCTCCAAAATATCGGATCTGGATGCGGCCGATAGAGGCGCACCTGTACTATCCGCCCAAAAGGAGACGAGTCCCAGAGTGCCGATCGCGACATCTTTCTCGTAGCCGCGGCTGATCAGGTCACGCAGGGCAGGTACCGCCTCGTCGCCGAGTCGCGCAACACGCCGGCCGACACCGAGCGAGACGCCGATCGAGGGAATGAGCGCGCGATAGGCCTCGGCCGTTTCGAGCGCGGCTACTGCACTCACGAGCGACATGTAGTAGTCGCCGGTGGCTTCCTCAGTCCATGGAGTCCGAGCAAGCACTTGCGCGTTCAACCGCTTTAGCTCGGCGATCATCACTCGTTGCGTCGCGGCGGGAAGGGCGGACCGCGGTATTAACGAGAGTCCACCGAGAGCGTCGGCGCGGGCTGCGTTAGTGCCTCGCCCGAGCTGCGATGTCCAGATAGCAACTGAATCCGGTGTCGACTGCGCAAGAGTTTCCGTTGCCCCTGTCGCGAGGACAAAGAGCATAACCCAGAGGTAGCGTATCATTGTGCGGCTCCCCAACCTGATGAGCAAGGTGTGCGCCAATCGACATGCGCGTGATCGAGAGATTGTGTACCGTTGGCCGTGATAACGCTCGCCGGTTCGAAGCACCCGCCCACCGTGCTGTCCCATGCGAGGTCTCGAATCCTCGTGAAGTACCTGGAGCGTGTCATCCTGGGTGGCGGATCGGTTATTCTGAAGTCCGTTGCGTCGCCATAGAGGTGCGCGCTTTCCGGGGCGGGGTGAGCACCACCACCACCATGCAAGTGATGGTGCACCGGATTGCGAAAACCACCTGTGACGAAGAGCTCCTGGTGCAGAGTGGTCATGGCAAGCGTTTGAAGCGCCGCCATGCCGGCGGTGAGTCGTGGCGACGAAGGCCACACCACATAGTCTCCCGAATTGCGCCGAGCATCGCCGAGGTTTGACAATATCGCTCGGGTGATGGTCGCCTTCTGTCTCTTGTCCCAATCGACGTATTCCTGGCGAAGCACGTCGAGCGAGTCCTGCACCACGGAATCCGGCTTCGATCTGTACGTAGTCCCTCCTGAAACGACTGTGGCTGTTACTCTGTACGCGAGCCGCTTCGACGTTATTGCCAATGACGTGGTGTGATCCCCGGGCCAACGCGCTGCGGTTCGCCCTTGGTTGGCCACCGGAACCAGAAACGACGTCGATTCACCGACCAGCGGCGCACTTGGTGCAACCGTGATCACGTGATCACCGGGCAGATCTTCGACGATCCATCGCACCTGCGACGCGAGTGCTGCCGGCGTGACACGTGCGATCAGTTTTATCCGATTCTCAGGATCGTTCTGCCGACCCTCGAGGTCTTCCGTCAGGAATGAACCTACTCCGTTCGGACCCTTGGCTGACACGATCTCGATTACGACTGCCGCGGAAGCGACTTCCACGTGTAGTGACTGCTCCACCTGCGCACCATTGACATAGGCGGTGGCGTACATCGTGCCGGAATGCTGCAGCGAGCGAGTACATAGCGGGATGGGCGTTGTCCCACACGCCCCTGTGTCGGCTGCTATTGTGGGGTCCGGCGTCTCAGGGGGATCCACCACCCAGCGCCAGGTGACTCCCGTCATATACACCTGGAGTCCGCCGATGGCGTCCTTCTCCCTCGCCGCCGTAAACGCGACCGCCGTGCCGGGAACCACGGTTCGCGTGGGGCCGCTCGAGGGCCCCGCGGCCGTGATGCTGCGCGCGGCGGCCGTGCTTGCGCCACGACTCGCCATGATGACCGGCGAACCGGCGTCACTCGTCAGCGTCATGCCGACGCTCTCCCGCGTCAGTTGCAGATGCGCGCTGCCCTCGAAGGTCCAGCAGGGAAAGTTGCGGCCAAGCGCCGCGCCGCACGACCAGCCAAGCCCGCCTGCGGGCTGAGGACTGCCAAGTGCGACACGACGCGCGCGTAACGTGCCCCCGCTCACGACGACCGTCGTGCCCCCGGAGTCGAGCGTCATGATGCTCAGTCCATTGATGCGCCCTTCGAGCGTAATCTCGGGCCCCCACGAGAGGCCGTCGCCGTTCAACGCCCCTGGCACTTGATTGACGCGGCCCGTGGTGGTGGCGGTCATGATCGTCGGATAGGGAAAGGCGCCGATGATCTCCTGCGGCGATCCGGCATCCCACGGGTCGATAACGGCATCATAGCTGACGCTCGCCGGACTGTTGAAGGCACCGAAGTTCGCGTCGTCCGTGAAGCCTCCAGAACGTGATGCTGGCACCGAGGGCAGAAGGCCGCTGGGCGTGGGCTGCACGACAGTGTCATGGCACGCGACTAAGAGCGCGGCGGCCGGAAGAAGGAGCGCCACGCCGAGCGTGGCTGGGGTCCGTCGGTCGAGGAACCGCAGGAATCGCCACGAGCGGATAGGTCGTGGCCGAGGAAAGGAGGGTGGAGTCACGCCGGCATCGGTGTTTGAGGGTAAGCGAACCGCAAGCGCACGCAGTGCAGAATGCGCGTGAGCGTTAGCAGCGGCAGCGAGCTGTTGGGAAAGACGTCCTGCGTTCGCGATGGGAAGGGGATCGCGACGAACGAGGGCAGGTGGCGGCGGACGAGTCCCGCGGCATCGCAGGACCTCACGTCGACATCACACTGAATGTACAACGCCACTGTACCGCTTCTTACCGGGGTCGACAACGGCCAGGATAACCGGACGATTTGTCCCATTAAGACATCTCGACCGAAGTACCTCCATCCGCCAAGGCGAAGCCGCCGACCGCATATCTGCGCTGGTCCCTCGAAAACGACTCGAACGATTGCGCCAGCGCGCCGACTCGTTGCGGCGGGCCCGGATAGATGCGCCGAGCCCGCCGTGATCGTCGACGTCGTCGCCTAACGCCTCGGCTCCAAGATCAACGTGATCCGATCCGAGATGTCGCTCCAGTGTGCACGCGCCGTTGCATTCGCCGCGCTCGTCGCGTTCGCACGTGCATCACGCTGAATGTCGCGCAACTGCATACGTGCCATCGCCGGTAGATCGCTTTGTGCTAACGTCGGCGGCGTGACGAACGGCACCGCACGCTGCGGCGCGGCGGGAAAGCCGCCGCCCGGACCTTGACCTTGGCCCGCCGCTGGAGCCGGAGGCGGCGAGATCAACGCTTCGAGACGCTGGATGTACACGCGCTGCAGTTGCCGACGATTCGCGTCCGGGTTTACGCCGCTCCACGCCGAGCGCTTGAGGTCCGTGAGATACTCCGCGAGCGGATACGCATTCGCCGCATCGTACTTCTCCTCCTCAGCGAGCCGGCCAAGGCGCGCGGGGCTGAGCAGTGACGTCACGATTCCCGCCTGTCGATTAGCGAGCGTCCCGTTCGGCCCAATGCGCGACACGATCTCATGCGGCTGGATCCACTCGGGCGTCGTTAAGATGTTCTCACTGAGGAATGCGAGTGCTGCCTTTTGCTTCGCCTTCGGCACAACGGTGTACACGGCGCCGGGCAAGTCCGACGTCTTAAGGTCGACGCTCACGCCACCGATGATCGTGGCGACGTGGCCCATGTAACCGGCCCACCTGCCGATCGCCTCCTCGTACACCTCCATCAGATCTTCGTAGTTCTCACCGGGCTTCGTCGTCCACGACACGAGCTGCGGAATCATCCGCTTGTAGTTCATCACCGCGTACGTCGACGACTTTACGGGATCGTCGCCGAGGTCTTCGGTTTGATTGCGTGGGTCGCCGCTGCCGACTTGCTGTGAGACGAAACGATACGGATACGGCCCGGTCTGATTCGTCAGCCACTTGTTGAGCGTCGCACGCTCGGCGTCAGCACTGGGTGCGGCGATGACGCGATAGCCCCAGTTGATCGCGAAGTCGTCGAAGGGTCCGACTCTCCGGATGAAGTCTTTCGTCTTGAGACCGTCCGTCGGCTGCGCGATGTAGTTCTGTCGCGCGTAGTCCATGATCGTCGCGCTCACGCCGTACTTGCTGGTGAAGGTCGGGCTGCGCAGCGAGTCGGTGGGGAATGACGCCGACGCCATCATGTTGTGCTGGAGGCCGAGTGCGTGGCCGATTTCGTGGGTGATGACCTGGCGCATGGTCTCGCCCATGAGCTCCTCGGGGATGTCGAGCGAGCGGGCGGCGGGGTTCGACGCCCCGGTCTCCATCATCAACCAGTTGCGATAGCTGCGCATGTGGTTGTGATACCAGGTGATCTCGCTGTTGATGATCTCGCCGGAGCGCGGGTCGTGGGTGTGCGGACCGGTCGCGTTGCGCACGAGGCTCGCTGCCCAGCGCACGACGGAGTAACGCGCATCATCCATATCGAAGTCGGGATCCTCCTCCTTGCTCGGCACATCCTTCGCGATGATGGCGTTCTTGAAGCCGGCGCGCTCGAACACGGGCTTCCAGTTCTCGACGCCTTCCTTCACATAGCGCTTCCAGCGCGCCGGTGTGGCGGGATCGATGTAGTAGACGATGGGCTTGATGGGCTCGACGAGTTCGCCGCGCGCGTAGGCCGCGGGATCTTTCGGCTCGAGACGCCAGCGTGTGATGAACTCCTGGCTCGCGGCCTTCTGCTCATCGAGACCGTAGTTGACGCGATCGATGGAGAAGAAGCCGACGCGCGGATCGAAGTTGCGCGGCCGCATCGGCACGCGCGGCAGCAGGATCATCGACTGCCTCGTTTCCATCGTCACGCTCGCACCATTGGGATCGCTGGGCGGCGTCGCGGCGTCGAACGTCTGCACCTGGCGCACTTCGATGTTGATGGGAAAGCCGCGCACGCTGCTGATGTAGCTGCGCGCGGGATCGAAGCGTCGCACACCGTACGTGCGACGCTGGTTGGCACTCATGCCGGACGTCGCAGGATTGTCGGTGGAGAAGAAGTCGGTGACGTCGATGACGTATGCGTTGCTGTCCTTGTTGAATGCGGCGATGGGGAACGCGCCGATGATCGCGGCGTAGTTGTTCTGCGCGACGCTCCGCGCGATGGGCAGGGAGTCGTCGGCGACAGCATCCGTGCTGATACTGCGGAGGAGGATGCGATCGTTCGCGCGCTGCCAGCGAATCATGCGCTCGTTGAGCGAGCTTCCCGCGCTCTGGAAGCCGGCCGATCCCGCCGGCACACCGGCGATGCGCGTGACCATGAGGAAGTCGCGCGACATGAGTGAGTCGGGGACCTCGAAGAAGTAGCGGTCGTCGACGCGATGGACGGTGATGCCGCCGTGCTCCGTGTGCGCGCGCGGTGTGATGACCTGCGCGTACGGGCGGGGCGCGCGTCGCACGGGAGCCTGCTGTTGCGCGGGTGCGCCTTCGCCGCCGGTGCCTGCGGGTGAAGTGCCGGCGGGCACGGGCTGTTGTGCGCCGAGTGCGGGTGCGGCGGCGCATGCGAGCGCGCAGGCGGCGGCGAGGAGGCGGGAGGTCATCGTCATCTGGGTCGGTGTCTGGAACACGGTGGGGGCGTCTCGAGCAAATTGCGCAGGCGCGCGCGGCGGTGGATAGCTCAAGAACGCTCGCGCACGTAGTAGTAACGCCGACGGCCTCCGTCTGGTTGAGGATCGGCCGGCGATGACGCTTGCCGAGCGTAAAGGGGGCCGAGCAGATTATGCGGATGGTCGTAGAGAAGTCCGTCGCCCGCCGTTGGACCGAGGCGGAGTTCAATGTCGAGCGTGATGCAGCGCCCGCCGGTGAGCGATGGGAGCTGGTCGATGGCGAAGTGCTCGTGACGCCCAGTCCGCACTGGCGGCATCAGCAAATCATCCTTCCCCTGGCCAGTCGGCTGCGCGAGTACGTGCGAGTGCAGAGAGCCGGAACAGTGTTCGTCGCGCCGTTGGACGTGAAGCTCGAGCCAGGCATGGTGACGCAGCCCGATCTGCTCGTCGTGCCGAATGGTCATCTCGACGACAGGAACTATTTCGTCTCCCGGCTGCCGTTGGCAGTCGAGGTGCTGTCGCCAGCCAGTGCGCGCTTCGATCGAGCGATCAAGCGCCCTGCCTATCAGCGGAACCGCGTTGCCGAGTACTGGATCGTCGATCGGGATTCGCGCACGTTCGAGCGCTGGCAGCCCGACGACGAGCGTCCCGCGATTCTTTCCGACGTGCTCGTATGGCTTCCGGAAGGCGCGCAGATGCCGTTCGAGCTGGACATTCAGTCGCTGTTCGACGAAGCAGACGCTGAATAACGACACATAACACTCGGAGTTGCGCGTATGGGAGCCATCGTGAGCGGCTGCGGCAAGGACTTCGACGTTACGTACTTCGTCGATGACCTTGCATGCGTCGTGCGGCAGTTTCTGTCATCATGAAAGCCGACGGCATCACGCGCGTGCGCGCAATCGCGATGAAGCTTGCCGACGTCGAGGAGGGCACGACGTTCGGTTATCCCGCCTTCAAGGTGCGCGGCAAGAGTTTCGCCTGGTTTCCCAAGAAGAAGGAAGTCGAAGACGGCTCGCTTGGCGTCCGGATGAGCATTCTCGAGCGCGAGCATCGGATCGAAGCGGCGCCAAAGATCTTCTATGTGACGCCGCACTACAAGGACTATCCCTCCGTGCTCGCGCGCGTTGACAAGATGTCGGACGCCAAGTTGCGCGAGCTGCTCGAGTCGGGCTACGAGTTCATGGCAGCAGCGACGAAGCGGCGGTAGCCGAGGGCCGCGAGCTACGGCGCACGCACCGGAAGCGGAACGACCTTCCCATCCTTCATCACGAAGCGCGTATCGCGAAGAGCCTTCACGTCCTTCGACGGATCACCCTCCACCCCGATGATGTCCGCCAGCTTGCCGACTTCGATCGACCCGGTCTTAGCGCTGACTCCCATCAGCTCCGCTGCGTTGATCGTCGCTGTGCGTAAGACATCCATCGGCGGCATCCCCGCATTCTGATACGCCTGTAACGTCAGCAAGCTCGCCTGACCGCGTGTGTATCCCGGCACGTTGTAGTACTCGTCCGATCCGAACGCGACCTTCACACCCATCCGCGTCGCACGCGTGAGTCGCTCGGCGCTCGACTTCACGAATCCCGCAGCGCCCTTGAGCCGCTCTGCGCGCTGCGCGGCTGGCATGTTCGGCTCGTTACCCGCGTCGACGTAAAACTCCGCGGGGTAATCCGTGGCGACGAGAAAGATTCCCTTGTCCGCCATCAGCTTCAGTACGGCGTCCGGCACCGTGTACGCGTGCTCGATGGAATTCACGCCTGCCTCCGCCGCGATGCGGGTCGCCGTATCGCCGATCGCATGCGCGGCGACGCGCTTGCCGACGCGATGCGCTTCCTCGACGATGGCTTTCATCTCGTCGAGCGACACCACGCGCGGTCCGGTATTCACGATGACCTTGATGAGGTCCGCCCCATCGTAGAACGCCTGGCGAACGGCGCGTCGTGCTTCCTCCGGCGTGCTGACGACGGCGTACTCCTGCTCGATGAGGGCCTGCGCCGCGGGCTGAAGAGGGCCGAACTGTCCGCCGGCCGCCGACAGCGCTCGTGTCGACACCTGCATGCGCGGCCCGACGACATAACCGCGGTCGATCGCATCTCTAAGAGCGACGTCTCCATTCCAGCCGGAATTGCCGACGTCGCGCACGGCGGTGATGCCGGCCTCGAGATCCTCGCGCGCCATCTGCGCGCCGAGGAGGGCGCGGGCTGCGGGCGACATCGTGGCGACGGTGTTCAACATGTTCTCATCGTCGCCGCCAAGTCGACCGTTGTAGTTCTGGAGGAGATGGGTATGCGTGTCGATCAGACCGGGCAGCAGAGTGACGTTGCCGAGATCCATCACGTGTGCGCCGGGTGCTGATGCGGGTCCGCTGCCGACTGACTTGATGCGATCGCCCTCGACGATCACGAACGCGTTAGTCGTCACGACGCCGGTCTTCACGTCCACGAGTCGCGCGGCGCGGACGATGGTGGTCGTCGGAGTAGAGGCCGGCGACTGTGCGCTCGCGGACGCAGAGTAGGCGGCGAGAAGCAACCCAAGGAGGGCGGGACGAAGAGTGTGCATCGTCAGCTGAAGAGGATGATCATATTGCGTCTATCGAGACGGGTCTGGCTATTTAACCTGCCAACCTACGTCGACGAAGACCAGACCCCTTTTATGGATGTGGATGGTCGTCGAATGGTGCTTCATCGCGCCATTCGTATTAATACTGCCCACTACTGCTTCAACACCACTCGAATCTGGCCGTAGTGCTTGAGCTGCATCGCAAAGCTCAACGTGCGCCGATCGGCGCTCAACGTGATCTGATCGCCATCAGTACTCCCCGGGCCGACGCCCGCATCCCGCTGTATGTCGCCAGTGGGATAGATGGTTCCCGCAGCACCAAGCAGTATGTCGGTTGCGTTCAGGGAGCCGGCGGTGGAGATGACGCCGAGTATGTCGCGAAGGAACGTCACCGAGCCGATGAGGATCACGTCGTTCGCCGGTTGTCCCACGGGATCGGCATGCAACAGGTACGATATCACCGGTGTCCCGACGGGAATGAATCCCGGTGACAGCGACGTCGAGTAGTTCCCGGGGTTGACGATGTCCACCACCAGCTGGCTTGGAAGCGTCGCCTGATTTTCGCGAACGAGAAACGTGCCCGTGTTGCTCTCCAATGCGTCAACCACCAGCGCTCTCGGACTCGAGGTCTGAATGACGTTGACCACCGAGAGCACTTCCGGCGGGTTTCCGGTAAAGGTCGAGAAGTGACACACGACGCTGAGCAGTGGCAGGGGACTCGCAAGGCCCAGCTGCCCCTTGGCAAGACACGACTGCACCTTGACGGTGATGAGCGTGGTCGCGGTGGCAATCTGGATCGGCAGCGTGCGCCCCGTTCCGTCGGTTTGTACGACGCTCGCGCCGTTGTTCGCGGCGCCCGACACGGTAAGGGTCACGTCGAAGAAGGCGCCCTGTGCCGCCGTGTTAGTGCCGAATTTCACGCCGTAGGTTAGGTCGAGCGGGGCACTCGCATTAGCAGCGAACGTATTCGGAAAGCTCGCAAAGGATTGCACGGGCTGAACGCACAGCGTGATGAGCTGCGCAGTCAACGTGAGGCCCGAACCATTGGGCGTCAGCTCGTTGAAGGTGAACCCCTCGGCGTAGTTGCGCAGGTACAGCACGTTCTCCGCGTCGAGCAGGTTCTGGAACTTGATGCATTGCTGGTTGAGCTGATCGATGCCGCGCTTCATCGCCGCCTGGGTCGCAGCCACGAGCGCGGCCCGGTCCGGCGCAACAGCAGCAAGCAACAGCGAATCAACCGGCCCGACAGTGGCGGTGCTTAGACCGTCGAGGGTCCACGTCCAGTTCACGAAGAGGTCAACGGCAACCTTCGCGTCGGCACCAGTCTGGGCGGTGGCGATCAGCGCTTCAATCTGGTTGCGCCACGACTGGAAGATTGCCACTGCGGCGGCGCGATCCTGCGGCATCGTGAGCACCGCGAGCTGCGATACGCGCTGTTGCTGGATCGACCCATTTGGAACGATTGGAAGTGTGGCAAGATCACTGACGTTTCCAACGGCGAGGCCGCCGCTGCTGAAGTGCTCGATGGTGATCGCGAAGCCACCGTTTCGTATCGACGCGGGCTGAACACTGCTGGTGTCGACGCTTCGCTCGAACGTGAAACCGACGAGCCGTTGATTGGGGCCGAGTGGGGGGACGGACGCTGAAGGCTTGATGATGAGCTGCGTCTTCGGGCCGAACTTCAAGCCGGTGGGCTGAAACTCGACGCCGCCGAGCAGTCCACCGGAGAAGGGCAGTGCGCCGATCCGCGCGATGGGCGTCATGGTGATGCTCACCGAGCTGTCGAGCGCGAGCGCTGGTACGACGAAGGTGTACGTCACGCCGGACGTCGACGTCGCGGTCATCGTGCCACCCGCGGCTCCGATGGTCGCAGTAACTGCACGCGAGACTTCGTCCACCACGCGCGCTGCGACGGTCAGTGTTGCGGTCGCCGACTTGCCGTCGACTGTCGCGGTGATCGTCGCACCTCCGGGAGACACGGCCTTCACGAGGCCGGTCGCCGAGATGGTCGCTACTGCGGCGGCGCTCGTGGTCCACACCACGGATTTGCCGGCGACGACGCTCCCGCCTGCGTCTCGTGCGCTCGCAGCGAGAGTGAGTGTGTCTCCCTGCGCCAGTGCAATGGATGTCGGCGTGACGGCCACACTGGCGACGCCAGTCTGCGCCGGCGGCGAGCTGACCTGCTCACTTCCGCCGCAGCCGCAGGCGAAGGTCACGAGGCCGAGGGCGATCGCCAGGTACGCGCGTGGAGCTCGGGGATGTGCACTGGTGATCATGGAGACTCTCGTTGATCGTGGAGAACTGGCGACGGCAGGCTTGACTAGAACGTTGTCGCTCCCGGAAAATTCTCACGTTCCCGAACTTCCGCCGGGTAAGTTGCTACTCCGCCATCAGCCACCATTCACGGATTTGTTTCCTGTGCAAATCGAGCCCGCTACTCCGCATGACCTTGCCGACATTCGTGCCGCCTACGAGCACGGCCGGTCCACGCAACGTGAACAGAAGTCGATCGAGTGGCCGGAGTTCACCGACGCAGCCATTCTCCGTGAGATCGAGTCACAGCTCCTCTTTCGCGTTTCGGAAGACGACGCGATCATCGGCGTGTTCTCCGTCGCGCACGACGATGCCGCGATCTGGGGACCGCACGAGCGAGGTGCGCACATCTACCTCCATCGTATCGCTCGCGCCGCAAACGCTCCCCGCGGAGGCTTGGTGGATGCGATCCTTGAGTGGGCCAATGCGCAGTGCACAGCGCTCGGACGCGACGGCCTTCGCATGGACACGTGGGCCAGCAACACAGCACTCATCGCCTTCTATCAGCGACGCGGGTTCCGTCTTGTTGAGGAACGCCGACTTGCAGCGGATCCGCGATTGTCGCCGCACTATCACGGCAACGAGTTCGCACTGCTCGAGCGCGCGAACTGACCGCTAACGCATCGCTTTGCGCGGCGAGGCGGAGGTGAATGGCAAGCTCGTCGTGTAGCAGTTCCTGACCACGCGAGAGCCACCGGCATAGCAGCAGGGCAGGGCGACGAGTTTGCAACCGTCGTCGCCGTCGAGCATCCTTGGTGAGGCGCCACACCACCTCGTGAGAGCTCACCC
>JBDUCR010000357.1:0-3781 GCA_040003345.1 bacterium
ATGACCGTCATGCCGATGTGAATCAGCTCACACGCTGTCTCGCCGACGATCGTCACGCCGAGCACGCGCTGGTCTTCCTGGTGAAAGATGATCTTCACGAAGCCGTCGACGTCGCCGATGATCTGACCGCGCGGGTTGAGACGGAAGCTCGACCGGCCGATCTCGTACTGGACGCCGCGCGCGTGCAGCGAATCTTCGCTCTCGCCGACCGTCGCGATTTCAGGAATGGTCCACACGCCGTACGGCATCACACCCGATACCGCGGTCTTGTACTTGAGATCGAACGCATGACAGACGGCGACGCGCGCCTGCTCCATCGACGCCGAAGCGAGCGCCGGAAAGCCGATGACGTCGCCCGCGGCGTAAATGTTCGGAACCAGCGTACGGAAATGCGAGTCGACGAGAATGAATCCGCGATCGTTGACCTTTACACCCACCTCCTCGATGCCGAGCGACGCAGAGTTGCCGATGCGACCGGTGCTGACGAGGACACAGTCAGTCGTGAGCACGACATCGTCGTTCAGCGTTACGTGCGCTCGTCCATTGTCGAGCGCGACGTGTTTCACCTCGGTGTTGCCGATGACGTTGATTCCGAGCTTCGCCGTCATCGACTGGCGCAATGCGTCGCTCACGTCGTGGTCGAGATGCGAGAGCAGGCGGCCGCGTGAGTTGACCACAGTCACGCGCACGCCAAGCGCGGCGAAGATGCACGCGTACTCGCAGCCGATGACACCTCCGCCGACAACGACCATCGACGGCGGAATGCGTTGTAGCGTCAGCAGCGAATCGCTGTCGTGAATTACTTCTCCGTCGACCGCGTAGCCGACCGGCGCCAGCGGTATGGAGCCCGTTGCGACGAGAATCGTCTGCGCGGTCACGACGTGCGGCTCCTCGCCGTAGCGCTTCACCTCGATGGTGCGCTCGTCGAGAAACCGCGCGGCGCCCTGCATCGTCGTGATGCGGTGCTTCTCGATGTTCTCGGTGATGAGCGTCCACGCCGACTCGATGACCGCGCGCTCGCGATGCATGAAGTCACTGATCGTGATGTTCTGCTTCACGCTGAGATCGACGCCATACAAGCCACGCTGCCGCAAACCCGAGAAGTACAGTGCGGTCTCGCGGAGTGTCTTGCTGGGAATCGTGCCCGTGTTTACCGCGGCGCCGCCGGGCTTTGGTGCCCGCTCGATCAGACAGACGCGCTTCCCGAAGTAGGCCGCTTGCGCAGCGCCCTTCTCGCCGGCCGGTCCTGAGCCGATGACGATGAGATCGAAATGATCGGGAAGGGTCACGCAGCAGGGGCGGGAGAAGAGGCGGGCGGGAGTAGCGCGTCTTCGCGATACACGATCCATCCTGTCGTATCTTCGGCGACGAGCTCGACTTCGGTGCCGAGGGGCAGGGTCAAGTTAGGATTGTCGTGGCCTGCGGGAAAGTCCATGATGACGGGAACTCCGAGATCGGACACGAGATCGAGTACAAAATCCTCGAATTCGTCCTCTTCGGAGCGATCGAGCGAAAGGTGTCCGAAGACGATGCCTCGCACCTTCGAGAGAAGTCCCGAGGCGCGTAGCTGCACCAATCGCTCGTCGACGAACGACATCGGGTCGCGGACTTCCTCGAGAAAGAGAATCGCGTCGGTGGTGTCGATCTCGTAAGGCGTGCCGATGGTCTGCTGGACGAGCGCGAGATTTCCCCCGACGAGGCGGCCGGTGGCGCGGCCGGCTTTCACCGTGCGCGATGCATCGCGTCCAAAGCGCGCCGTCGGGCGCGGAGTGGTGAGCGCAGAGAGCAGCGAGGCCGTCGTGACGTCGCGCGCGCTGGGGATGAGATCGTCCACGGTTGGTCCGTGAAACGCACGCAAGCCGGCAAGCCGCATCAGCCAGAGATGCAGCACTGTGATATCCGAGTAGCCGACGAACGCTTTCGGGTGGCTGCGAAAGAGTGCCGGATCGAGATACGGAAGCATGCGCACCGCGCCGTAGCCACCCGTGCCGCCGATCACCGCCTTCACGCGTGGATCGGTCCACATCGTGGTAAAGCTGGCGGCGCGGCGCTCGTCTTCGGCGCGCTGATAGCGACGTGTCGTCGAGAGCTCGGGGTCGAGCAGAACGGAGTATCCCGCGCGCTCGAGTGCACGCACGCCACGCGCGAGCCATCGCGCGCGCGGCGAGTACGACGACGCGACGACACCGATGGTATCGCCCTTCTGCAGCGGCGGCGGCCGGAGCAGCGGCTCGAGCTCAGCCACGTGTGGCCGGTACGCCCTGAACTGGTGTGTCGGCGTCGTCGTCTTCGTTAACATCGGCGACGTCGTTGATCTCTTCGGGCGCCGGTTGCGAGAGCCGAGGCGGCGTGTCGCGCAGCAAGCGCTCGACCTCAGCCTGTGATTCCACGGCGAGCGCGATCTGCTCTCCCACGCGTTGCGCGGCGGCGAGGGATGCCGTGACCGATTCGATTCCGCCGCTGCCGATCTGAAGGCGCAGCAGGTCGAGGCGGATGCTTTCCAATGCGGCTACCGTTGCGGCGAGTCGCCCGGACGCGTGCTGCCGTGCGTCACGCAGCTCTTCTTCGAGACTTCCCGCGGAATCTTCAGTGCGCGTTGGGCGCTGCACGCCTCTCATCGTGCTTCGCTCGAATACGGCCAGGTGATCGTCGAGCGAGTCGATGCTCGCACGCAGCTTCGTTGCGTCGTGCTCGAGACGACGCACGACGTCCGGCAGCTCCGCGAGCTCACGTCGCACGGCTTTGGGAAGCGCCTGAAAGAGATGGTCGGTCGCACGACCGAGAGCGACTTCCGTGAGCATACGAACACCAAGTGCCGGACGCTCACGCGTGTCGAGACCGATACCGGCGACGTTCGCGAGACGCTCACCCCACTTGCTCTTCCAGAAACTGACCTTGATCTCCGCTATGCGACCGGCGAGTCGCTGACGCAGAAACTGGCCTGCAAGACCAACAGTCGATGCGACGGCGAACAGCGCCGCCAAGGTGAATGTCGTACGAAAGAATTGTGCGTCGGCGGGCGGTGCGTTCCGGCCGGCGAACGAGAGCGCGTGCTTGACGAGCCACGACAATGCGCCCATCGAGCTCACCGATCCCACGAGCATCACGCGCAACGCGGGGCTCAATCCAGCGAGACTGAAGCGGCGCTCATACTGCAGCTCTTCGCTCCGCAGGAGATCATGCTCGCGCAGCGCGGTGTGCAGATCTTCAACGACGTAGCCCTCCTTGAGCACACGACGCAGTCGCGTCACGATGGGCAAGCATGTCACACCGCCCGCCACGAGCATCGTGAGCGGAAAAAGCCACGGGCTATTGTTGACGACCGCGATCAGTGATCCGAGCACGCCTCCCCAAAGCATCAGCATCGCGCGCGGACCCGTCTCCTTCTCGCCCTGCTGAATCCAGACGCGGAGCGCGATCGGAATGTCCTTCGCATGCTCGAACGCGAGGTCGATCGCCTCGGCGAATGCTTCCGCGCTGCGATGGCGGTCGTCCGGATTCTTGGCGAGACACCTGTCTACTGCGTGCGCCAGGCGCTGTGGAGTCGTATGCGCGAATCGAGACACTGGCGGCGCTGGCGTCGTGAGATGCAGCGTGACGATGTCCTCCGACGAGGCGGCATCGAATGGCAGTCGGCCGGTGAGCGCGTAGAAGCCGCAGATACCGAGTGAGTACAGATCGCTGCGTGCGTCGAGTGGCTCACCGACTGCCTGCTCGGGACTCACATAATGGGCGTTGCCCATGACGCGTCCGTCGTCCGTGAGCGCCGCCGTCTGCATCG
>JBDUCR010000430.1:0-12756 GCA_040003345.1 bacterium
CTCTTCGCGCTGTTGCTCGTCATGGCGCCCGCGCTTCACGCCCAGGTCGGTGCGACGACCGACATCATCACGGGCACCGTCGTCGGGCCCGACGGCAAGCCGCTCGTCGGCGCCACCGTCGAAGTCACGTCGCTGGAAACCGAGATCACTCGCCGCAAGACCACCAACGATCAGGGCAAGTACACGCTGCTCTTCCCCGACGGCGGCGGACAATATCGGATCACCGTTCGCCATATCGGCATGCTGCCCGTGACGTTCGCCGTCGCAAAGCAAGCCGACGAGGATCGTCTCGTCGCCGACGCGAAGCTCACCACCGGCGTAGCGACGCTCGCCACAGTCAACACGACCGCATCTCGCCTCAACCTCGATCGTCCGGATCGACCAACCGCTGGCTCCATCGAGAAGCAGTTGAGTGGCGCGGAGCTGCTGCGTCTGCCAATCGATCCGAGCGACATCAATGCGATTGCAGCGCTGGCGCCCGGCGTCGTCGGAATCGCCGGCAGTGACAGCACCGCCGCCGGATTCTCCGTTGCAGGCCAACGCCCCGATCAGAACCAGATCACGCTCGACGGTCTGTCCTTCGACGGCGCCGGCGTTCCCGCCGAAGCAGTTCGAAACACGCGCGTGATCACCAACACCTACGACGTGAGTCGCGGACAGTTCACCGGTGGTCAGGTCGCGACGACGACGAAGGGCGGAACGAATGTGTTGAGTGGCTCGTTCGGGTACGGCATCCACGACCCTGCGCTCGAATTCACCGCGGCCGCCGACACCGCCGACGCCAGCGCCTTTTCCGGCGCGTACACGCGCAATCAACTCAGCGGCGGCGTCGGCGGGGCGATCGTGAAGGACAAGGCCTTCTGGTTCGCGTCGTTGCAGGTCAATCGGCAGACGAGTGCGCTGCAATCGCTCCTCACCGCCGACGCACTCACACTTCAGCGACTCGGCGTCCAGCCCGACTCGGCAGCGCGCTTTCTCGGTTTGCTCAACGGCTATCAGGTGCCGCTCACGCTCGACGGCATTCCCGATGATCGTCTCACCGATAACGGCACCGGTGTCGCGCGCTTCGACTATCACATCAACGAAGACCACTCGCTCACCGCACGCATCAACTGGTCGGGCTCACGCGCGGACAACTTTCGCAGCGACGCACTCGGCATCCCGCCGCTGGGGGGCAATCGCAGCACGAGTGGTGGCGGGCTTTTGCTCTCGCTCTCATCGACCCTCTTCGACCAGTTCATCAACGAAGTGCGCGGCTTTTACTCGCGCAGCACGCAGTCGGCGAATCCGTACTCGAACGGCCCCGAGGGCCGGGTGCGCGTGTCCTCGATCCTCACGAGCGGTGTACTCGGCGTCAGCTCGCTCAACTTCGGAGGCAATCCGCAGCTTCCGTCGTCGAGCACGAGCGATCAACTCGAAGTCACTGACGAAGTCTCGTGGATTCGCGGCGGTGGTCACCGCTGGAAGCTTGGGCTTCTGCTCAACGTCAGCGATATCTCGCAGCTGTCGTCGAGCAATCGGGACGGAACGTTCACCTTCAATTCTCTCGCCGACTTCGAGGCGAATCAGCCCGCGCAGTATACCCGCATCTTCTCACCCAACGCGCGCTCGACCAGTGCGCTCAACGCTGCCGTCTACCTCGGCGACAGTTGGCGGAAGAGCGCTGCGTGGCAGTTCGTCTATGGTGCGCGACTCGAAGGTTCGCAGTATCGCGGCGCGCCTGCGTCGAATCCCCAGGTAGCGACGCTGTTCGGGCTCAGCACGTCGGACTTTCCGTCGGAAGTTCACGTGAGCCCTCGCATGGGCTTCACGTGGATCATCGGCGCACAGAATCGCGTCAATGGCGTCGATCAGCCGGCCGCACCAGCTGCTGGCCGCGGTGGCTTCGGCGGACGTGGCGGCGGCAATGGACAGCGCGGTGGCGGTGCGGCCGCTGCCGCGACAGCAGTGCCCGGCGGTGTGAACTCGTTCGGCGTTCTGCGCGGTGGCTTCGGCGAATTTCGCGGACGCGCACCATCGAGCCTGTTCAGCTCAGCCGTGGACGCGACAGGCCTTCCGACTGGCGAGACGCAACTTGTCTGCGTCGGTAGTGCGGTGCCCATTCCGGATTGGTCACTCTACCAGAGCGATCCATCGTCTCTGCCATCAGAGTGCGCAGACGGCACGGGGCCCGGCCAGGCGTTCTCGAATACTCGATCGAACGTCACCGTGTTCGATCCCACGTTCACCGCACCACGTGCGTGGCGCGGCTCGCTCGGCTTCCAGAAGCGCTTCGGCCTTCGCTTCAGCGCAAGCGTCGACGCGTCGTACGCACTCGGCACGCATCTCTACGGCGTCACCGATCTCAATCTCAATCCCACGCCGCAGTTCACACTGGCCGCCGAAGGCAGGAGGCCGGTGTTCGTGCCCGCGTCGTCCATTGTGCCGACATCGGGCGCCGTGAGTGTACTGGGCTCGCGCAGAGTCGCCGACTTCGCGCATGTGTACGACATCAACTCGCAGCTCGAGTCACGCACAGCGCAAGTGACGGCCACAGTGAACGGCGTGAGTCTCACGAACCTGATCTGGAGTCTCTCGTACACACATCAGAACGCGCGCGACCAATCGTCGTTCTCTGGTGGCTCGCCCGCCGGCGGCTTCAGCTCTCCAACGACTGCCGGCGATCCAAACCTCTTCGAGTGGTCGCGCAGCAATCTTGGCCGGGAGCACAACATTCAAGGCACGATGACGTGGATGGTCAAGCCATGGCTCGACCTCACGTCGGTGCTCGGCTTCAGCTCTGGCGCTCCATATACTCCGCTCGTCGGCGGCGACATCAATGGCGACGGCGCGCGCAACGATCGCGCGTTCGTATTCTCGCCGACGTCTGCGCCGGACACTGCGCTCGGAAACGGGATGCAGCGTCTTCTTGCCGGCGCGCCAGCCAAGGCGCGCGATTGCCTGCTCGCGCAGATGAATCAGATCGCAAGTCGCAATACCTGCGTTGGTGATTGGACGCCGCGCCTCGATTTCCAGGCGAACGTACGCCCGGATCTGGGAGGCATCTTGCAACAGCGCCTCCAGCTTCAGATACAGCTCGTCAACCCGCTCACCGGACTCGATCAGGTGTTGCATGGCGCGAACAACCTGCGCGGTTGGGGACAGACGAGTCGTGTCGATCCGAACCTACTCTTCGTACGTGGGTTTGATTCGGAGTCGCAGCGCTTTCTCTATCAGGTGAACGAGCGCTTCGGCAACAATCCAGCGACACGTTCTGCTGTGTTCAATCCCTTTCAGGTTGCGCTGACGGGACGCCTGCAGGTTGGCCCTGACATGCAGCGAGACCGGACGCAGGCTGCGTTGCGCGCCATCGCTGGTCGTGGAGGCGCCGCTCGCGCTGTCGACGTAAAGACCATCGTGAATCGCGTTGCGCCGAATCCGTCAGCTACCCTCATGCTGCTCGCCGACTCGCTGCACATCGCGCTGACCATGCCGCAGATCGACAGCATCAGCGCAATTGGACGCACACTCGAAGCGAAGGACTCGTTGATCATCGCCGAGATGCAGACGCGCGTCGATTCTACGGGCGGCGATGTGCGAACGCAGTTTCCACAGCTGCAGCCGGCCCTTCAGCTTGCGCGCGACAACTACGTCGCCGCAGTGAAGACGCTGCAGGCCATCTTAACGCCCGAGCAGTGGGCGATGCTGCCAGAGTGGTTCCGCAATCCGACCACGCAACCGAACGCGGGTCGTCGGCCGGGCAATGGTGCTGCTCCCGGTGCACGTCCGCCCGCGTCGCCTTAGAAGTTGCTCAGTGCAATCGCGGCCCGCACGACATTCCCTTTCGGGCAAGCGAATCGCGTTCCTCTCACGATCTTCATGAAGTTGCTTTCCTCCGCGTTCTCTGCGGCTGTTTCAGTTCCCTCTGCGTCCTCTGCGAAAATGCTTTTGCCGTAGCTCTCAACCGTCATATCTGCAACGGCAACTGCATTTTTCCGCAGAGGATCGCAGAGGTGGAACAGCCGCGGAGGCCGCAGAGGAATGCGTTCTGGCTGCTGAATTCCTCCGCGTCCTGAGCGTTCAGCCGCCCCTTCACTGCTGGCGCAGAATCAGTTCAACGGAATCGCCACACCGTCCGGAACGCGCGCAAGCGCCAGCGCCGCGATGCTCTTGCCAATCTGCTGGCCCGCATCGATGTCGAAGCGGTAGTGCAGTCCCGCATAGATGCGCGAGATACCCGCCTCGTCCAGCAGCGCCGTCAGCGTGCCCGACGCCGTCGGAAATACTCCGGCTAGCACTGTCGCATACGCCGCCGAGAGGCACGAATGCGCCGAGGGATACGACGGAAAGTTTGGGCGGCCAACTGGAGTCGTGATCGCCGCGTCGCCTTCGAACGGCCGAAGATACCAGTACGTGAACTTCGCGTCCCAACATCCGATGCTGGCATCCATGCCGGCCATGTGCATCATCGCGAGCATCCGCGCGGTGGCCCGCTCATCGAGCTGGCTCTTTGACGCGAGATCGAGGCCCGTCACGCTCCACAATCCATGCGGACCGGATGTATTGACCACCGCGCCCCAGTACTGCGCGATCCTCAGCTGTTCGGGCGTGCGCGTGTCGGAGTACTTCCGCACTTCATCGAGCGCCGCCTGATACGCCGCCGATCCGAAGGCGGGCGGTGCGACCGGACGGAACTGGCTGCCCGACGTCATCAGCCACGGACGCACCTGTCCCCACGCGGGTGAGAGGGGCTGCGCCGGTGCGGGTGCGCCCTTCCATATGCCCGCCCCCGTCGGCACCGTGCCGGTCCATGGCGCCGCGCTGCGATCGGTCGCGGCGCGCGCGAGCACCGCAGCTCCCACCAGCCTGCCCGCAGTGACACCCAGAGAGAACTGCGCCGCGCATCCACTCGCGACCGCGGCCACGAGTGCGGCGTCCGACGCGAGCTGCGCGTCGATCACGCTCTGCTCGGCTGGATAGACAGCCGCAAGCACGGCTGCGGCCGCACCGGCGGCGGCTCCCGCTTCCGACTGCGGCGCGCCGCTCTTCGTTGCGTCGTCTGCTCCCACGATCGCGTTGTATTGAGCGACACTCACGAGCGCGAACGTCCGCGCGGTTCCAAGCGGGCCGAACTCGCGCCGCGCGATAACGCCGCGCGTCAACGCGTTCCACCGGCCCGCTGCCGTCGCGCTGTCGGGTGAAAGGGCGTTCGCCGGCGCGAGCCGGCACTGGTCCACGACGCCCGTGATCGAGCTGTCGCCCGCACAGCCGGACAGTACGACGGAGAGCAACAGGACACGCGTGACATAGGGGTGCATGACGACCTCGTTGGCGGTAATTCGTGTTGCCGGTGCGCGGCGTGATCCGTATTTTCACCGGGCAGCGCACTCGCGCCGCATCAGCAGACGCGCACAACGCCCCCAAAAGACGCCACGCTGCGTCGTCGCGATCTGTCGAGGGGCTTCCACGGGCAGGTGCGGCGATGCTGGACGACGAACGGGAGGAGATAACGGAGGCAATCGCCTCTCTCCGCCGGGGCGCGCCGGATGCCGTGGACGCGATGCTGCCGCGCGTCTACGACGAGCTGCGCCGCATCGCGCACCGCCAGCTCGGCTCCGAGCGGTCGGGTCATACACTCTCGACGACAGCGGTCGTACATGAAGCCTATCTGCGTCTCGCCGGCCAGCACGACGCGCAATGGGTGAACCGCGCGCAGTTCTTCGCCGTCGCCGCACGCACGATGCGCCGCGTGCTGATCGACTATGCGCGACGACACCACGCCGCACGTCGCGGCGGAGAGCAGCGCGCTTCCATCCCGCTCGACGACCTCGAGCTCGCCGCCGCACCGGAGCTCGCCGTCGCCGAGCGCGCCGACTGGCTGCTTGCGCTCGACGAGGCGCTCGCGCGACTGGCAATGATGGACGAGCGGCTCGCGCGCGTCGTCGAATGTCGCTTCTTCGCGGGTCTCACCGAAGACGAAACGGCGGAGGCACTGAGCATATCGCAGCGCACGGTCGCCCGCGATTGGCGGATGGCGCGCGGATGGCTGTATCAGGAGCTGCGCGATGACGCCTCCTGACGACGTGCGCGGCAGGACGTCGCCCGAGCGATGGGCGCGCGTGCGCGCGGCCGTCGAAGGTGCCCTCGCCACTCCGGCGGCCGAGCGAGCCGCGTACCTCGATGCTGCATGCGGCAGTGACATGGGACTGCGCGAGGAAATCACCCGGCTGGTGGCGGCGTGCGAGAGTGCCGGGGAGTCCGACACATTCTTCGGCGAGCCGGCCGCTGGATTCGCGGCACCGGTGCTCGCGGCGGTGGACGCGCGGCGCGGCGGCGCGAGTGACACCACGGTCGCGATGTTGAATGCCGGATTGCTGGCCAGCTACGTCGTCGAGCGGGAGATCGGCGCAGGCGGCATGGCGACGGTCTATCTCGCGCACGATCGCAAGCATCAGCGGCGCGTCGCGATCAAGGTGCTCCGCCCCGAACTTGCGGCCGTGCTCGGCGCCGAGCGATTCCTCGACGAGATTCGCGTGACGGCCGCGCTGCAGCATCCCAACCTGCTGCCACTGTTCGATTCTGGCGACGCGAACGGGCTGCTCTATTACGTGATGCCGTTCGTCGAAGGGCAGACGCTCCGTGCGCGGCTGGAGGTGGAGCAACAGCTCCCGGTGGACGAAGCCGTGCGTCTCGCGACCGCGGTCGCGGGCGCGCTCGACTACGCACACCGCAACGGTGTGATTCACCGCGATCTCAAACCGGAGAACATCCTCCTGCACGAGGGCGAGCCAGTGGTCGCCGATTTCGGGATCGCACTCGCCATCTCGAAGGCCGGCGGACAGCGCGTCACACAGACCGGGATGTCGCTGGGCACGCCTCGCTACATGAGTCCCGAGCAGGCGTCGGCAGACCGCGTCATCGATGCGCGAAGCGACGTCTATTCCCTCGCCTGTCTGTTGTACGAGACGCTCACCGGCGAGACACCGCACACCGGCCCGAACGTGCAATCGGTGATCGCGCGGGTGTTGACCGAGGCGCCGCGCCGTGTTCGTGCGACACGTCCCGCCGTGCCGGAGCACGTGGATGCGGCGATCGACCGCGCGCTGTCAAAGCTTCCAGCCGATCGCTTTGCAAGCGCACGCGAGTTCGCCGACGCGCTTGGCGCTCGCGCAACGACGATCGCATCAGTGCGGGCGTCCGGCGGGAACCGCATATGGAAGCGCGTCCGGACGCGCGCCGCGTTCGTCGCCATGCTGGTCGGCGTGAGTGCCGGGGCGTGGCTGCTCGCGCAAAATCGTGCAGCGCCGACGCCGAAGACCGCGCGGTTCGTCATCAGCTCCCTGACGGACTCGCCGCGCGAGGGCGCGCCAACGATCACACCGGACGGACAGTACATCGTGTTCGTCGGCTCGACGGCGATGAAGCATGCGATCCTGGTGCGCCGCATCGACGAGCTGTCCGCGCGGCCGCTCGCCGGCACCGAAGGCGCAATGAGCGCGTTCGTCTCGCCCGACGGACGCCGCATCGGCTTTCTCACGACCGACGACAAGCTCAAAGCGGTGCCCATCGCGGGGGGGCCGGCCGCGACTCTCGCCAGTGTCTTCCGCTACTCGTTTGCATACTGGAGTCGCGACGGCGACATCGTCCTCGATTCCTACGGCGCCAACGGATTGGCGCGTCTCGCCGATACCGGCGGCGTGTTCACACCGTTGACGCGCGTGGACGCGGCTCACGGCGAGTCGCGGCACGCGGCACCGATCCTCACGCCCGATGGCGCGAACGTCTTGTTCACCGTCGTGCGCCAGCGCAGCGGTCCGGGCACCTTGATCGGCGAGATTGCGATTGCGCCGTACGACGCGCGCGCCACACAACCTGCGGCGCATCACGGCACCGGCGTCAACGGACGTCAGGCGGTCGCGATCGTGGACCAGTGGCTGCTGTACGTCGCAAGCGACGGCGCGAGCATTCAGGCCGTTCGCTTCGACAAGACGAGCGGACGCGCATCAGGCGCGCCAGTCGCGGTGCTGCAGGACACGTCAGGCGCCATCGAAGGCGTCTCGCTCGTGAGCAACGGGACACTGCTCTACACTCGGCGGCGGGCGAGCAGCGTTCCGGTGCTCGCGGACCTGAACGGCGCGGTCAAGCCCCTGTTGAAGACAGTCACGGGCACGTTCATGAACCCTCGGCTCTCTCCCGACGGGACGCGGATCGTCGCGCAGGGGACGACACCGCAGGGCAACGACCTCTGGCTATACGACGTCGCATCTCACACGCCGACCCGACTCACCACAACCGGGAGTGCGCAGCTGCCCGCATGGACGCCGGATGGCCGGCGCATCGTGTTCTGGAGCCAGATGGGCGCGGCATTCTGGTGGATGCGCGCCGATGGCGATTCGTTGCCGGAGATGTTGCTGTCTATTCCCGGCGGCCTTGCGAGCAGCGTCACGAGCGATGGGCGGAATCTCGTGTTCGAGCGCCTCATCGACGGTACGTGGAGCATCTGGGACGCGCCGATGAATGGCGCACATACGCCACGCCCGCTCGTGAAGAGCAAGTCCGACAGCTACATGCCCGCCGTCTCACCCGACAACAACTGGCTCGCATTCGCGTCGAACGTGTCGGGTCGGTACGAAGTATACGTGCAGCCTTTTCCCGGTCCGGGCGCACCCGTGCAGGTGTCCGACTCCGGTGGCGGTGAGCCAGTATGGTCGCCCGATGGTCGTCGCCTGTTCTATCGCGGCGATGGCCGGCTCATCGAGACGTTGTTGACCTTCGCACCGCGCGTTGCCGTCTCCGCGCGTAAGTCGCTGTTCAGCGACACATTCGACGGCTACATGCCGCACGCCAACTACGACGTGTTGCGCGACGGAAAGCACTTCGTGATGGTCGGTACGAATTCGGGCCCGGAGACCGTGGTGACGCTCGATTGGCTACCGGAGCTTCGTGCTCGTCTCGCTGCGGCGCGTTGACCGGTCCCGGCGCAGTCCGAACTACGACTTCGGCTGCCCTGGACATCCCGTTTTTTGCCGAGTGTCGACGAGCGCGATGATCTTCCAGCCATCCGTCGTGCGCGCGAGCTGAAAGTTGTCTACGCCGCAGTGACTGAATTTCGTGCCGGCGTAGAACTCGTACGGCGCCCACACCATCGCCATTCCGCCGTCGACGTGCACCATCTCGTCGTGCGTTCGCTCGTCCCACATCTCGGTGTGCGGCGTGCCTACCGCGCGAGCGAACTCCGACAGAGAATCGAATCGCACATCAGGCGCACCCGCGCGCGTCCCGACACTCGCAAGTTGCGCCTGCGGATGGAACGCTCTCCTCACCATCGCACTGTCGCCTTTGCGCATGCCGTCGAAGAGTTGTTTCACGACACCCATCACCGCCGTGCGTGTTGTGTCGGTGACCCCGTGCGTCATGTCATGCTGCTGCGCCGCCGCAGGTGCCGCGATTCCCAGCGCGAGTGTTAGAACGAGTCGTCGCATGGTGTTCAAGGAAGACTGTGAACCTGAAAATTGACGCATCACACACATTACGCTGACGCGTGTTCCCCGAGAAATCCCGCCGCGAAATCAGATCGCCCATTCGCGATCGCTTGCTCGACCACTGCGCCCCAGTCGTAGTCCAGCGCGAATAGCTCCACACGCCAGCGCCCCTCGCGACGCTCCGCAATCGCATATCGCGCGTGCGGCGATCCCGACTCGGCTACAACTGGGTCGTCGTCATCCGTGTAGCGAGGACAGCCCACGCTTCCGGGATTCACGACCAGACACTTCGTGCCACACGAGCCCACATGCTGGTGATGACTGTGTCCGCACAGCACGAGCGCCGCGTCGACGCCGTCGAGCCGCGCTGCCAACGTCGCGCCCGAGGCCAATGCGAGCC
Organism: bacterium; assembly: GCA_040003345.1. Taxonomy (GTDB): domain Bacteria; phylum Gemmatimonadota; class Gemmatimonadetes; order Gemmatimonadales; family Gemmatimonadaceae; genus AG11. The sequence goes on from JBDUCR010000430.1 coordinate 9,862, forward strand.
GGCCGTCGATCTTGTCGTGCAGCAGATACTCCTTGTCGCTCGTCAGCGTCCCGTGCATCGCGAGAATTCCGCCGTCGAGCGACACGGTTGGCGGCAGCGCGCTGAGTCGCGCACGCTGCGCTGCCGTGAGCGAGTCATGTGTGAAGCGCATCGATCGCGGCATGTTGTCGATGGGCGTTTCGCTCAACAGCCGATCGTGATTCCCACGCACCGTCGGCATGTCGATCGCCTCGAGCAGCTCGAGTGTTTCGCGCGGCCACAGGGGACTGGTGACGCAATCACCGAGGTTGATGATCGCATCGACTCCACGCTCTTCGATGTGCGCGAGCACTGTCTCGAGCGCGAGAAGATTGCCGTGGATGTCAGAGAGGATCGCGAGGCGCATAAGTGCTGGATTAGGGAGTGAGCGCTGGCGCCATCGTCTCCTTCGGATCCTCCACCGTCTTCAACACATCGCGCCACGCGAACTTGTGCCCGGAGTTCCGCACCCAGTAATCCATCCACGCCATCTCCGCCGTCGACTTGAGCAGCTGATTCCGTGGATCAGGAATGCCGTGCGTGTTACCGGGATAGACATAGAACTCCGTCGGCACTCCAAGCCGCTTGAGCGCCATATGAAGTCCTTCGCTCTCAGGACGCGGCACGCGTGGATCGTTGTCGACGACGTGAATCATCGTCGGCGTCTTTGCGTTCTTGATGTACGCGGCCGGCGACTGTTTCCACCAATGCTCCATGTCGTCCCAGTACATCTTGTCGCCGAGATACCACTGACGACCGCGTTGCGTATCACTCTCGCCGTACATCGAGATCCAGTTGTAGACGCCGGCGCCAGTGGAGATCGCCTTGAAGCGATTCGTGTGGGTGAGAATCCAGTTCGACCAATGACCACCAGCACTCCAGCCGAGAACGCCCATCTGCGTGCTGTCCACGAGCCCCGTGTGAATCAGATGATCGACGCCGGCCATGATGTCCTGATAACCCTTCGTGAAGTAGTCGCCCTGACTCTCGATCTCGAACTTCTGCCCGTAGTTCGTTGAATTGCGATAGTTCGGCATCAACACGACGTATCCGGCGCCAGCGTAGATCTGCGAGCCGTAGCCGCCGTTGAAGCTGAGTACATCCGCCGCCTGCGGGCCGCCGTGAATCGCGACGATGAGCGGATACTTCTTACCGGGCTGGTAGCCAACGGGCTTCACCAGCACGCCACCAACCGGGGTGCCATCCATTCCCTTCCACGTGATCTCTTCTTCATCGCCGAGTGCCAGCTCGCGCGTCCACGGATTCGCATCCGTGAGCTTCACCCACGTGTTCGGCGTCTCGACATCCCGGATGCCGTTGACGGTATAGATCGCTGGCGGCATACGCGGATCGCTGCGCGTGATGAAGACGCGATCCGTCTCTTCGTCCTGCGAGGCACGCAGACTCGCCTTCTCGTTTGTGATCTGCCGAACCTTGTTCGACGCGACATCGAGCGCGAGGAGCTGCTCCGTGGCCTTGATGCCTTCGTTGAAGTAGATCGTGCTCCCGTCCTTCGACCAGAAGCCAATCGTGACGGCGCCATCGAACCCGGCACCGAGCTTCTTCAGCGGAGCGCCGCGACTCGCGACGTCGCGCAGATAGACGCGCATGTTGTGTCGCATGATGAAATCATCGGGCGCCGAGAAGGCAAGCGTACGGCTGTCCGGTGAGAAGCTGATTGCACTCTCGCCGATTTCCTTGTTGTTCGTCAGTCGTTCGATCTGACCAGTGCTCACCTCGAGCAGATAGAGATCGGCGTTGCCCAGCTGCTCGAGAATGTTGCGATCGTAGCGATTGGCGTTGATGCCATGGTAGCCGATCCACTTCCCGTCAGGGGAGATGCTGAAGTCGCCGACACTGTACGACGCGTCGCGCGTAAGGCGCGTCGTGCGCTTGCTGTCGAGATCGAGTGCCCAGAGGCTCGACACGGGAACGTCCATGTTGCGAACGCGCACGTCGAACCGCTTCTCGAGCCGAAGACGGGCATCCGGATCGACGGTGTCGGCGGTCGCGAAGTAGATGCGCTTCGAGTCGGGCGACACACGCCACAGGCCGACCCCGCTCGGATGATGCGTGAGCTGCACCGGCTTCGTGGAATCGCCCGCCACGAGTGACGCGACCGGAAGCGCGTAGAGTTGTTCCTGCGTCGGCTGACCCGAGCGATAGATGAGCCAGTGTCCGTCTTTCGTGAATCCGAACGTCGAGATTCCGCCGTCGCGCGCGTCAGTGATCTTGCGTGCTTCTCCGCCGTCGGGGCGCATGAGGTAGAGCTGGAACGACGCTCCCCCCATTCCTCCACCAACCGCGGCTGGAAAGTATGGCGCTCCCGGCCCGCTCGTCGGCAGGGTGGCGGCGCGAGCAGCAGCGGCAGTGGCAGTTGCAGCAGCGTCGCGATCGGAGAGAAACACGAAGAACTGTCCGTCACGTGACCAGGTCGGATTCGTCTCGCTCTTGTCGGCGGTGTAGGTGAGCCGCTTCGTGCTCGAGACTCCTTGCTGCGTCGAGACGACGTAGATGTCGCTCTGGCGGCGCATCTCCTTCCAGTCGGGGACGCTCAATGTATAGAGTACGGACTTTCCATCCGGACTCGGTGCAATACCTCCGATCTGCCGCATGTTCTGGACGTCGAGCCAGTTCATTGGGCGCCGATCGCTGCGCGTCGACGTGGTGCTGGATGGCGCCTGTCCGTCCTGCGCAAGCAACGGTGCGGCGAAGAACGCGGCAAACGACAGCAGCGCCGCAGCGCGAGGGAGGCGGTGGTTGTCCATCATCGTGCTCCGTTTATGGAAAGAGCGTTTGGAGTAGGGCATTCCCGTCTCCTATCCTGCGTACGGCTCACTTCTGGCGCTAGTCCGTTTGTCATCGCGCAGGAGCGAA
>JBDUCR010000039.1:0-12716 GCA_040003345.1 bacterium
TTCGATCGCAAGATGCTCGTGAGTCAACTCAAGGCGCCCGATCCCTGGCTGCATGTCTATGGATTCATCAAGGGGTCGCCCACTGCAACCTTCAGCACGCCGCCGGTCGTCATGCGACTCAAGATCGCGTATGCTGGTCCAGTTGCCACGCCACTCATGGGCGTGAGTGGAGCGACTGAGCAGTATCTCATCGAGGTGCCGGACACACTGCGGCGCGCGGACGCGCACTACCTCGTACAGATCAATGCGAACGGCGGAAACATCGTCGAAGCCGGCGCACCGGGCCTGTTGCTCGACGCTGAGTTCAACGGCACGAAGCTGACGCTCTCGCAGCTCGACAAGGTGTGGCCCCTTGCCGACACCGCTGCCTCTGACCCCGCAACATTCGCTGCGCTCGCCAACGGACCGGATGTCTTGCCGCAATCCGGCGAGGGCAATCCTGGCGGACGCTTTCACAGTTGGTTCGAGGTGCTCCCATGACCGCAATCGCAACGCCGTGCACGTCGTGTCAGGGAGGCGGAGATCTTCGTGGCCTCGAGCGCACGCGCTTCTTTCCCCGACAGATCGTAACGCCAGACGATCTGACGCAGGACCAGATCTACTTTCGCGAGAAGTCGAAGCGGCACAACCGCATGCTTCACGGATGGGGCGTGGTGTGCGGCGCGTGCGTGCGTCGCGGAGCCACCGATTGCGAAGTCATCATCGAGCCAGGCTACGTGCTCGGCCCCTTCGGCGACGAGATTGTCATCGATCGCGATACTGTCGTGGACATCTGCAAGCTCGGTGCGGGCGAGCAGGACGGGTGCTGCGGCGATGAGCTCGATCCGTGGTGCTCCGATGTGAAGAGCAACTGTGCCCAAGGCACCTTGTACCTCGCCGTGAAGTACAGCGAGTGCAAGGCGCGACCGGTGCGTGGCGGCGGCGGGTGCGGATGCGGCTGTGATGAAAGTGACTGCGAGTTCAGTCGTATTCGCGATAGCTACACGCTCAAGCTGCTGCGTGACTTGCCCGCGGGGTACACGACTCCCATGAAGCCCCCCGCACTGGCGACGATCGATCCATGTCGGCGCCCGAGAACAGCGCGCGTCTGTCCGCCCTGCCCTGATGATCCGTGGGTCATCCTTGCGGACATCGCCATCGACGCCAACTGCAAGGTGCAGAACGTCAACTGCTTCACGCATCGTCGTTACGTGGTCTCCTTTGCCGAAGCGTTCTTTGCCTGCGCCGGTACGAGTGCCGTACCTGGTGCTGGCTTCTTGATCAGCAAGCAGACCACGACGGCTGTGACTGACACCATGCGCATGATGGCGATGATGTCCGGCACGACGAATCTCGTTGACACCGCCGGAGCACTGTCAGGCGAAGCACCGCGGGCAATGGTCACGCTCTCTCGTGCGGATGGAACGACAACATTGCTTCCCGCGTTCTTTACGGTGAGCAATGGTGATACCATCGCCGATGTGCTGGAGCGTGAGGGAGATCGGACGTACTACGATCCGGCGGCTGATCGCAGCTACACCTTGCGCGACATCTACAAGGCGGCGGGCGTGTCGCCAGCCACGCGTCTCACTGGCACCGCGGCGGCGCTGAGCCCACTCGAAGGCCGCGTGCTGGACGCTGCGCCAGCTGGCACTACGAGTGCAGGCAATGCGACTAACACAGACAACGCGAACGATGCCAGCGCGGTGCGCGATCGGTTGCGCGATACGATCGATGCCAGCGTCCTGGCGACAGTGAACAGTGAGGATGAAGCCGCCGCACTGCCCGCCACGTCGCTGACTGGCGTGTCGAAGGCATCCGCACTCGGCAAGCGTCTCACCAAGCTGACGATTGCTGATGTCGGCGCGATGACGAGCGACGCGTTCGTCAGTCATGCAACACAAGGTGCGACCGCGCGGCAACGCAAGCAGATTGCCGAGCAGGCCGCAGAGGTGTGGGAGCGTGCGCAACGATTGACGAGCGCGTACGCACCTGAAAACAGCTGATATGCGCATGTGGCACTTCGCGGCGGAGCGCTGATGGCGCCCCGCCGCTCGCCGGCTCCTCAGAGCGTGTGGTAGATCCGAAGTTCCGGAGCGCCTTCGAGGAGCGGGGTCAGCGCGCCAACGACATCGTGCGCGAAGAGCGGGCTCTCGAGATAGGCGTGGGCCTGCGCGTCGGTGTCGAAGGTGTGGAGCACCTGGACATCGTCATCGCGCACAAGCAGGTCCTTGGTGCGCGCGCCTGGCACCGTGCTCAGAAACGGGGTCCGGTAGCGGGCGTAAACATCGGCGGCGCTGGCGCGGCGCTCGGACGAAACCTTCAGAGTGATTTCCAGATACGTCATGATGACTCCTCGTGTGTGTGTGTCTGTGTGTTCGTGGTTGGGTCTCAATGGATCTCGCGCGTCCAGTAGCTTCTTAGGGGCCTCCGCATCGAACGGCGGTGGCGGCGTACGTGTCGCCGGCTAGGCTCGGGCCAGCGCCTCGGCTAACGCGCCGGGAGCGGTGACGAGAGGCACATGGCCGGAATGGAGCGTGGCGAGCGGCGTGATCCCGAAGCGCTTCTCAATCGCGCGCTGCATGTCGAGGGAGAGCAGGCGGTCGTCGTCGCACTCGACGTAGAGCTTTCGGATCGGTCCGAAGTTGGCGTCGGTGAGCGTCGTGTGAGCGAAGAACGGCTGCGTGGCCTGCGGACGCAGGCGAGGCGCCGCCTTCGAGACCTGCGCCTCGCTGCCGCCATTGTACACCGTCGAGGTAAGCGTCTCGAAGGAGACCGTTGCGGCTGATTGGTCTTCGGTAAAGATCAGCTTCGGCAGGAGCGTGCCTCCCGTGTCCGCCGACATGACGTCGAACAGGCTCTCGTCGGCGCGAAGGACGAATCCGGAGACGAATACCAGGGTCTCCACGGACTGCGGCATCTCTTCGGCGACCTGGGAAACGACCGTGCCGCCGAGACTGTGGCCCACTAGAATTTGCCGGCCTGTCGATCGGGACAGCGTGGCCTTGACGGCATCGACGTAACCGCGGAAGGTCACGTCTTTCACGTCGGTGGTGTCCTGTCCATGGCCCGGCAGATCGAGCGTTTCAACCCTGTGTCCAGCGGCTTCGAGGGCCGTTCGCGTCTCCTCCCATGCCCACGCGCCGTGCCAAGCGCCATGCACCAGCAAGTAACTCTTCATCTCGCGTCTCTCCATTATTATGAAACGTTCGGTCCAAAAAACATCCAAAAAAATACGGGCTGCCGATGTTGGCGCTTCACACGTGCTGCATCGCCATGTCGGCCAGCGCCTCGAGCTCCTGCTGGCTGCGTCCCGCCTTGACCATCGTCTTCATGCCCGCAATCGTGCTCACCAGAAATACTGCGGTTACTCGTGAGCTCTTCGTCCTGGCGACGCCTTGCCGCGTTCCCCTGACCAAGGCGTCCTCGAACAGCGCCGTCATCTGGTCGAGCGTCCGGCGGACGATGCGCGCGACGTCGCGATCAGACTGAGCAAACTCGGTGGCCGAGTTCATCACCAGGCAACCACGCCGCTCGCTGTTGGGCCCTGCCTCTCGCGCGATCGAGTACAACACGTCGTGGAGGAACGCTGCCGGCGAGGCGGCGGCCCGATACCGGTCCCGCAGTTCGTCCAGCAGCCCGTTGCTGTACTCCTGTATCGCGTCCAGGAACATCCGGCGCTTGTCGCCGAAGACGGCGTACAGCGTGCTCTTCGAGAGTCCGGTCTCGCGGCACAAGTCCGTCATCGAGGTGGCTTCGTAGCCCTGTCGCCAGAAGACGTCGAGCGCGTTCTTGATCGCCTTCTCCCTGTCGTACTCGATTGGCCGTCCCAACATTGTCATACGGGCAGTATAGAACCGATCGGTCCGTAAGTCAAGAGATTGCTCTCTACGATCGCGTTGTTTTTGATTCGATCGCAATTGAACTCGAGCGATTAGCGCTGACCAAGGAGGACGAGCCCATCGCGGTAAAAGCGGAGCGATCGTTCAAGATCGTCAGCGCCAAGCGTAAGCACCGTTATTCTGGGTTTCATCGTGCCGGCCTGTGGTGCCTCAATACTTGAAGTCGTACTCTTCAGGATTGTCCACGTTGACAAAGACGCGATCGGAGTCGAACACGATTCCCGTCGCCGCCGCGTGATGGATCCACCGGATGAACGGATCCATTCCCTTCCCCAGCAAGTTGTCGAGATTCGCCACCTCGATCTTCATCTTCGGCTGTGCAGCGAGTCTGAACATCAGCGTTCCAAGATAGTTGAGATACCCTGACGTGGTGCGCGTGAGGCCCACCTTCAGGAATTGATCCCCCGACTCGAGCTGGTTGATGTTGCTGAACAGAATGTGGTTCGACAACGGATTGTAAACGACGGCAACCGGCACCCAGACGTCATTCGGAAAGGCGCAATGCTTCTCGATCGCTCCAGTGAAACTGTTCAGCAACGCTGGAAGCTGCGCTACGACACTCTGATCAACGGCATTCATCATGAACTCGTTGAGCTTCGGCCAGGGCGCGTAGCTCTGAAAACGGAGCGTCTCATCGACCTGCCGGAATTTGCACAACAACACGAACTCCAGTTCGGCGGCATCGCCTCCGAACATCTCTTGCACTCCGACTGCGTACAGACGGAGAAACGAGGAGATGAAGAACTTCAGGAATTCCGGATCGTCCGTCGCCGCATGAGAGCTGCTGAACTTGAATCCCGGCAGCGGACACCAGTTTCCGATCGACGATGGCACCTGCGTCTGCAACACTCCCCGAATTGCTGCAGCAGTCGGATACTTGCTCGCATTGAACGGTGTTGCGGCAGACATGGTGTTCTCCAGGTTCAAACGTTGCCGACGAACAGCTTTCCCGCACGGCTCACGAGTCGCATGCCGGTACGCTCTCCGAGCTCCATGAGACGTTGCATGCTCGCGTCATGATCGAGCCCGTGTGTTGCGAACAGCTCTTCACTCCTGCTCAACGCGCCAACTGATCCGGCCAGCCCAACAAGAGCCAGCGCACGCACGAGATCGGCGTTGCGCCCAACAATCTTCCACACGCCAGTCCTTCGCATTGCCTCGCGCACGGCATCCCCTTGCCCGGCATCGACAGCCAACGTTGCGCCAGCTGCGTACAATGCCTCGACACGCTTTGCGAGACTCTCGCGCCAGTTGTCGACCTTGTGCCCATGATTCGCATCGTCGAGCACGTTCGCCACGGCCTCTCGGCTCCTCCGTCCAATGTCGATGATCGCCTGCGAATCGACATTGTAGCCGAGGAACTGCTTCTGGATCTCTTCGTCCAGATCGCCGAGGAAGTGTAGAAACGCAATGCGATCGCCAATCGACGCGACGAGTGCCACGTAGCCGAACGTCGGTGAGAAGAAGATCTGCAATGTGCCATCTTCGTTTCCCGGAACTCCACCGTCGACGCCTGGACCGCCCAGCATCGGGACTTCCTCGAGATACACCGTCACGCGATTCTTCGAGTTCGTCTCGATTCTCGCGGGCACGCTGGCCAGACACATGGTCTCCCGCTGGGCAAGCGTCCATGCATCCATGTGCGACAGCGCCTGAAGCGCGGGATCCGGATTGTCGTCCGTGAGCTCGCTGACCAATGCCTGATGCCGTTCACGTCCCGCGCGCGCGATCTCTTCGTCTGTCAGTAGCGGACGATCGAATTCGCGCTCTGTGAAGGAGTTGCCACTGGGCGTGGACCTTTCTTCTCCGCGCTCGAATTCACGAGCGATCGGCGCGAGATCGGCGGCAAGGAAATCGTTGAATCGCTGATGGAGGTAGCCCGCAATCGCGTTTCCTGAATCGATCATCACTGTTCCGGGATCGAGCAGCGTTGCGACGAGACCATAGTCGTCGTAGAACCAGCTCTTCATGAACGCAAAGAAGAAATCTGCGTCCTCGAACAGGTCGCTCCGGTCACACGCCTGCGGCCAGAATTGTTTGAGTGTCAGGTATCCCGCGAGATATCCTCCCGCGTCGACATCGAGCGGTTGCACCAGAAGATTTTCTTTCCTCGCGAGAAACTCAGCGCTCAGTCGCGAGTCGTAAATGATTCTGAAGACGTCGAAGTCCATCTTGTTGAACGATGCGTCATTCGGCGCGTCGGACTCCTCGTCATGTTCGGAGTCCCTTCCCGTGAACAGCAACCACGTCCAGAGCATCGGCTGCGAGCGCACCTTCGTCTGTCCCGGACGCATATCGAACTCGGCAAAGAGCGCCAGCCCTTCAGCGAGCGGCCGCAGCATTTCCATGGCCGTGTCGTAGCGAATGATGTCGTCGAGCAGCGCAAGCTCAGACGCTTCCGTGCCGTCGAGCAGAAAGGCGCGACGACGTATTCTGAGCGACAGACACGCGAGCGCATTGCCGACAGCCGAGTGAAAGCACCAATGGTGCGTCATCTCGTGTACGAGCGGGCCGAAGCAATGGCGAGGCAGTTGCCGATGCAGCACGCCGCCCAGATTCAACTTGAGGTCGACCACCGAAAGAACCGCGAGGTTCGTGACGGGATCGACCCAGTTGTCTGCATCTCCAGGCGAACCGCCGTGCACCGGAGTCACGCCCGCTTACGCGTCTTTCAGCGCACTGGAAGTCTTCTCGACGATTTCCGCGAGCTGCTTCACCAGCTCACTGCTGACAACGGATTCCTTCCCGCCCTTGGTGATCTCGATGTCGTAATGTTCCGTCTTTCCTTTCCTGGTCTTGTCCACTGTGATCTTGATCGGTCCAGCCGCCTTGCGTCGCGCGATGATTGCCGCCACAACGGTGAGTATCGCCGGAGTGAACTTCCACAGCAGAATTGCGGCCGTTGCAAGCTCACGAAACTGTCCGGGATTTGCCGGCTTATCGACGATCTCGACAGCGTCTTCGCCCGCCGCTTCCTGAATCTCGAGCGCCTCGAGGCGAGTGAAGCCAGGAATTCGCAGTTGCGTCTCTGATGTAGCCACGATTTACCTCGATGGGGAGCGTGAACGGCGAGAGGCATCGCTGCAATTGTGTCGACGCAATGCTCGTCGCGCTAGTTCACTCCAACCCGCCCCTTCGCGCCCTGCCGAAGCTTTTCTGAATCGTAGCCTACGCCGTCGCGGAAAACCGTCACGACATTGTAGATCTCCGACGGTGTCGCAATCGGATCGCCGCGCACGATCATGAGATCCGCGCGCTTGCCCGGCACGATCGAGCCAACACGCGCATCGATGCCGAGAATGCGGGCACCATTCAATGTCATGATCTGGATCACCTGCTCGGGCGTGAACCCCGCCTGCACGAGCAGCTCATAGTTGCGCAGGTTGCCGATGCCGGGCAGAAAACCGGTGCCCCACGGATCGCATCCTGCGCCGAGCAGCCCACCAGCCGCGACGAACGCGCGATCCCACTGCATCATCTTCTTGAGCAGCACCTCCGACAACACGAAGCCGCTCTTCTCGAGTCCAGCGTGGTTCGCTTCGACCTCACGACGCGTGTCCGCCTCGAGCATGTCGAGCCCACGCGGATCGAGCGCGTGACTCGGCACGAACGTCTCGTATACGCCGAGCGTAGACACCGACGCCGTCTTGTGCGCGACGATCGAGCGAATGCTCTCCTGCACCGGTGCGCTGTTGACGTCGACATCAACCTGCGCGCGCATGTTCTCCTTGGGGCATACATCGGGCTGCTTGCCGGTGACGTAGTCGCTATTCGTGATGAAGCCATGCTGCAGCAGGTCGATGCCGAGTGCGGATGCCTCGGTGAACGTCACGGAGCAGAGATGCGCCGTGACGCGCAGCCCGCGCGCGTGCGCTTCCTCGATCGCGGCGCGCAAGACATCGCGCGTTTCGGAGCCGAGGAACTTGAACCACGTCGCGCCTTCAGCCGCCCAGTATCCGACGACGCGCTTGGTGTCGGCCGACGTCGTGACGATGCGCGCCATGTCGTTCCGCTGCGGTCCGCCGTCGAGATACGGTCCGGTGATCTCGAAGTGTGGACCAGCCGCTGATCCAGCGTCGATTGCGCGCTTCATGTTCAGCTCCTGATATGGAAGCTGGCTCCCTGCAGTCATCGCGGTGGTGACGCCGTATGCGAGGTAGAGCCGCGGGCCACTGACGCTCATCTGCGTGACGCGCTTCACGCCATCGAAATACGTGTGTTCGTGCAGCCCGACCTGACCGGGCATGAGCGTGTGTCCTGTGAGGTCGATCACCTGCGCGCCGGCGGGAATCGCCGCCGAGGCTGCTGGTCCCACCGACGAGATGTCGGTGCCCTTGATGATCACCGTCTGGTCGGGGCGCGCTGGCGAGCCGGTACCGTCCACGAGTCGCACGTGCGTGAGTGCGACGACGGGCGCATTCACGGAGACAAATCGCTGAACAGCGGGTGTCAGAGTCGCCTGACCATGCACTGGTGCGGCGGTGAGAATCAGACTGCAAATAAGAAAGTGGCGCTTCATTCTTTCGATTGGCGAATGGGGAGTCCCGCAGTGAATAATTGCACTTCAAGCGTTCATGGGACCGCAGTCGCCGGAGGTTCGTCACCCTCCTCCCTCACATATGAAGCGTGCATGTTCGACAGAAACATGAAATCGTAGCCCGCAATGAGGAGCCAGGCACCGTCCCGCTGACGACGACACGGCGTAATCTGGAGGAGCCCACGTCCCTGTAAGTCGCGGCGCAGCTCTGCTTCATCAGGCGGAAGTTTGGCCAGTTCTGGGTCAGTCTGATCCGGCGCCCCGAAGTGCTCGGGAAATCCGAGCCGATACACGATAAGAGCGACGCGATCACCGTCTGGAACAACGCCGATCGCCGTGTACGAGAATCGAAATTCCCGGTGGTTCTCCGCTGCACACTGCTCGGCAGCTTGTGGCGAGACGGGACCCTGAGCAGCAGAACGTTCGAGCTGCCTGCGCGCCGATTTGCCATCCAACCAGCACGCGAACGCCTCCTCCGGCGACAACGCCTCGAGGGCCGCAATGGAATCCGCCGTAGGCAGTTCCCATCGCATGCGACGCACTGGGTCCATCTGCGATTGATATTGCTCGAACTGGTGCTCGGCGACTGCGCGCGGAGTGTCCGGAAAGTTTCGCATGTACTCATCCAGCGACGTCACAAACGGTGGCGCCGGGGTCGCGAACTGTTCGAGCAGTGCGCGGCGAAAGCCAGCAAGACTCGCTGGATCGCACAATCGAGCGACCGCCGTCCAATCCTCGGCATTGAGCGCGTCGGCTGCGGCACCAAAGAGAACGACTGGGTCCGTATAAGTCGTCATCGTTTCCTTCACGCGCTCCTACTTCGCGGCGGCCCGTGCGCGGTTGGGTTGCGGTGCGCGCAGCGGCAGGACCTTCTGCGCTTTCGACGCCGCACGCTTCCTGGTGGTGATGACGATCGCAGGGCAGCCACGATTTCCGTAGATACTCGCCGCTGCGGCGCCTTTTATGATCTCGACCGGCTCGACGTCGTCGGGGGAGAGATCCGTCAATATGACACGTCCGACCGGGTGGGAATAGCTGGCAGTAACATCTACGATGACAGGCGCCGGAAGCGACGGCATGGTGGGCAGCAGTATTTGTCCCGGCGCGCAGGCAGCGGCGCCGACAAGAACGATCGCGATTCCCGCTCTGGCGACGTGCTTCATAAGACGAGAGACCATGCCCGCTTCGCATGCGCCACATTGAGGCTACAGTGCTCGAGCGCGCGCATGGCATCTGCGACGCATCGAACCCATCGGCGCAACGACGCAGAACGGCGGCGTGGCGGGAGGCGTGAATTCACAGCCGCACGGGGCGCAGCGTGCAAGCGTAATGTGGGGGCGTGTGGCGACCGGCTTTGCTCAACTTCCTGTTGGCGCTGTACACGCCTTAGCGTTTCTGCGTCTCTCACAACCGCTGAACGACTCGCGCTGCGCGCGCGGGTCACCGTTGGCCGACCAGAGCACGTCGCCACACGCCCCCACGTCACGCTTACACGCCATGCGCGATCGCCGCACGCATCGCCGTACGGCGCACGCAGCACGGCCGTGAAGTCACGCCTCCCGCCGTACGGCCGTTCCGCGTCGTGACGTAGTACGCGTCGTGACGTAGTACGCGTCGTGAGTAGTACGCGTCGTAGCATAATGCGTCGTAGCGTAGTGTGCGTCGCAAAACGTGATCGTGCGACGCTTCCTGCCGCGTATCGCGCGGGCACTAGAGCTCCCGAAGTTCATCCGCAGCCCCTGCATCTGCCGCCACTCGCGTCATTACACCAAGCGCGAAGTTGAGCAGTGCACGAGCCTCAATCAGATACGATCGCGAGTCACCAACCACTCCACCCGCGTTTGACGTCGCCATAAGACAGCTGTCCACAATTTTCGCGAAGAACCTGTCCGGCCAGTTGGCATGCGCGCCATCGCCAGTATCAACCTCCTTCATCTCTCTCCAGACGCGAGTGCCCTTCTCGAGAATTGGCACCTTGAATCGCGCAATCCGCTTGTCCGGAAATTCCGCGACATGCTCGGCGTAATGCAGAAATGTTGCCGTATCGTGATCCGCACCAAGCATGAGAATCTTTCCGTCGAGCTCGACGAACCGCTCGAGCGCCGACTCGTGACCAAATGGAAAGTCCCACGGCTGTTGTGAGAACAGATGCTCCGCGCGAGCGCCCCACGCAACGAATCGCGCCACGTGCTCGTTGACACGCGATCCCGGGTATGTACGCAGCAGTTCGACCAATGCGCCGTTACTCCGATCCGACCGCGCGGTAGCTGCGTCGAATGCTGGTAGCGTCTCGATGACTTCCGCCTCTTCAAGCATCGACAGATTGCCGCGGCCAACTTCATCCACATATTGCGGGCAGCTCGCGTACATCATCAGCGTCCCCTCATCGGAAAGGACATCCTTGAGCGCGAGATGAATTTCGTCAGGGCCACCGGCAATCTCGCCGACCGACCGCACAGACGCGTGTACCATCACGACATCGCCGCGCGCGATGCCGAGCGCTCGGAGATCAGCGGCGAGCTTCGATCGTGTGTGCATGCCGCAGCATACTAACTCGCGAGATCACCACGCGCGATGCCGCTAACGCCGTTCGATCAGGTGCCAGGCATCCACGCACAGCCGGCGTTCTGCGCACGTATCAGCGCGTAGATCCCGGACGGAACGAGTATGGCGCCGGGAATGAGATTCGCGCGCACTTCCGTCGTCACCTCCGTGACGTCGCGATGCGCACTCTCCGCTGCGCGCCTCGCCCAGTTGCTGAGCGCGACGTTGCACACAAGACTGATCACACCACGCTGGTGCAATGTCTCGAGCTTGGTGGCAGTTGACGCCGGCGACGCTCCCTCGCTCGCCTTCCAGAACACATTGCGCTTCGCAGGCGCGTGCGTCGCCGGATCCTCGATCTTTGCGTCTTCACCGATAGCGTAGCGATCCCACGTCGCGTCGTTGAATGCCATGGCAGTGCCAAGGCGACGGAACACGATCACCGGGCGCGTCTGCTGATCGCGCGTCGCGTGCACCTCGTGAAAGTGATCGAGGAAGGTCGCCGCGTAGTCCATCGCGGCGCCGTCTGCGAAATCACTCGCGTTGAACACCGCGCGATATTGCGCCGTCGCAAGCTTGTCGATCCACGACGTATCCCACGACGATGCGCCATGCACCGGCGACGCTCGCATCTCCTCCGCGTCCACCGTAAGCGCGGTGGCGAGCACACCAAGCTGCGCGAGAAACTCACGACGATGTGTCATCACTTTCGACCTCGGGTCCGAGAGTTGAGTTCTGCCTTGCCACGTAGGCAAGCGGCAATCGCCGGCTCGCGAAAGACTGACACAATTGGTCGAGCTACCGTTGGAAACCGGGTCGGCGTGGCAGCTGGTTACGTCTCCGCGTCGCCGAGTGTGCGGGTGAAGCGGATGCCGGACTGCGGGTAGCCGAGTCGCTGGTAGAATGCGTGAGCGTCTGCTCGATGTATACCCGAGGCAACCGAGATACGAATCGCGCCACGCTCGTGCGCCAGCTTTTCCGCGGCACCTACCAGCGCGGCGCCGACGCCTTTGCCCCGCGCGACAGGCGCAACGACGAGCATCGTGATCCACGCAATGCGTCCCGTTGCATGCAGCGATGGAAACACATGCATCGTGAGTGCGCCGAGTACGGCGCCATCAACTTCGGCGAGCAGTACGACGGCGCCGGGATGTTGATCAAGCTGTTCGAGCCGCACTGGAATGTCGTCAACTTCCGCGGGATACCCGAGCGCCGTCACCAGTTCCGCGATCACTGCCTTGTCGGAGGTGGTTGCTGCGCGAATCACGAGCGATGATTGCATGCCGTCACGTCGTTCCGGTGGCGCGTAGTAGGATTTGCTCGACAAAGGCCGTCTTGCCGTCGATGTAGCTCGCGCGGTTCGTTGGATACCGCGTCGCGAGCTCGTGCTTTAGCGCTGAATATGCGGCGCGCGCGTCATCGTGCGTTCGGAGATAGTCGCGAAACGCCAGGTGATCTCGCCAAAACGTGCCGCTCTCCTCCGCGACATGCAGATGATACTGCCGCGGCTCCCCGCGTCGAAAGAAGTTGCGACCCGGAATCCCCTGCTCTCCACGGTGGCGATAGCCCGCCGTCTCGAGCGCCACAATGATCTCTCCACGATCGGAGCCGGACGCGCAGCCGGCAAGGATGTCGAGCACAGGCTTGGCGTCGAGACCTGAAACCGCCGTGCTGCCCACGTGCTCGAGAGCGAGCACAATTCCGCGCGCCAGCAAAACGTCCTGTAGACGCGCCACTTCGGTCGCGAAAAGCGT
>JBDUCR010000015.1:0-3759 GCA_040003345.1 bacterium
ATCGCCTGATCGGGCGTCATCTTTCCCTCATGGAAGTTGAGCGAGAAGATGATTCGCGCACTGCGATGCATGCGCCAGAACAGCGCGCCGACGCGATCCTCGGCACTCGCGTGAAATCCCTTGTCCCACAGGAACATCTCCCAATAGAGTGACTGTCCCTCGCTCCAGAATGGTGTGCCGAACAATCTGCGGTGCTGATTGTAGCGCGCTTGCATGAAGCCCTGCAGATGATGTCCCGGATTCAATTCGTGAAACACGGTCGCATGCGAGAAGTGCGGATTGTTGCCGCGAAGGCTCATCAGCTTGTCTTCGTCTGTCATGTCGGCCGTCGGATACGACACGAGGATCGATTCGCCACCGAGGAAGAAGGGACTCACCTTCTGTCGTTCGGGGCTCAGCATCTCCATGCGCCAGTCTTCGCGCGCGAGAGGAGGAATCGTCACCCAATCGTGCGCGTCGAAGTACGCCTCCGCCTGTCGCGCGAGATCACGGATGAGATCCGGCTGCTTGCCCGGCTCGACATACGTGTTCTTCACCTTCTCCATCGCTGCTTTCCAGTCGTCGCCGAAGCCGAGGTCGCGTGATGCCTTCTTCATCTCGCTCAACGAGAATGCATACTCACGCTCGGCGATCGCGATGAGCTCGAGTGGCGTGTAGGGAATCATCTCGTGCTGGAGATCCTCGAGCAGACCCGCTTCTCCAATCGGATCGCCGACAATTGGACCGTCGTTGATCGCTCCGGCGGCTCCTCCGCGTGCTGCTGCAGCGGTGAGAATGGCGGGCGGAATGCCGACGACTCGCTCTCGCAGCGTACGCGCATAGCGGTTGAGCGCGGAGTCGAGCTTGCTGTACGGCGACTTGACCCACCACGAGAACATCGGATCGTAGCCATCGTAGTAGCGATACCAGTTCGTCACGATGGCGCGCGACTGGTCGATGTTGTCGGCGGCACGGTTGGCAACCGTGCGCGAGACTTTCGGAGCCGCCGCCCGTGGCTTGCCCATGCTGTCGGCGCGAGCCGGCGCCGGCTCGAAGAGTGTGCGCATGCTGTCCACTTGCCGCATGACGACGGCGAGCGAACGCGCCGCAGCCGCTGGCTCGACCGTGATCAGATTGCGACGGACGTCCTGCAACGCGAGCAACTGGTCGACGAATGGCAGTAGTGGCGCCGTCTCCCGCCGCTTCTTTTCCTCTCGATCGAGCAGTGCGAGCTGGTGCTTGAGATGGCCGTCGAGCAACACGTAGTCGGCGCGTCCTTCCGCGTTCAGCTTGTCGAAGTCGATCTCGCGAAGACGCGCACGCCAGGAGACGTTGAAATCGCGCATGCGCCGTCGCTGGTCCGGGGAATCAGTGGCGTCATAGCGGCGTGTGATCGATTGGAGATCTGCCGAAAAGCGCTCGACCACGGGCGCCAGGTCGCTCTCGGCGCGCGCGACGAGCGGTGCGAGCTTCGGAACCGCCGTCATCGGATCGATCGTGAGAGGCGCCGCGATGGGCGGAAGCTTCTGCGCGATGGCGATGGTCGGCAGCAACAGCACGAACGCAAGCGCCACAATCGAGCGAATCAGTCGTGAATCTCTGGCTGGCGTCATTTGTTTGTCGAAGACAATCGGAGCGGGCGGTCATTCGCGCGCGCGCAATTCTATCGCGCGCCGCACGACGGGCCTAGTAAGGCGGCCAAGCCGCGTCGGTGAGGGCGGCGGCGGCGGTGGTATCAATCGCGAACCGCTGCTTGACGCGCGTAGCGGGCACAGCCATGTTCTCCCCGCGCCAGCCCCCCCGACTGGCCTTTTTTTATCCCATCACTTCGACGGAGGAGTGAGCATGAGGATGTCACGGCTGGTCGCTTCACTAGTGTTGTTCACCGCAGCAACTGCGGGTGCTCAACAAACGCAGGTCGACATGACCCCATTCATGAACGATCAGCTCACCGCGCAGTATTGTTGCGAGGCGAACCTGTACCCGACGACTGGAATGCTGTCCAATCTCGGCGTCACCTTCAGCATGGCGAGCGTCACGAATCCGTTCGGCGGCGCTCCACTCGACGCATGGCGCGGCGAGTACGCCACCAATAGGACGTTCGATCTCGCGGTCGGTATGTCGGGCGTGAAAAACGTCTACACGCTCATGAGCACACGCTTCGGCTATGCCGGTGATCCGACCGATCCCAGCACCGCGCAGGCGAGTCTCACGTTCAACTACCTGAACGGCCCGAGCGTCACGCAATATCTGTTCGGCTGCTACAACATTCGCGACCACAACCCATTCGGTTACTCCGCCGGATGCTGGGGCTACAATGCTCCAGCGCCAGCTGGCTCGAATGCGGCGCAATTCGCGAGCTTCGGCAATCAGGCTCCCGTCGTCTTCGACATGCAGACGTGGGATGTGTCGGCGTACGCGAGCTCGCAGCTCACGAGCATCACGTTCACCGACTATGGTCCTGGCGCGAACTCCGCATTTCTTCGCGGAGTCACGGTTGACGTGACTTCGACACCGGAGCCGGCGACGTGGGCGCTCACCTTCACGGGATTGCTCGCGCTGGGCGGCATCGCGCGGAGAAAGCGCGCGTAGTTCCACCGAGAACGTTCGCGATGTGACGAGGGACCTGCTTCTAAAGTGAGAAGCAGGTCCCTCGTTGCATGTGTCGTCATCACGACAGCTGGCTCATAATGATGCAAGCGCGACCGACAGAAGAGCCGCAGAGAGAACACACTTTCCCCTCTCTCTGAGAGATGCCATACTGCTGCGTGACGTGAGCGTCATATGTGCGAGTCTTAGGTGGATGAAGATTCCGGCGCTCGTCAAAACCCAGGGGATCGCGCCCATGCAAGTTGTTCAGCGTTTTTGTTCTGCCGCGTTCACGCGTCGCATCAGCGCCGTCACGATCGCGATCGCGACGGTGATTTCATTGATAGTCATCGCGCGACCCGCATCCGCACAGTCGTTGCTCGACCGGCCCGACAACATCTCCACCGATTGGGTCGGCGGCACCGGCATTCTGTACTTCAACTTCGTCCATCGTTTCACGACGAGCCCTGCGCCCGAAAAGAAGGTGTCGAACTTTCCCACCTTTCTCATCGCGACAGGCATCTCGTCCAAGGCGCTCATCGGTGTGAACTACGCCACGAACTCGCCCCTCACTGCACGCTATCCCAACGAGTGGGAGTTCTTCGGACGGTACGCGCCACTGCAGCAGGACGACGGCGCGCCATTCGATCTCGGCGCACAGGCCGACTACAACCTCGCCGTGGAAGGAATGGACGGCGAAATATCGATCGCTCGACGTGATGGGCCAGTGCGGCTCGTCGCCGTCGCACGGACGATCGCCGACACACTGCATGGCGACAAGCGACGCTATTCGTTCGGCGGCGGAGGTACGCTGCGCTTCGGTCGCTTCGTCGCACTGGCCGGCGACGCGGCGACACTCACCAGTCGCGCGAGCGGTGAAAAGGTCGCATGGAGTGCCGGCGTGCATCTCGCGCTGCCGAACACGCCGCACACCTTGTCCATCCACGTGTCCAACGCGAGCACATCGACGCTGCAGGGGTTTGCGCGCGGCGGTGATCGCAAGCGCTACGGCTTCGAATTCACCATCCCGATTCACGCGAGTCGCTTCTTCAGCAATCCAGAACCGGTCAGCGCCGCGGGTGCGGAACAACCCGCAGGTGCTGCGACGCCGAGTATGCCTGTAACAGCGGATAGCGCAGGCGCAGCGAAGCAGGTGCCGACTCCTGGGGTCACACCCACGCCTGCGCCCAC
>JBDUCR010000168.1:0-12623 GCA_040003345.1 bacterium
GGACGGTCACGCATGTGGCGCGAATTAGTAACAATTCGTCACCAATGTCAAGGGCGTGCCGTCACGCGAGGCCGAAATAGTAGCAAAAAGCTCAAATACAACGGCCGCGCGACTACTGCGTGATATACGGGATTCTGTTCGTCACGTCAACGGACGATGTGGCAGGCTGCATGGCAGTCCCGATGGAGCTCACACGTTTACACTCTGCGCGCAATTCTCTGCGCAGATTCGCGACAGTGTGAGTGAACAATTGACCGAACGCCGTGCGCAGCCGAACGCGGAGAGCGCGCGCTCAAAGCGCGCGCACAGTTGCAGAGACTTAGGGAGTCAACGTGCTTGCTGCTGGCGATAGCGCGTTACGCCGAATTCCCGTGCCATACGGAGCGACTGACGGGATAGTGATAGGAAGCTGACCGGTGATCGGCGCGAGGCCGAGCAACGCGCGCGCAGCGGCACGCTGCGAGAGCGGCGATGCGCTCCATGCTTCGAGAAACACCGGCGTTGCCGGAAGTCCCCACGCGAGATATGGATTCGCGAACGAGACGAGTACGACCTTGCGTCCCGCTTTCTGCAACCCATCGATCAACTCGGGGAGGCCACCAGTCGCGGCCATTGTTGCGGTACTGGAGCTGGCGCCGAAGTACGACGACACGATCACGACGTCAGCACCTTCCGCCGCGTGCAGCGCGTTGTCGACAATGGCAGGAAGCAGACGAGGTACTGGACTCGCCACATACGCTCCTGTTCCACCGGACGCCGCACCGGCCGTGGCGTCGAACACGATCTCCGGCGTCATGATCTGTGTGCGCAACTGAGGAAACACACGTTGCAACTCACCGTTGAACGTCGCACCAGCACTCAGTTCCGCGCGAGGCGCGATCGTGAGACTCACGACGCGACTCGTGCGGGGAAGTGTACTGAGTGGAATAACGCCGAGTGAATCGTGCACGAGCGTGATTGCACGCTCGGCCGCGAGTCGAGCGGGCGCAAGGTTCGCGCTGTCCGCAACGATGCTGCGAACCTTCTCGACATCGACATAGCGGTTACGATCGAGGCCCATTCGCTGTTTTGCGATGAGCAACCGGCGTACCGAGGAATCGACACGTGCTTCGGTGAAGCGACCGGAGCGCACTCCAGCGACAACGGCGTCGATCGCCGCGGGAACATCCGTCGGCATCAGTAGCACATCGTTGCCGGCTGCGACTGCCTGCTGAGTCACTTCACCCATCGTCGCCTTGCCGAGCACGCCGTTCATGTCGAGCGCGTCGGTGACGAGGATTCCCTGAAAGCCCATCTGCTTGCGCAGCAGATCGATCATGATCTTCTGGCTGAGTGTTGCAGCGGTGCGCACCGTATCGAGTGATGGCAGATAACCATGGAAAGTCATGACGCCACTGACACCGGCCTTGATCGCCTCACGAAAGGGCAGCAACTCGACGCTGTCGAGTCGGGCGCGTGACGCATCGACACGTGCGAGCTCGAGATGCGAGTTCTGCTCTGTGTCGCCATGACCGGGAAAGTGCTTCGCCGTAGCGAGCATTCCATTGTCCTGGATGCCGCGGATAAACGAACGGCCCATGCGCGCGACGAGTTGCGGATCCTCGCCGAACGAGCGCGCCGCGATGACGGGATTTTTCGGATTGTTGTTGACGTCGAGCACAGGCGCGAACGCCATGTGAATGCCAAGCGCGCGACCTTCGAGCGCCGTGACTCGACCCATCTCGTAAGCAAGCGTCGTATCGCGTGTTGCGCCCAAGCCCATCTGATATGGAAACGCTGTGGCGCCACCGAGATCGATGGCGTTGGGGATGAAGTACCCGCCACGGGCGCGAAAGGCTGCGCCAGTCTCCAGATCGGCGCCGATGAGCAACGGAAGGCCCGCGGCGCGTTGCAGCGCATTCGTCTTCACTGCGATGTCGATCGGCCCGCCAACGGAGATGATCGCGCCGCCGAGCTTCTGTTCGCGTACGAGCTTCTCGACGCGAGTCCACGCTGCGTTGTCGACCGCCGTGTAGTCGCCGAGAATCCACGGCCACACCATCTGTGCAGCTTTGTCGCGGAGGGATAGCGTGGCGAGAACGGAATCAGCCCACGCGGCGTTGCTTCTGCCGCCAAGTGCGGTGGTGGCTTGCCCGGTTGCGCAAGACGCGAGCGCCGCAGCGAGAACGGCGAGCATGAGAGTGCGCATGTGGCGGCGAGTACGTGTCGGCACGCTCACCCGCTTCACCTGCTTCACCATGCGATGGTTCCCTGCTTGGTCGTATCGACGTCTTCCTCACCGCCCTTCTTGAATAGAAATGCGTCCATGTTCTTGGTGAGAAAGCTGCGAGCCTGTGGGTCCATCACGTTGAGTCCGTAATGGTTGATGAGCATGGTCTGTTGCTTGAGCCACAGTCCCCAGCAGTCGGTGCAGATCTCTTCGAGGGCGCGAGCGCCAATAGCACCGGGAAATGGTTGACGCTCGAATCCAGCTTTGGTCTGGCCGCAGCGCGAACAGGTTACAATTGCGGGCATTAAAATCCTCTCGTGACGGTCAAGCGGCGGGGTCTACCGCAAGCTCATCGGTGTGCTGGCTTGCTGAGCCGTAATTCCGTGCGTATTCGATTTTGGCCAAGCCGATCAGCTTGAGCACGCGAATGTAGATCCATCCGATGTCGAGCTCGAACCAGCGCGCCTTGAACTTGGCGCTTCTCGGATCGGCATGATGGTTGTTGTGCAGCTCCTCGCCGCCAAGCCAGATGGCGATTGGAGAGATGTTACGGCTCTCGTCCTTCACCTCGAAGTTGCGATAGCCGAGTGCGTGGCCGATGCCATTGATTACTCCAGCGGCCCACAGCGGGATCCAGAGCATCTGGACGCCCCACACTGCGGGGCCGGCGAACAGGCCGAACAGATAGATGTCGATGGCGAGCATAACGAAGATGCCCATCGAGCTGAAGCGCGTCAGGAGATAGCGCTCGAGCCAGTCGTTTGGCGTGCCCTTTCCATACTTCTCGAGCATGCCGGGCTGCTTCAC
This sequence comes from bacterium, assembly GCA_040003345.1. GTDB lineage: Bacteria > Gemmatimonadota > Gemmatimonadetes > Gemmatimonadales > Gemmatimonadaceae > AG11. The sequence goes on from JBDUCR010000168.1 coordinate 3,017, forward strand.
TGCTTTCCGGTAGTAGAAGGCGCCCTTGAGCATGATCTCGCGCAACCCTTCCATGACGGGGCTGTGCGGATCGCCTTCCCGATCAGCGAAGGCGTGATGCTTTCGGTGGCACGCCACCCATTCCTTCGTCACGATGGCTGTGGTGAGCCATAGCCAGACGCGCATGGGAGTAGCTGCCAACGCATGGAGCCGCACGCCGCGATGCGTCTGAGCGCGATGAAGGAACAGGGTGACACACACGTTGGTGATGTGCCCCGCGACGACGACAAACAGGACCGGCATCCACCACCGGTGCGCCCAGGCGCCAAACTCTGGCATTGAAAACTCCATTCATGTGACGACGTACTGCGGCGCGTCGCCGATGTCGCTGGGCGCGCCGGACGAAAGAAGCGCTCCGGACGCGCGATTGCGCCATCCGGGGCCTAGGGTCGGGAATCTAGCCCTACTCGCTGTCGCCTTCAAAGCGAAAACGGATATCGGGCAGATTGCGAATGATATAGCAGCATACTCTGCGCCCTTGCTCTCAGCGAGCACGCCGCATAGCGTGCTCGACTCATGCCTCAGCGCGATGTCGGCTCTCTGCCCTCTGATGGTTCAGCCAATCTCACGCCGCCGAAAGGAACTCCTTCCGGCCGCGAGGTGCTTCGGGCTACGACGACGGGTACTCGTCGTTTCATCGCGCGAGTATCCGGACGCGATGACGAGTTTCAGCGTCATTTCCCGCGCAAGCTGACCGTCAGCGCGCTGGGAATCGGTACGTACCTCGGTGACTGCACGGACGAAGAGGACGAGCGATATCGGCTCACCGTCCATGAAGCGCTCAATTCCGGAATCAACCTGATCGACACGGCGAGCAACTATCGCTGTCAGCGCTCGGAGCGGGCGGTCGGACATGCCGTGAGCGAAGCCATTGCGGCGGGCGATGTTCGTCGCGACGAGCTGGTGATCTGCACGAAGGGTGGATACGTAGCGCTCGACGGCGAGCCGCCGTCGTCACGCGAAGCATATGATCAATGGCTCGAGCGGGAGCTGTACGCGCCAGGCATCGTCTCTCCGGATGAGCTGGTGCGCGGCGGTCATTCGCTCGCACCATCGTTCATCGCGCATCAGCTCGCACAGAGCCGCAGGAATCTCGATCTCGCCACGATCGACATCTATTACCTGCACAATCCGGAAGAGCAGCTGCTCGTACTCGATCGCGACGCATTCCGTCTGAAGATGCGCGCAGTGTTCGCACTGCTCGAGGAACGCGCGGAAGCGGGAGACATTGCGGGGTATGGGTGTGCGACGTGGACGGGTCTTCGCGTCCCTCCGGATCACAAGCAGCACCTGATGCTGGCCGATCTGGTTGCAATCGCGCGCGAGGTGGGAGGAACGACGCACCACTTTCGCGCAGTGCAGTTGCCGGTAAGTCTCGCGATGCCCGAAGCGGCGCGACTTCCGACGCAGCCACTCGGCCGCAAACTCGTTTCCCTGCTGGAAGCAGCAGATGCGCTCGGGCTGGGCGTCGTCGCGAGTGCGCCGCTCATGCAGGGGCGGTTATCGGAAGGCCTGCCGGCGCAGATGCACGAGCTCTTTCCTGCGTGTACGACTGATGCGCAGCGCGCGCTGCGGTTTGCGTCGTCGTTGCCCGGTGTGGCGACCGTACTGGCTGGCATGCGCACGACAGACCATGTGCGCGAAAACCTCGGGGCGTGGCGCATGCAGGACGATCACGCTCCATGATCGGAGGAATCAAATGAGCCAGGCATGCGCACATCTGAACCACGTGCACACAGACGACCCGCGGACACCACAAGGATGCGAAGAATGCCTCGCGTCAGGCATGCGGTGGGTGCATCTGCGACTATGTCTGGAATGCGGCCACGTGGGTTGTTGCGATCAGTCGCAGGGCACGCACGCGACCAAGCACTTTCATGCGGTGAAGCATCCAGTGATGCGGAGCTACGAGCCGGGTGAGGACTGGGGATGGTGCTACATCGATGAGCTGTTCATCGAGCCGGCGCCGCGTCCAGCGTCCTGAGGCGAGACACGCATTTTTTCAGCGGACGCGAGTGGAGCTCGTGACCCTCGAGGGCAGCCGCTCGTTATACTGCTGAAGGCCTCGACCGATACGCTTTCGATGATGACGAGCCAGATGCGGCCCTCCCAGGGGGCCGCGCTTTTTTTGTCTGCCATCATTCGTCCCTTCGTCTCTCGCCATGCCGTCAGCATCGTCCGCAGTAGTGCACAAGTTTGGAGGCGCCGCACTCGCGGATGCCGCCGCGATTCTGAATGTCGCCGAGCTGCTTGTCGCCGATACGACGGTCGAGCGGCGGGTTGTCGTCACGTCGGCACTGCAGGGTGTTACGAACCAGCTCGTGGCTGCGATCGCGCATGCGACGCTCGGTGAAGGTGAGGCGGCGGCGATCAGCACGCTATTGCGTGCGCGTCATCTGGAAGTCGCGAGCGGCGTCGTTGAAAAAGCGACGGGAGACGCACCGCGCCGCGCGCTACTCGAGCGAATCGAGAGTAGCTGCGATGAGCTCGATCGCCAGTTGGCTCAGCTGAAGGGCTATCCTGCATCTGTCGTGCTGCCCGATGTAATTCTTGCGCATGGCGAACGGCTCGCTGCGGAGATTGTCCGTGTTGCGCTCGAGCATCGCGGCCTCCGGAGTGTCGTCATCGACGCGACTGAGCTTGTGATGACGGATGGTCGTCACGGAAATGCGGCACCAGATCTTGCGCGCACGGATGCGACGGCGCCCGTGGTGATCGAAGCTGCGTTCGAGCGGCATGACGTCGTGATCGTGCCGGGATTCATCGGCGCGGGGCATGATGACGCTGTCGTCACGCTAGGGCGTGGCGGGTCGGATCTTACGGCGGCAGTGCTTGCACGCGCTATCGAGGCGCACGAAGTGGTGCTGTGGAAGGATGTGCCAGGAGTGATGACGGCGGATCCGCGCATTGTGCCGGAAGCGCGCGTGGTGTTGATGCTCGACGCACGCGAAGCATCAGAGCTCGCGTACTATGGTGCAAAGGTGTTGCATCCGCGGACGCTGCTTCCCTTGCGCGCGGGAATGACGTTGCGTCTTCGTCCGTTCGGCGATCCGTCCGCGGCAGGCACGACCATCGTCGTAGGGCGTGTGGCGCGTGGCGCACCGGTGCGCGCGATCTCGGGTATGTCGCAGCAGGCGTTGGTCGCTGTGAATGGCACGGGGATGCTCGGTGTGCCGGGCGTCGCGGCGCGAGTATTCGGAGCGCTTGCCCACGCGCACATATCCGTGTCGATGATCTCGCAGGCGTCGTCGGAGCAGTCGATCTGCTTCACGGTTCCCGCGGATCGCGCAGAAGATGTGGCGGAGCTGATGCGCGCGGCGTTCGAAGAGGAGCTGGCCCGTCGCGAAGTGGACGAGATCATCGTGCGCTCGGGACTGACGACGATCGCCGTTGTGGGATCTGGAATGGCACACACCCCGGGCATCGCGGCGCGAATCTTCGGCGCTGTTGCTGATGCCGGAGTGAACGTGGTCGCGATTGCGCAGGGTGCTTCTGAACGAAACGTCTCGTTCGTGGTGGATGAGACGGAATCTGCCGCAGCAGTGCGTGCCGTACACAGCGCATTCCGTCTCGATAAGGTGGGCGGCGGACGTGCAACGCGTCGAGCGGAACCGACCGACATCATTCTGCTGGGAATGGGGCGTGTTGCGCAGGAGCTCGTGAAACAGTTCTCGTCCGTTGCGCGTCACAAGGGGCGTGCGATGCGCATCGTCGGGCTGATCGATCGGAGTGGATATGTTTTTCAACCACGTGGCTTCACGGCGCGACAACTTGCCGCGGCGGTACTGACGAAGCAGCAAGGTGGCTCGCTCGAGAGTATTCCTTCCGGGAGAGCTGGCACGGCGCTCGACGCGGTGAATTACATGGCTACGCACGCGTTGATGCGCCCCGTGCTGGTGGATGTCGCAAGTGGTGACACAGCGCCTGCACTGGCGAGCGCAGTCGCACACGGCATGGATCTCGTTCTCGCGAACAAGGTGCCGCTCGCGTCATCGATGGCGGCCGCGCGCAGGATCATGCACGAAGCACGGGCGAGTGGGCGACGTGTTCTGCATGAAGCGACGGTTGGCGCCGGGCTTCCGGTGATCGACACGTTGCAGCAGCTCCATGCGTCGGGCGATCGCGTCGACAGTGTGGACAGCTCACCGTCCGGCACGATGGGATTTCTGTTCAGCGAAATGGGCCGTGGACGCAAGTTCTCGGATGCCGTACGCGAAGCAATGGCACGCGGCTATACCGAACCCGATCCGCGCGACGACCTCTGTGGACTGGATGTCGCGCGAAAAGGCATTATCCTCGCACGCATGCTTGGCTACACGGGCGAGATGGCCGACGTGAATCTCGAATCGCTGGTGCCGGAGGCGCTTCGAGATGTGTCGCCGGCGGAGTTTCTCGAGGCGCTGCCAAGTTGCGACGCGGACTGGGAGCAGCGAATTGCCGACGCACGCAGTCGTGGTGAGGTGCTTCGCTATCGTGCTCGCGCGACGCGTGGCGGTGTACGCGTCGGGCTCGTGAGCGCGCCGGTCGGCAGCGCGCTCGCATCGCTCGATGGAACGGACAATCTGTTCGTCTTCAGCACGGCGCGGTATCGGGATCGGCCGCTCGTGGTATCCGGGCCCGGCGCCGGCGTGGAAGTCACTGCGGCAGGGGTGCTCGGCGACGTCCTTCGTCTCACGGCGAAATGACTGCACCAGGCGCGAGATATCTCGCGACCACGCCAGGTGGCATCGGCAACCTGGGACCCGGGCTCGATGTTCTCGGGTGCGCGATTGTCGGCGCACGCGACGAGGTGATTGCCGAGTGGTCCAGGCAGCCGGGCATCAGCGTGCTCGATGCTGGTCATGCGGAGTTGTCGCGCTCTCCATCGCGTCACACGGCGGCGATTGCCGCCGCGGCGGTGTTTCACGCCGCGCAGGCGAAGGGCGCGACCGCATATGCACCGGGCATCGCGCTGCGAGTGAAGAAAGGACTTCCTCTTTCCGGCGGTCAGGGTGGGAGTGCAGCGTCGGCTGTTGCCGGCGCGGCAGCAGCGAACGCCCTGCTCGGTGGTGTGCTCGATACGAACGAGCTGCTCGAATGCGGGTTGGTCGCGGAAGCAAAAGTCGCAGGGCGTCATCTCGACAACATTGCGCCGGCGCTGCTGGGCGGCATCATACTCATTCGTGCGATTGATCCGATCGACATCGTGCGATTGCCCGTACCAACGGGATTGCGAGTCGTGCTGGCGCATCCGGCGCAGCGCCTTTCGACGGCGACGGCTCGTCGCGCCCTACCGCGCAACGTTGCGCTGTCAATCGTGACGCATCAGCTCGCACAGGTCGCGGCCATGGTTGCCGCATGTTATCTCGACGATCTGGCGCTGTTCGGCCGCGCGATAGATGATCGTATTGCTGAGCCGGCGCGTGCTGCATTGATTCCCGGATTCAGCGACGCAAAACGTGCGGCGCTCGATGCCGGCGCCCTCGGCGCATCCATCTCGGGCGCAGGACCAACTGCATTCGCCATTGCTGATGATCCCGTTCGTGCGCAGAAGATCGCGACTGCCATGAGCACGTCGTATGCTCGCCAGAACATCGAGTGTGTTACTACCGTCACCGAAATCGACGTGGACGGAACCGTCGTGAGACCTCTCTAAGCATGCCAAGTCCCGTCGTGAGAAAAAGCCAGTCGACCGCCGTGATGAGTGTGCGCTGCGCCAGCTGCCCGAACACACTTCCGCTCGACACGTCACAATCCACCTGCCAGAAATGCGGTGGCTTGCTGCTTGTGGAGCATGTCCCGCGCGAGACCGGAGCAGAGCTGCGCACGCTGTTCGACACACGCGCCGCGATGATTGGCACGAGCACGTCGGCGCTCGAGCGGTCTGGCGTGTGGCGCTTTCGTGAGATCGTGCTCGGTGCGACCGACGCGGAGATCGTGAGTCATCCCGAGGGCAACACTCCACTGCTCGCGCGAGATGCCGTCGCGCAGTTTGCGGGCGTGGATTCGCTCTTCATGAAGCACGAGGGACACAATCCGACTGGATCGTTCAAAGATCGCGGGATGACTGCCGCGCTCACGCAGGCACGGCGCATTGGAGCACGTGCGGTTGCCTGTGCGTCGACGGGAAACACGTCGGCGTCGCTGAGTGCATATGCGTCGCAAGCGGGCATACCATCGTTCGTCTTCGTTCCGGAAGGCAACGTGTCGGCTGGCAAGCTCGCGCAGACCATCGCGTACGGCGCACGAACGCTGCAGATTCGCGGCGACTTCGACGTCTGTCTCACGCTCGCACGTGAGGCAAGCGACAAGCTCGGTGTGTATCTCGTGAACTCGGTGAATCCGTTCCGCATCGAAGGACAGAAGACGATCGTGCTCGAGATGCTTCAGCAGCTCGGCTGGGATTCTCCTGACTGGATTGCGCTTCCGGCAGGCAACCTTGGCAACACGTCGGCGTTCGGGAAGGCGTTGGCTGAGGCGTTCAGCTTTGGACTGATAGACAAGGTGCCGAGGTTGTTGGCGGTGCAGGCGGCGGGAGCTGCGCCGTTCGCGCAGGCCTTTGCTCAAAACTTCGAGACGCGCATCAAAGTGAACGCGCAGACACGCGCGACGGCGATCAAGATTGGCGATCCGGCGTCGTGGGATCGTGCCGTGCGTGCGATCGCGGCGACAGAGGGAGTCGTCGAGTCAGTGACGGACGAGGAGATCTTTGCCGCGAAGGCGGTGATTGATCGCTGTGGCGTTGGTTGTGAGCCGGCAAGCGCGGCGAGCGTCGCCGGCGTTCGTGCGCTTACGGCACGTGGCGTGATCAAGCGCGGTGAGCGCGTTGTGGCGGTACTCACCGGGCATCTGTTGAAGGATCCTGGAAATGCGGATCCGGGCAGTGCGGATGCGAAAGCGTTAACGCCTGAAGAGGCGTTGGCGTTGCTTGCCGAGGTGGTATCGGGACGGCGTGAAGAGAACAGCAACTGAATGCACAGCATCGGCGGATCTCAAGAGAGAAACAGCTGATCGATTCCGACCGATACGCAACGAATCACCCGATTCGCATTCACTGCGGAACCTACGGCACCCAGTCGGCGATGAAGAGATTCGTTTCGCCGGCTTTGGCATCGTGGCGATTCGAGGCCCAGACGAGATGGGTACCATCGGGGCTGAACATCGGAAAGCCATCGAAGGTTTCATGCGTCGTGATCTGCTCGAGTCCCGTGCCGTCGAGATTCACAAGGAAGAGATCAAAGTTGCCGCTGCGTGGCTGCTTGTAGTTCGACGAGAAGATCAGACGCTTGCCGTCGGTGGTCCACGATGGACCAAAGTTCGCGCCGCCGAGCTGCGTGATCTGATGCTGATTGCTGCCGTCGGCGTTCATGACCCAGAGCTCCATGCGGTTCGGACGCACGAGCCTCTGGGCGAGCAGCTCGCGATATGCCGTCAGCGAATCGCCAGTCGGATGCCACGCACGATACACGATCTTCGTGCCGTCGGGCGACCACCACGGACCACCATCGTAGCCCGGTTGCGTTGTAAGACGCCGCATGTCGCTGCCATCGACGTTCATCGTGTAGATGTCGAGATCACCGTCCTTCAGTGATGTGAAGACCAGCTTCTTGCCGTCGGGCGACATCACGCCTTCTGCGGTATAAACGCCAAAACTCGTGAGACGCTGAAGATCGCTGCCGTCGGCGCGCGCCGTGTAGATGTCGTACGGATCGAGGCGCCACACATATCCTTTCGACGGATCGGGCTTTTCCGGACAATCCTTTTGTTCGGCGTGTGACGAACCGAAGAGAATGCGTTCATCGTTCGAGTAGAAGAACCCGCATGTCGTCTTGCCGACACCAGTCGAGACACGATGGCTGTTGGAGCCATCGACGTTCATGACGTATTCCTGATCGCACCGTCGTCCGTCGCGCGTGCTCTGGAAAATCAGGCGACGTCCATCGGCGCTGAAATAGGCTTCGGCATTTTCGCCGCCGTTGGTGAGCTGGTGCAGATTGCGCAGATGCCGTTCGCCGGATTCCGGCATGACCGACATCGGGTCAGACGCGACCGAGGGGTGTGCGCACGAAAGTGCGCAGGCGATGCCGCCGGCGCCGACGAGAATGGAAAGGAGTGGACGCATAAGAACCCAAATGTAAAACGGGCGCCCCGTTTCGGGACGCCCATTCAACATACGACGAGCAGATTTATTTGGGCTTGATGACGGCCGTCTGTTCCTTGGAGGGCAGCTTGCCGTCGGCCACGTGCGGCTGTGACGCGGCAGCGAGGGTGAAGAGATCCTTCTGTGAGCTGCCCTTCTCCATCAACTCGAGTGCCTTGCGAAGCGGCGCGTCGAACGCGAGATCGCGGCGCTTTGCCGTCGAATCACCGCCAACGAAGCGCGCGACACGCTGCTCGAGCAGGCGATCGACATAGCGTGAGGCGGAATCGTATTGCGCGCGATCGAGCTTCACTCCCTTGGCCGTCAGCCGACGGAACAGCTCATCGCGCCACTGTGGCTGCACGGTAAAGTTCTTACCGGCCGAGCGAGACAACTCGAGCGCGTAATCAGCAACGGTGATGTACACGTCCTGTGACTTGGGCGCGAGCGTCTTGCCGAACGTCTGTTCCGCAGCGGTGAGCGTGTCGTCGCGCACGAGGACGTCCGGCGCGACACCACCACCGCCGTACACGAGGCGTCCTGCATCCGAGCGATACGCCGGCCGTGCCTTCTTCTTCGCTTCGGTCTCGAGCGAATCCGGCGCAGTCTCGACGAACCGACCATTCTCGAACTTGCGCTCACGCTGAATGCTCCGGCCGCTCGGCGTATACCACTTGGCGGTCGTGATCTTGAGCGCGTAACCGCCGTCGAGGGGGAAAAGTGTTTGCACGAGACCCTTTCCGAAGCTCGTCTGGCCGACGACCAGCGCGCGATCGTGATCCTGCAGCGCGCCGGCGACGATCTCACTCGCCGAAGCAGTGTATTCGTCCGTGAGTACGGAGACAGGTAACGTCGGGAACGCTGGTGCGCCGCGCGTGCCGTAGCTCTGCGTCTCGTTCGCGCGCGAACGCACGCTCACGATCTCCTGTCCGCTTCTGAGGAAGAGGTTGGACATCGTGATGCTCTGGTCGAGAATACCGCCCGGGTTGCCGCGCATATCGAGAATGACGCCCTTGATGCCTTCTTTCTGCAGACTCGCGACGGCGGTCTTCACTTCTTCAGCCGACGTCTCGTTGAAGCGTTGTACCGGGATGTAGCCGATCTTGTTGTCGAGAACGATCGCGTACGGTACGGCGGGAATATGAATGACCTGGCGCGTGAACGTCGTCGCGATTGGCTCCGGCACACCGGGCCGTCCAAACTTCACGGTGACAGGAGTGCCCGCGGTGCCGATGAGATAATCGGAGACCTGCTGCGTTTTCCAGCCGCGCGTCGAGAGCGAATCCACGAAAAGAATCTTGTCTCCCTCACGTACACCGCCTGCCTCGGCGGGGGTATGCGGGAAGACCTTGCTGATCGTGATCGCGCCCTGCTGATCCTCGATCTGCATGCCGATGCCGGCGTATTTGCCATTCGTCTGCTGCGAGAAGCTCGCGAGCTCTTTCGGAG
>JBDUCR010000086.1:0-3735 GCA_040003345.1 bacterium
CAGCGTTCCTGTCATCCCGCAGGAGCGATAGCGAGTGTCGGGATCTACGATGCGTCACCGTGAACGAGTCATAGCGGCAACGCAATCAGATCCTCGTTCGCATCGTTCGTGAACCGGAGAGTCGATATGAGTGCTCGCACACTGATACTCGCTGTCGTCCTCTGCCTCGCGCCGGCATCGCGCGTGAGCGCGCAGGACGCTGCCGCCGAACAACCCGGTGCGCGCGACGCGCGCATGGCATGGTGGCGCGACGCGCGCTTCGGAATGTTCATCCATTGGGGCGCTTACTCGGTGCCCGCTGGCAACTACCACGGCGAGCGCGTCGGTGGCGGCGAATGGATCATGAACAATTCGCACATTCCGATCAGTGAGTACGAGCAGTTCGTGCGGTCCTTCAATCCAGTTCACTACGACGCCGACGCCTGGGCCCGCACCGCGAAGAACGCGGGCATGAAGTACATCATCATCACGTCGAAACATCATGACGGTTTTTCGATGTTCGACTCCAGGACATCGCGCTACGATCTCGTACACGCGGCACCCTATCATCGCGACGCGATCAAGGCGCTGGCAGATGCAGCCCACAAGCAGGGACTCAAATTCGGCGTGTACTACTCCATCATGGACTGGCATCACCCCGATGCGCAGGCGCCGAACTATCCCAACTACAATTCGACAACGAGCCACAACCCGAATTTCGGACGCTACGTCGAGACGTACCTGAAGCCGCAGCTCAAGGAGCTGCTCACGCAGTACCCCGCGATCGACGTCCTCTGGTTCGACGGTGAATGGATTGCCGACTGGAACGATGATCGTGGGCGAGATCTCTACAACTTCGTGCGCTCGATCAAGCCGACGCTCATCGTCAACAATCGCGTAGGCAACGGACGACAAGGGATGAACGGACTCGCCAAAGGCGGTCGCGTCGGCGTCGGCGACTTCGGCACACCAGAACAGGAAGTGCCACCACAGGGTCTGCCCGGCATCGACTGGGAAACGTGCATGACGATCAACGACAACTGGGGCTTTCAGTCATTCGACGACAACTGGAAGAGTCCGCAGTCGCTGGTGCGCACACTGATTGACATCGCATCGAAAGGCGGCAACCTGTTGCTGAATGTCGGGCCCACGTCTCAGGGCGAAATTCCTCACGAGAGCGTTGGTCGGCTGCAGGAGATGGGGCAGTGGTTGCACGTCAACGGTGAAGCGATCTACGGAACCACAGCGAGCCACAACGGAATGCCGGCGTGGGGACGCTACACGACGAAGAAGAACGTGACGTATGCGCACGTCTTCGACTGGCCGAAGGACGGCGTGCTCCAACTCACCGGCGTAAAGGACAAGCCACGCGCCGCGTACATGCTCGTCGATCATGCTCCCGTTGCGATCGAGCAGACCGACGCCGGCCTCGTCGTGAAGCTTCCGAAGCGCGCTCCAAGCTCGATCGCGTCTGTCGTTGTGCTCGAGACCGCAGCGTCAAGCGACAAGTGACCCGTTCCATGCGCGCCGCGGTGCTCGTCGACGTCGACCGAATCGAGGTGCGCGACGTGGCACTCTCCGCGCCGGAGCCACACGAGGTCGTCGTGCGCGTGGAGGCTGTTGGTTTGTGCGGCACTGATCTGCACATCGTGGCCGGACACGCCAACTACAACCGCGACGACCACGGACGCCTTCGCGCGCTTCGCGATCATCCGCAGATACTCGGCCACGAGATCGCTGGTGTCGTCGCCGAGGTTGGCGCAAACGTCGATGGCGTGCGCGTTGGGGATCGCGTCGTCGTCGATCAGGGCCGCACCTGCGTAAGCGAGCTGCGTCAGCCGCGATGCGAGTATTGCGTCACAGGCGATTCGCACCAGTGCGAGCACTATCGTGAGCACGGTATCATCGGACTACCCGGGGGATTTGCCGAATTCGTCACTGTGCCTTCGGCGAATGCCGTGCGGATCACGAGCGATCTTTCTCCGGAATGTGCTGCACTCGTGGAGCCGCTCGGCTGCATCGTGCATTCGACGCACATGTTGACTCGCGCCGCGGCACGTTATGCACTCGCCACGACAGCATCACAGCGCGTACGGTCCATTCTGATCTGTGGAGGAGGACCGGCTGGATTGCTGTTCCTGCAGTATATCCGTCGAGTGATGCAATTCGACGGACTCGTCGTCGTGAGCGAACCCAATGCACGCAAGCGCGCGCTCGCGGAGCAGTTCGGTGCGACAACCGTCAATCCTGTCACCGCCGACGTTGTCGAGGCGATCAGCGACCTCACGTCTGGTCGTCGCGTGGAGTTGTTGATAGAGGCGTCCGGCGTGGGGGCGGTGTTCAGCACAATGCCGGGACTCATCCGCAAGCAGGCAACGGTGCTGCTCTACGGCCACGGACACGTCGGTGTCGAGCTCAGTGTGATGAACTCGGTTCAGTTTCTTGAGCCGACGCTGGTCTCGCCAGCTGGTGCGTCAGGAGGACATGATTCTACCGGTCTTCCTCGCACCTATCAGCGTGCGCTCAGTCTCATCGAAGATGGAACGATTGACGTGGGCTCGCTCATCACGCATCGGTATCAATCGCTCGACGCGGTGCCGTCAGCATTCCGTGGCGATCATTTGCACCCGGACTACGTGAAAGGCGTCGTACTACCGTAACCTTGTCAACCTGAGCGAACGCAGCGAGCCGAAAGATCCGCACGTTCTTGCACTCTACCGCCGGAGAAGCCGTGACATCGATCAGAAACGCTTCACTGTTCGTGTTGGCGCTCGCTGCCGCTGCCTGTTCCAAGGGCGACGACAAATCCACAGGCGCCGCAGCGAAGGGCAAAACGCTCACTATCGCCGTCATCCCCAAGGGAACCACGCACGAGTTCTGGAAGAGCATTCACGCCGGCGCCGAGCAGGCCGCGCAGGAGCTGAATGCGTCCGGCGACTCTGTGCATGTCATCTGGAAAGGTCCGCTTCGCGAAGACGATCGCGAACAACAGATCCAGGTGGTCGAAGGGTTTCTTACGCAGGGCGTGAATGGCATCGTGCTCGCACCGCTCGACCGACGCGCACTCGTGCGTCCCGTCGAAGACGCGAAGAGCGCCGGCGTGCCCACTGTCATCATCGACTCGGGACTCGAATCCGACGCAATGGTGAGCTACATCTCGACCGACAACTACAAGGGCGGTACGCTCGCCGGCGATCGCATCGGGACGCTGCTCAACGGCAAGGGCAAAGTGATGGTGCTTCGGCTGCAGGAAGGTTCCGCGAGCACCGAAGAGCGCGAGCGCGGATTCCTCGAGCAGATCAAGTCGAAGTACCCAGGCATCACCGTCGTCTCGTCGGATCAATACGCCGGTCCAACACGCGAGACCGCCAAGCGCGCATCGGAGAATCTGCTCAACCGATTTGGTGGAGATCTGCAAGGCGTGTTCACCCCGAACGAATCGTCGACCATCGGCATGCTGCTCGCCTTGCAGGACATCGGCAAAGCCGGCAAGGTGAAATTCGTCGGCTTCGACGCGAGTCAGATTCTCGTCGACGCCATCCGCGCGCACCAACTCGACGGCATCGCCGTGCAAAACCCGATGCGCATGGGCTACCTCGGCGTCAAGACAATGGCGGCGCACCTGCGCAATCAGCCGACAGAAAAGAAGATCGACACTGGCGTCACGCTCGTTACGCCCGAGAACCTCGACCTTCCGGCAACGAAGGAGATCGTCAATCCGCCGGTCGCGAAGTACCTCCCGAATGGTTGAGCCTC
>JBDUCR010000030.1:0-12580 GCA_040003345.1 bacterium
TACCTCGCGTGGAAGATGCGCTCGCTCAACTACAAGACGCGCTTCATCGAGCTCGCTGGCGAAGTCAACACCGCCATGCCGCAATTCGTGGTGGACAAGGTGGCACAGGCACTCAACGCAGTGCGTAAGCCGGTCAACGGCAGCGAAGTTCTCATCCTCGGCGTCGCCTACAAGCGCGATATCAACGACGTCCGCGAAAGCCCAGCACTCGATGTGATCAAGCTCCTCGAAGGGCAGGGCGCGACAGTCACCTACCACGATCCATACGTCCCCACCGTTCGCGACGACGTGGACGGCCACGGCGAGCCCGGCGCAGCGCCGCGCATCCGTCACAGCGTCGATCTCACGCCGGCCACGCTTTCCGCGGCCGACGTCGTCGTCATCGTTACAGATCACAAGTCGATCGACTACCAGCAGCTCGTCGATCATGCAGACCTGATCGTCGACTCGCGCAACGCCACGGCGAAGACCAAGCCGAGCCGCGCACGTGTCGTGGCGCTCTCCGGAGCGAACGTCGCTCCCAGCTCTCCAGCGAGCCCGTCGGCCGGACACGCCACAGCCCACGCGATGGCATAGCTGTCGGAGCAGTTGGACACTCGCTGTAGCCCGGTCGCAACACCGAGGCACTCATCGCCTGATGGCCGATACGCAAGTCATTGCTTAGCAATGGCTTGCGTATCTGTATCATTGGCCCCTTGCTTGCGCTCTCCAGCGGTGACTGATTCGGTGGGCAGGGCGTCTTTTCACACGCGCTCGTCGAGACGCGAACGCCAACCGTTCATTCCCCTTCTTACGATGCGAATCGAACGCGAAGTATTGCCGTTGTCGCGAGCTCGGTTTGTGTCGCCAACACGAAGCTGCGGAGTGAACGAAAGGTGATCGTTCTCGGCTTGTTCGGAGCCCTCGCCGTGGCCGCCATTTGGGGCGGCTACCCGCTTGCGGTTCGCGCGCTCGGCGGACTGCGACGCAGGCGGAGCGGCGAAGGGCAAGTCGCCCTGCCCACCGTTTCAGTCATTCTCGCCAGCAGTGATGACGCAGAGGCCATTCAGGCCCGCGTCACCGACCTGCTTTCCACGAACTATCCGGCCGATCGCCTCGAGATTGTCGTCGGCCTGGACGGCGTTCGCGGCAAGGCCACACCCGCCGAGCTCTCAGGGCTCGATCCGCGCGTCACCGTCATCGTAGGCGACGCGCCTGGCGGAAAGGCAGCATCGCTCAACGCCGCGGTCAGGCACGCCAGACACGAACTGTTGGTCTTCGCCGACACCGCACAGCGCTTTGCACCAGACGCCATTCCCGAGCTCGTTGCGCAGCTTGAAAATCCCAGATTCGGCGCGGTCTCCGGCATGCTCGATCTGCCCGGCGCCGACGGCTCGCGCAATCTCGCCGAGCATTACTGGCGTTACGAACGGTGGCTGCGGCGCTGGGAAGCGAGGCTTCATTCCAGCGTCGGCGTGACTGGCGCCATCTACGCCATGCGACGGAAACTCTGGCAGCCGCTCCCTCCCGGCCTTATTCTCGACGACCTGTTTTTGCCGATGCGCCTCGTGCTCGACGGCTGGAGGGTGGGCTTTACGGAGCGCGCGCACGCCTACGATATCCGGCGATTTGCCGTGGGCCAGGAGTATCGCCGGAAGGTTCGCACGCTCACCGGTGTAATCCAGGTGTGCGCCTGGCTACCGGGTGTCATGAATCCGGTTCGCAATCCGATCTGGCTGCAGTTCGTCTTTCACAAGCTTCTGCGCCTGCTGACCCCCTATCTTGCGGCGCTCGTTGCCGTAAGCGGGATCTGGATCGTTATCTCAGCGGTCGCTGCGAGTCCTATTGGTATGCCCGCGCTTTACGCCGCGGGTGCCGTGTTGCTGCTGCTCTGCCTCGTTCCACACTTCCGCCGCGCACTGCGCGCGCAGATCACCTGGGGAATCGCCATGCAGAGCTCCATCGTCGTCGCCACTGTGAACGGTGTGCGTGGACGATGGGATGTCTGGCAGCGATGATGGCGCGTTGCATCGTATGGCTCCTCGTTTTCGGCCCGTGCGGAGTCCCCGCGATTTCCAACCTCAAAGGCATTCTGTGACACACGCCGGCACGACAACGACCGATGGACCGCTCGCCGGCCCACTCGGGGTCGCACGAGACTTCATCGATGCCCTGCGCGCGGATCCGCGCGAAGGCGCGAAGAATCTCCTGCCCGCGACACTCACCGCCGTCTTCTTCGCGATTCTCTTCTCGCAGCCGTTCGCCCTGCTCGTTCGCGACTGGTGGACGCTTCCGGAAGCGGGACACGGACTACTGCTCGCGCCCGTCGCGGTGTGGCTCGCATTGAAGTCTGGCATCCGGCCCGACGCAAAGAGCAACATGCTGCTCGGCGCCACGATGCTCGTGGCGGCTGTGCTCATCCGCTTCATGGCTGGACTGGCCGCCGAGCTGTTCACGATGCGCGCGTCGATGGTGCTCGCACTCGGCGCGCTCACGGTCTACCACTACGGCTTCAAACAACTCGTACACTGGTGGCTTCCTTTCCTGCTGGCGACTCTCGCCATTCCGTTGCCCGAGCTGGTGACGCAGGCGATGGCGCTCCCGTTGCAATTCAAGGCATCGCAGATGGGAGCGGCCATGCTCAAGGCGCGCGAGATCCCGGTGCGGCTCACCGGCAACGTCATCCGAATTCCCGGCAACGAGCTGTTCGTGACTGAAGCATGCAGCGGACTTCGATCGCTGACTGCATTGCTCAGTCTCGCGGTGCTCCTCGGCGGGCTCGTACTGCAGAAGCCGATCACGCGCGTGTTGCTCGTCGCGCTGGCGGTGCCGATTGCGGTGGCAATCAACGGCGTGCGCGTATTCCTCACCGGATTCCTCGTGTACTTCGTCGATCCGGCGATGGGCAAGGGATTCATGCACATCACCGAGGGATGGCTGCTCTTCCTCGTCTCGTTGTCATGCATGGGCGTCGTTGCATGGGCCGGCTCGGCTGCCGAGCGTCGGTTCATGCATCAGCCTGCCGTTGCGCAAAGTCGCGCGGCGGCGGAACTCGATTTAGAGGACGTTGACCATGAGTAGCTCGCTCCTCCGAAAATACCTGCCCGGCGCGCTGCTGCTTGTCGGCTGCCTCATGCTCTTCTCGACGAGATCGCAGATGGCGGTTCCGCTCTCCGGATCGCTGCAGACGGTACTTCCTTCGGTTCCCGGATACAGCGTGAAGGAGCAGACGGTATCCGACGAGGAGCGGAAGGTCGCTGGAATGTCCAACTACGTCGCACGCACGTACTGGAAGGACTCGACCATCGCGTTCACGACGTACGTCGGATACTACGATCGTCAGACGCAGGGCAAGTCGATGCACTCACCGCGCAATTGCCTTCCTGGCGCGGGCTGGGAAATTCTCCGCGCGGAATCGGGAACCATCACCGCTGCCGGCGCGACGCACACCGTGAATCGGTATCTCCTCAAGAACGGCGCGGTCCAGGCGCTTGTGCTGTATTGGTATCAGGGGCGCGGTCGCATTGTCGCGAGCGAATACTCCGTGAAGTGGAATCTCCTTCGCGACGCAGCACTCAAGGGGCACACCGAGGAGGCGCTCGTTCGCATCGTCGTGCCTGTTCCGCGAGCCGCGCAACTCGATCCCGCCGCACTGGAGCGTGCGTTCGCTGATGCCGAGAAGCTCGGCGAGGATATCGGAGCAAAGGTTCTGCTCGATGTCGCGCGTGTACTGCCGGCCGGAACGGGCGGAGCTACGACGGCGTCTTCCGCGGCTCGCGAACAGACACTGGTGTCGGCGACACAGTAATGGTTGCTGGCACCGTCTCGATGCAGCGCGCAGCAATCAGGTCCAACATCTTCTGCGCCTGAATCGACCGGTCGAACCGTCCATCACGGCCGATCGGCAGAGGACGAACGCCACTCACGAATTCGTCGTAGTGCTTACGCAGCACTCGAGCGATTCCGTCGACGTCCGAGTGATCCAGCACGTCCGCCTCGGAGTTCTGAAGGAGGCGGCCCGTCGCGCTTCGCGCGGTGGCGAGAACGAGCATCCACGCCTCGAACCGGACGTATTCGTAGATTTTTGCCGGGACCGCGAAATCGCTGTCTTGCGGAAGGCTCAGCAGCATCGTGGCGCCCGCGAGGAAATCCATCGCCTCTTTTCTAGGTACCAGGCCACTGACCCGCACGAATTCCTTGATCCCTTCCTGATCGGCGATCAGCAGCGTTGGAACACCAGCGTAGCGATAGACCTGACCCACGAATTCGATGAGGAACTGCTGCGGCGTGAGCTTGAGCTCAGTGATGAGCTGCTTGGCCGCCTTGAAGCAGGTGCGCGGATCCCGGTCGAGGTAGATCGAGCCAGCGAAGCGAAGACGGAATCGGTTGTCGCGCTTCGTGGGCGGTAGCGGATCCTTGTCGCTACCGTTGCGGACCACTTCGAACTTGTCCGCGTACGCTGCGTACGCCGCGCGCATGGCATCTCGGCTCGCTTCCGTATTGAGCGTGACCAGCGTCGCGTTGGCGACAACGCGCCGCTCATAGTGCGAGGCCAGCCGGAGCCACATCGGGCTCGCTATGGCCTCCTGGATGCGTTGCACGAGACTCCATGGGTCGCGCATGTCCACGACGTGCGGGAGGCCCGTCTGCTTCGAGACGAGCCGGCCACCTTCGTGCGCCATGTGCGGCGGTCCCGACGTAACCACGGCGACGTACTCATTTGACCGCGCCAGATCCAACGCGAGACGCGATGCCGCATGCGCCCAATTGCGTCCGCGCGAAACTTCGATGAACGCGAGATACGCGCGCATCTTGGTCCGCCAGCCACGCTGCTTCTGAATCTCCGGCTGCGAGAGCGCCGAAATGTTTGCGTTCTTTGCCTGACCGATGACGCGGCGAATGGGACGCCAGACGACGCGTTGTACCCGCGCGATCAGCGGCTCGCGATCCGGTACAGAAAAGATTCGCAATCCGGCCGGCATGCGCGCGAGTCGTGCTACATCCAGTCCCTCGACCGCAGTGAAATCGCGCGCAACGACATCCACGCCCCATCCCCGCTCGGCGAAATGCCCTGCCATCTGCTGCCAACGGAGCCCTCCTACCGAAGGATCGGGCGGGAAGTTGTAGGCGATGAGCAGGATGCGTTTTGCGGCGGCGGGCGTCGGCGACGCTGATTCGTGATAGAGCGCGTCCCGCGCAGCAGCGGATAGTGGCGCAGGCTCCCGTGTCGGCTGACTCTTGGTCATACCACTCGCCAAAGTCGGCGCAGCTCCGCTATCCACATCGCAGCAACATCGCGACGAGGGAGCGAGCGATTTCCTGATCCGGCAATGCGCGAAGTTCGCGCGGATCGCTGCAAGCCTTGAACTGGCGCAATCGTTTGGGCTGGCCCGCGAAAACGAACGCGGGGCGTTTGAAGCCGTCTTCGATCGCGACGGCTTGCAGGACTTTCCTCTTCAGTCATGTAGCGGCGCACAATGTATCGCACGCCGTCTCTCCGACCAATATACGATTTGCACTCCCGCGATTTGCACTCGTGCTGGAGACAGCGTCGTCGCTCCTACCTCCGTGTTCCCAACTTCGGACACGTTCGCGCTCGCTGCAATAGCCTCTCGACGCAATCTGCAAGAAAGTCATCGCCGTAACGGGAAAAGTTCGGTTGGCTGACGCCCCGCTACCCGAAACTAAGCCGATTCTCCCGCCCATTCTCGCAAGAAGATCACAACCTGTCCGTGACTTCTGTCACTAAGGTTCAGGTTGGTTACGGGCGATCTCAGCCGTCGTCATCTTCGTGCGACGGAGCCATTGCTGTGCTCGGAAAAACGCAGTCCCCTCCTCTCCGCGCCGATGCGGAAAACACCGATCGCGCCCTATGCAATTGAGGAAGTTTCATGCACCCCAGACTGCGAAAGCTAGGTGTGGGTTTCGGCGTTGTTGTACTCGCCTGCAGCGGTGGAGAGATCACCGCGCCGACATCCCAATCCAATAGCAATAGTCAGAACTCTCCCGCGTCCGTGGTCATCACGCCGCCTGCGTCACCAAATGTCCTGGTCGGTAGCACACTGACGCTACCCATCGCGATCAAGGACGCGACGGGCCAGGATATGGCGCTCCCGGTAGCCTGGAGCAGTTCGAACGCCACGATCGCCAACGTTTCGCAATCCGGAATGGTTACCGCCGTCAGCATCGGCACCGCGATCATCAGCGGATCGGCGGGGGGACGAAGTGCCTCCGTCACGCTCAATATCACGCCGTTGCCGCCCGTGCCGACCAGCCGCGTCAGCGTTTCGTTGGTTGCTGCGCTTCAGATCGGCGATTCCGCTTCTGCTGCATTCGCCGCGTTCGACGCCGCCGGCAACGTACTCACTGGACGCTCGGTCATCTGGAAGAGCCGCAACACCTCGATCGCGCGCATATCGAGCACAGGGATGGTCTCTGGCCTGTCCGTCGGCAGCACGACGATCGACGCCGAGGTGGAAGGTGTGACCGGTTCAACGACAATTGCCGTCTCCGCTATCGTCACACCGCCAGGAACACCCACCGTGTACGTGGTCCGCGTCACCATGCCGGACTCCTCGGCGACAACGGCAGGCAAGACTGTTCAGGCGAC
Source organism: bacterium (assembly GCA_040003345.1). Taxonomy (GTDB): domain Bacteria; phylum Gemmatimonadota; class Gemmatimonadetes; order Gemmatimonadales; family Gemmatimonadaceae; genus AG11. The sequence goes on from JBDUCR010000030.1 coordinate 6,590, forward strand.
CGCGACGGTCGTCGACAACGTCGGCAGCGTGATGCTGAATCAGACCATCGTGTGGTCGAGCTCCAACCCGGCGGTAGCAACCGTCTCGCCTACTGGCGTCATCACGTCGGTGAGCTCCGGAACAGCGCTCGCTCTCGCCACCGCTGGTGGCAAGACTGGCTACACGCTGTTCACCGTGACAATCACATCAAACTCGAACGCGCCGGCGGCGTCTGTCGCAGTTACAGCAACCCGTACGTCGCTCTTCCCCATGCTCGCGACGCAGGCAACTGCAACTGTGCGTGATGCGGCAAACAACGTCCTGTCGGGAAAACCGATCGTCTGGGCGAGCCCGTGTCCTTCCATCGCAACCGTCTCCGCGAGTGGATTGATCGCTGGGGTCTCGGTCGGAACGTGCACGATCACGGCTACGACTGGAGGCATTGTCGGGAGCATTGCCGTGCAGGTCATCGCGACTCCGCTCGCCAAGCTGACCATCGCAACGACTGCCACGAATATTCCTATTGGTGTAACGACGCAGCTCAACGCGGTGCTCGTTGACTCGCTCAACGCTCCTGTTGCGCTGCCCGCGACGTGGACCAGCGCAACGCCGAGCGTCGCTACCGTGTCGGCGACTGGTCTCGTAACCGGCATCGCTGCAGGCTCCTCGCTCATGACAGTGACGAGCGGCGGGTTGACCGCAAGCGTGACCATCGCCGTTGCGTCGCCGTTGCAACCGCCGGTGGCAACAGTAACGGTTACGGTGCCAAACGTGGTCGTGCAGCCGACGCAGGGCATGCAGGCTACGGCAGTAACGAAGGATGCCAATGGCGTGGTGCTCACCGGCCGCGTCATCAACTGGTCGAGCTCCAACAACGGCGTCGCTTCGATCACACCCAACGGCTTCATCAATCCGATCGGCGCGGGCACAACGACAATCACCGTCGTGAGCGAAGGCAAGACAGCCACGGTCACCATCACGGTCCCGCCGGTAGCGACTGTCACCGTGACCTCCGCATTGTCCACGCTGCAGCCAACGCAGACGACGCAAGCTGGTGTCACGCTGCTTGACGCGAGCGCCGCTCCCGCGCTCAACCGAACGGTCAGCTGGTCGACCAGCGATGCCAGCGTGGTGAAAGTGTCGGCGGCCGGTATGGTCACTGCGGTCGCAGGCGGCACGGCGTCAATCATTGCGACGAGCGAAGGCATTACGGGCAGCAAGACCTTCACCGTTCCGCCTGTCGCGACGGTTTCGGTAAATGCGCCGATCGTCTCGCTGATTCCACAACAGACCACAACGCTTACTGCGACGCTACTCGACGCGAGCGCTGCGCCGGCACTCAATCGCACCACGACCTGGACGAGCTCATCGCCGGCCGTCGCGCAGGTGTCGTCGACCGGTCTCGTCACGGGCCTCGCAGTGGGTACTGCCGTCATCACGGCTACCAGCGAGACGAAGACCGGCAACGTGACTATCACGATCGTTCAGCCGACGGTTGCATCGATCACTATCTCGAATCTCAAGCCAACGCTGCTGCTGAATCAGACGTCGCAACTCTCGACTTTGATTCTCGACGCGTCGGGACGGCCCACGAACACCGTGACTCCGGTGTGGACCTCGAGCAGTCCGACCAGAGCGACCGTCTCCGCAACGGGACTGGTCACGACGGTCGGCGGGGGAACGGGCGTCGTCGTCACGTTCACGGCCACCGTCGGTAACGTGTCGGCTAGTACGCCAATCACCGTCATCGGTCATCCTGTTGAGGTCACGGCGGCGCTGCCGACCACCTACCTCAACACCGCGGCGCCCGCTGCACCAGCGTCTGGTGGCGTGGTACGCAGCGCGACAAGCTCGGCCTCACTCGCCGCCGCGCTAATCGCAGCGCGGCCCGGCGACGTGATCGAACTCGCAAACGGAACTACGTTCTCCGGCAATTTCATTCTGCCGAACAAGAATACGACGAGCCAGTTGTGGATTACCATTCGTCCCGCGAACAGCTCGGGATTGCCCGCGCCGGGCTCACGGATGACGCCCAGCATGGCCGCGGCGGCCAATTTGCCCATCGTCCTGAGCACGAGTAACCAAGGCGCGTTCGCGACAGCTCCTGGCGCGCATCACTATCGTCTCATCGGACTCGAAGTGTCCGTTCCTGCATCCATTCCGAATACGGGCCTCGTCCGGCTTGGCGACGATGGCAGCAACGGACAGACGACGTGGGCAACCATTCCGCACGACCTGGTGCTCGATCGCATGTATGTCCACGGCACGGCGACGGGAACGGTTCGCCGCTGCGTATCGCTCAACTCGGCGTCATCTGCGGTGATTGACTCCTGGATCAGCGACTGCCACGATGCGGGCCAGGATTCGCAGGCAATTGTCGGCTGGAACGGACCGGGTCCGTTCAAGATCGTGAACAACTATCTCGAGGCGGCCGGCGAGAATGTCGCATTCGGCGGCACGGATCCGGCCGTGCCGAACCTGGTGCCGAGCGATGTGGAGATTCGCCATAACCACATCTTCAAGCCTGCTGCGTGGAAGGGCGTGTGGCTGGTGAAGAACCTGTTCGAGCTGAAGAACGCACAGCGCGTACTCGTCGAGGGGAATGTGATGGAAGGCAGCTGGCTCGATGGGCAGGGAGGAAGTGCCGTCGTGCTCAAGTCGGTGAATCAGAACAACACCGCACCCTGGAGCGGCACCGTCGATGTGACCATCCGCTACAATACGATCAACAACGTCGGCTCCGGCTTCGCAATTTCCGGATCGCCCGACAACCCGTTTCAGGACATCCCGCTCACCCGCGTGACGATCACCGACAACATCGTTTCGAACATCGACGCATCGGCGCAGTACAATGGCGATGGTCGCGGGGTGTTGTGGAACGACATCCCCAGCGACGTGGTGTTCGCGCACAATACGCTCATCAGTCCCACGAACACGGCGATGGCGATGGGACCGCAGGGCACCACGATGAATCGCATCTCGATCCGCGACAACATCATCGGCGGCGGGGCATACGGCATCAAGGGCGGCGGGGTCGCCGCTGGCACAGCAACACTGAATGCGTTCATTCCGGGCGGATCATTCCTGTCGAATGCGATCATTCTCCCAAGTGGCGCGGGCTATCCGCCGAACAATTTCTTCCCCTCCTCCACGTCATCGGTCGGATTCGCGAGTGCCGCCAGTCTCGATTTCCGCCTCACGGGATCAAGCACGCTCCGGAGCATGGGAACTGATGGCAGCGACATTGGCGCCGACGTCACTGCGATTAACACGGCCATTGCGGGTGTTGTCATCGCCCCGTGATCCGGCGACATTTCATGGCCATGGAAAATCCGCGGGCATCTTGCCCGCGGATTTTTTTCACATCTTACGGTAGCCTCGCTCCGTCATGACACGTCGTCGGACTCGCGTCGTCTTTTCCCTCGACAGCCTGGGAGTGGGCGGCACCGAGATGAATGCCGTTCGAGTGGCGGAGCATCTCGATCCCTCCCGCTTCCACGTTTCCGTCGCCTGCTTTTCCGGCGACGGACCGCTGCGACAGCGGTTCAGCGATGCGGAAGTGCCGATCGATGTCTTTCCGGTCACGAGTCTCTACGGGAGCCGAATGATCTCGGAGGGGCTGCGCTTCATGCGCTTCCTGCGTCGCGAGCGCGTAGACATCGTGCACGCGCACGATCGATACGCCAACGTGTTCGCCGTGCCGTGGGCGCGCCTCGCGCGCACCAAAGCCGTGATCGCCAGCAAGCGGTGGGGGAGCGCAAGCCGGCTGCACAGTCTGGGCAATCGAGCCGCCTACGCGATGGCTCATCGCGTGATCGCGAACAGCAACACCGTCGGCGCATCGCTGGTAGCCGAGGATGGCGTTGCGCAACACCGCGTCGTCGTGGTGCCGAACTTTGTCGAGGACGAAGCGTTCGAGCTGCCCAGCGCCGAGTGGCTCGATCGCATGCGCCGCGAGCTGGCGTTGCCTGATCATGCGCTCGTCGTCGGCATCGTGGCGAGCTTCAGAGCGATCAAGGATCACGCAACGTTGGTGCGGGCCATCGCGCAACTTCGGCCACGCTTCCCCAACCTCGTACTCGTGATGATGGGGGCGGGTCCCACGAGACCGGACCTTGAATCGTTGGCCGCCGAGCTGGGTATCTCCGATATGATGCGCTTCGCCGGGATTCACCCCAACCGTCCCAACCCGCACCGACTCTTCGACGTCTCGGTGCTCTGCTCGTTGAGTGAGGGCTTTCCGAATACCATCGTTGAGGCCATGGCGGCGGCGCGTCCCGTTGTCGCAACCTTGGTGGGCGGTGTACCGGATGCGGTGGAGCATGGCCGGAACGGACTTCTCGTCGCCGCGCGAGACGATCGCGCACTCGCTTCCGCGCTCGAGGAGCTGCTCGTCGATGCCACAGCGCGGGATCGCATGGGCGCGGCCGGCCAGGAGATCGCGCGCAATCGGTTCACGGCTGCTCGGGTCATCCCCCTGCTCACCGACCTCTATGCGCAGTTGCTCTCGCCACGAACCGTCATCACATCGGGGACGTAACGCATGCGACCGATCATCTTCATTGTTGCCCTGCTCGTGATGTCGCGGGACTTCTCCGCGCGGAGTGGCCGCGAGGGTCGGCCTGCTCCTCGTCCAGCGACGTTGCAAGAGACGGCGGCGCGCCCCGAACTGCCTCGCGTATATCTGGAAACGCGAATGATGGCCACCACGGGCCGAACCGTTGTTGTGGGTCCACACGATGATCTACAGGCTGCGCTCGACGCGGCGCGGCCCGGCGACGAGATCGTGCTGCAGGCGGGTGCAACCTATACAGGTCCCTTCATCCTTCCCGTGAAGCGAGGCCAAACGAGAACGCCCGCCGCGGGACCGGTCATCACGATTCGGAGCTCTGCGCTCGCGTCGCTCCCCGCAGGACGTCGCGTTGGTCCAAGTGACACGGCGGCCATGGCGCGCCTCGTGACCGCGCGCAACGAAACGCACGTGATCGGTACGGCGCCAGGTACGGCGGGCTGGCGCCTCGCCGGCCTCGAGATCACCGCGCTGCCCAATGTCACCGTTGTCAACCGACTGCTGCGACTCGGCGATGGCGCCGTGACGCAGAATACCGCCGCGAGCGTTCCACAAAACATCATCGTTGACCGCAGCTATGTGCATGCGAGTGCGACGCTCGACATCCGGCGATGCATCGATCTGCAGAGCGGATCGAGTGCCGTGATCGACAGCTACCTGGCCGGGTGCCATTCCACCAACGGTGACGCGCAGGCGCTTGCCGGATACAACGGCCCGGGACCGTACGCGATCATCAACAACTACCTCGAGGGATCGGGCGAGAACATCCTCTTCGGCGGGTCGAACATCTCCGTCCCCAACCAAGTGCCGTCCGACATCGAGATTCGCCGCAACTATTTCTTCAAACCGCTTACCTGGAAGCAGGGACATCCGAGCTACGCCGGCACTCCGTGGATCGTGAAGAACCTGTTCGAGCTCAAGATGGGCCGGCGCATTCTGTTCGAAGGCAATGTGCTCGAGAATTCGTGGATCAACGGTCAGGTCGGCTTCGCAATACTGCTCAAGACCACCGGCCCCGAGCGACTCCCCACGACGGACGTCACCGTGCGAAACAACATCGTTCGTGGCGCCGCGGGTGGAGCGAACGTAGCCGGCGTCGACGGCCCCATGAATCGCATCGCCATCGAGAACAATCTCTTCCTCGACATTGGCTCGAATTTCTGGGGCGCCGACAACGGACGGTTATTTCAGGCGGCGAACGTGTCGGACCTCACCATCTCGCACAACGCGGGCTTCGCTCCGAACATGCTGCTCAGCCTCGACCGTCCCAACCAACGGCTCACGTTCACGAACAATCTCGTCGGACATGGCGCGTATGGTGTGAAGGCGGGTGGCATGGCGATCGGTGTCGCCACGCTCGAGGGAACGTCTCCCGGGTTCGTCTTCGAGGGGAACATCATTGTCGCGAGCGGGCACAGTGGCACTTATCCGCCGGGCAATT
>JBDUCR010000244.1:0-12567 GCA_040003345.1 bacterium
AGTAGTTGATGCCGAGAAAGTCGATCTTCTCGCTGATGAGCGTGAAGTCGTCGGCAGGGAAATCAGGCCACGCTTCGCCGAAGATGTCGCGCATCTCATCGGGATACGATCCCTTGAACACCGGATCGAGATACTGACGGTTCATGTATGCGTCGCCGCGTTGCGCCGCCGCGCGATCCGCCGCGCTATCGGTCGCCGGAACTTTCGGCTCGAGATTCACGACCAGTCCGATCTGTCCCTTCCGCGCTTCGGCGCGAAACGCCTGCACACCGCGGCCATGCGCGCGCAGCAGGTTGTGACTCGCGATCGGCGCTTCGAACATGTTGCGATGACCGGGCGCGAGCGCGCCGTGCAGATAGCCACCGTCGGTAACGACCCACGGCTCGTTGAGCGTGGCCCACATCGGAACGCGATCGCCGAGTCGCGCGAACACTGCAGTTGCGTAGTCACCGAACCAGTCGGCGACGTCGCGATTGAGCCAGCCGCCGCGATCATCGAGCGCCGCCGGAAGATCCCAATGGAACAGTGTCGCGTTCGGCGTGATGCCTTGTGCGAGCAGCGCGTCAACGAGATTGTCGTAGAAGTCGAGCCCCTTCTGGTTCACAGCGCCGGTGCCCGCGGGAAAAACCCGGCTCCAGCTGATGCTGAAACGGTAGGCCTGCAGTCCGAGCTCCTTCATCAGGGCAACGTCACTGCGCCAGCGATTGTAGTGATCGCAGGCGACGTCACCGGTGTCGCCATTGGTGGTGAGGCCGGGGCTGTGCGAGAAGCGTTGCCAGATACTCGGACCTGCGCCGTCAGCGAGCGGGCTGCCTTCGATCTGGTACGCGGAAGTGGAAGCGCCCCAGAGAAACGAGTCGGGAAAACGGTGGGAATTGCTCATGCGGTCCGGAAGAGCATTGCGTCTACCGTGCGGGTCAAACGCAATACCGAGAAAGTCACGTGACAGCGAAAACAGCCACGACGAAATTGGCCGCGACGGTCGAGCTGGAAGGTGTACGCAAGGAGTATGACGGAGGCGTCGTCGCGGTGCACGGGGTCGATCTCTCCGTCGCTGCTGGCGAACTCGTCGTGCTCGTTGGTCCATCCGGATGCGGCAAGAGCACGACACTCCGGATGGTAGCAGGCCTGGAGACGATCAGCGCTGGTCGTCTCTCGATCAGCGGGCGTGTGGTGAACGACGTGCCGCCGTCCGATCGGGACATTGCCATGGTCTTTCAAAGCTATGCGCTGTACCCGCACATGACGGTGCGCGAGAACATGGGGTTCGCCCTACGCCTTCGCAAGCGCCCGGCGCGCGAGATCGAAGACCGCGTTAACACGGCTGCGGCCACACTTGGCCTCACTGATTTGCTCGACCGCACACCGCGGCAGCTTTCCGGCGGCCAGCGACAGCGCGTCGCCATTGGACGCGCAATCGTGCGAGAGCCAAGCGTGTTTCTGTTTGACGAGCCGCTCTCGAATCTGGACGCCGCGCTGCGTGGCGAAATGCGGCGCGAACTGGCCGAGCTGCATCAGCGTCTTGGTGCGACGATGTTGTACGTGACGCACGATCAGATCGAGGCCATGACCCTGGGCGATCGCATTGTGATCATGCATCAGGGACGCGTGCGTCAGGTGGATACGCCGTCGCGCGTGTACGATCTGCCTTCGGACACGTTCGTTGCCGGTTTTCTTGGCAGCCCGCCGATGAACCTTCTGGCGGGAACGCTCGAGCGCGATACGGAGCGTCTGTTCGTTCGGCTGGAGGGCGCACCACACGTGCGAGTGCCTGCACCGCCGCCGAACGTGCTCGAGCGCCTGCCAATGTCGGGCGCGGTGGTGGTCGGTGTGCGGCCCGAGCATCTGCGAACGTCTCCACCCAATGGCGCGCCGGACGACGCCTCCAGCTTCGATGCGACGGTCGAGCTCGCAGAGGCGTTAGGGCATGAGCAGCTGTTGCATCTGAGAGCGGGCGGCGTGGCAATCACGGTGCGCGGGGCACCGGGCGACCGACCGGCCGTGGGTACACCGATGCGCGTTCACGTGGATCCGGCACGCGTTCATCTGTTCGATGCCGAGACCGGAGTCTCGCTGCGACAGGGATGATTTCGAAGGGGTATTGGCGGGAATGTGGTGATACGCATCACGTATTGGCTCTTACCGTGAGTATGTAGCGGCTGAGAGATTGGCGGATGCATTTCACGACACGCTTCGTGCGCACCACCATCTTCGCCATTGCTGCCAGCATGGCGCCATTGGTGCTTCCCGCGCAGGAGCAGAACGCCGCCACGTCCGAGATCTTTCGTCGCTACGCCGACCACGTCGTGAAGATCCAGGTCGTCGAGACGGGCTCGGCAGCCAAGGCCAGCATCGGCTCAGGGTTCTTCGTGACGGATGCAGGCCACATCGTCACGAACTATCACGTCATTTCCAGCCTGATCAACTCGCCCACGCGATATCGTGCGGAGCTGATCGAGACCGACGGCACCGCACGTCCTGTCACCGTGATCGCGATCGACGTCGTGCACGACCTCGCGATCCTCAACTCCACTCTTCGCAATCGTCCGCGGTTCACGCTCGGTCCGGCCTCGATCGAGCAGGGCAATCGTCTCTACTCACTCGGACACCCGCGTGACCTCGGGCTGAGCATCGTCGAAGGGACCTACAACGGGCTGCTGCTCCACACGCTCTATCCACGCATTCACCTCACCGGCTCGCTCAACCCTGGCATGAGTGGCGGTCCGACGGTCGACGAGGCAGGACACGTCATCGGGATCAACGTCTCCACAGCGGGCAATCAGGTCAGCTTTCTCGTGCCTGTCGATCGTGCCGTCACGCTGCTCGAGCGCGCGCTGGTGTCGACGGACAAGACGGAGCGCCCGTCGCTCGCACAGGTTGGCCGGCAACTGCGCGCATACCAGGACGTCTACCTGCACGACATGTTCGACGCGAACACCAAGACGATCGAGCTCGGCCCATTTCGCGTCGCCACACAGCCCGCGCCATTCTTCCGTTGCTGGGGCAATTCCAAGCACGAGCCCGATCTCCCATACGAGAAAGTGCGTCACAGCTGCACCACCGATGACGACATCTATCTCGACGAGGATCAGACCACAGGCAGCGTTTCCATCGGTCACGAGCTCATCTCGACGCGCACACTCAACGCGTCGCGATTCTTCTCGCTGTACGCCAAGGAATTTGCCACCGACAACGCGCCATCGGGCGAAGAAGACTACGTCACGAGCTGGAAGTGCCACACGCGCAACGTGCAGAGCGACAGAACAACGATGCGCGCCACGTTGTGCCTCCGCCGCTACAGGAAGCTCGGTGAACTGTACGACGGATTGCTCAAGCTCGCCGTGCTCGGCCGCAGCGATGTGGGATTGGTCACGACGCTCACGATGACGGGCGTCTCCTTCGAGAACGTGGACCGACTCTCACGCCGTTACATGACGAGCGTGACATGGCGCTGATCCTGGAGATCCGCGACGCACGCGGCGTAGCGACATGGCATCGGCTCGATGCACTTCCGCTGACGATCGGACGCGGGCTGGCCAACGACATCATTCTCGACGACCCGTATGTCGACGCGCAGCACGCACGCATCGCGATCGACGAGAACGGCGTCGCCGAGATACACGACCTCGGCAGCGTGAACGGCGTCCATGAAAATGGCTCGCGACGCGATGCGCCCGTCGTGCTGCAGCCGGGCGCCGCGTTGCGTATTGGGCGGACGGTGCTGCGTTTCCGTGATGCCGACGAAGCCATTGCACCGGCGCTTGTGGACGCGCCCGCCGTTCAACCAACCACGGCCCCTCGAGTCAGCGCTCTTCCGCGACTGCTCACGACCACACGCGGGCGGCTTACACTCGCCCTGATCATGGTGCTCGCCTACGCCTTCAACACATGGCTTGGCGACACTGATCGCTCGTCAGGAAGCTCGGTGTTCGGGGCCGCGCTGGCCTTTGCGGCGTTCGCGGCACTCTGGGCCACGGTCTGGTCATTCGTCGGCCGAGCTATCGTCCGCCGATTCGAGTTTGCTGGCCACGTCGCCGTAATTTCGCTGGCAATGACAGCGATGCTGGCGTGGAGCACTGCTCACGACTGGCTCGCGTTCTTCTTTCCGGACGCCAGGATCCTCCAGCTGCTGTACATGGGGATCGTTCTCGCGCTGCTCGCGGCGCTCGTCGCCGGACACCTGTCGCTCTCGACGATACTGCCGCGTAAACGCCAATGGCGCGCCGGGTTCATAGTCTCGGGAATCATGGCGGTGTTGTTCATCGTCGCAGCGCTCGTCGCGGACGACAAGTTCAGCGACGTTCCCAAGTTTGCCAACCAGTTGAAGCCGATCCGGGCGGCCTGGATCCCGACGAAAACTCCGACGGAATTCAGCGGCGTGATGCGTGAGCTGAAGGACGAGGTGGACAAGGCGGCGAAGAAGGACGCAGACCGCTAACTCGTTGTTGGACAAGCGGTTGATCGGTTGAGATGGCGATGACGTGCAGGGCCATCTTCACTGCATGACACACGCTTCTTCCGCACTGCCTGCCGTGCACGAGTGGGCCCGGCTCTACACGATGCCCGGCATGTCGGAACGTGCGATTCACGCCCATCTCGAGAGTCATCAATTCGTGCGGCACGCGCACGAGCATTACGTGGTCGCGCTCGTCGAGCGCGGAGCACTGGGCTTCCTGTATCGCGGAGTAGAGCACGTTGCGACCGCCGGCCAGATCGCACTGGTCAACGCCGGGGAGTCGCACACCGGGCAGGCCGTGAAAGGCGAGGGATGTACGTACTGGTCGGTCGCAATCGAGCACGCGTCGATCGCAAGGGCAGCTGCCGCGCTCGGCATTCCCAACCACGAGGCGTTCCGTTTCGACGAGGCGGTGGTGGACGATCGCATGCTGTGGTGGCGGTTCGCGCGCGCACGAAATGCGATGTGCGCCGGCGCAGGGTTGGACGAGGTGCGCTCGCTCATGAGCAGCGCGCTCGGCTGGCTCGTGCAACGACACATGCGCGGCGTTACGCCGCCAGCGCCGCGCGAATGGATCGAGCGCGCACGCGTGCATCTCGAAACACACTATCGCGAGCGCGTCTCGCTGCGGTCGCTCGGCGACATGTTCGGATGCAGTCCGTTCTACCTGGCGCGCGTATTCCACGCCGACGTCGGCATACCGCCGCACACCTATCTCGAGATGTGCCGCATCCGGGCTGCCTGCGCGCTGCTCGCAAGCGGCGAGCGTCTCTCGGATGTTGCGTATCTCGTCGGCTTTCCGGATCAGGCGCATTTCACGCGCCGCTTCAAGCGCACCATCGGTCTAACGCCAGGCGCCTTCGTGCGCGACCTCGGAGCGGCGAGCGCACGCGACGCCACACCACTCCGGAGTCGCGCGTCTCACCGGTAACGAACGGCTGAACGGAAGCGCAACGCTCGGTCGCCGACGGCGCCGAGTACCAGACGTGTTTCGCGGCTTAGAGGTGTGTGAGCGCGCGCTCCGCGATGCGGCGCGCGACGACCGCCGCATCACCGGACGCGGGGCGCGAGACAAGCACGTGCAGCGATTCGTCGCCATGTGCGACGAGCACCCATGAGCCTGCGCCGCCCGGCATCGAGAACGAGCACGCCGCGTCACCAAGCCCGGAGATGGATGGCCCCTGCGCCGCGTGGCACTGCTGTGCGACTGACGCGCCACGATGCAGCGTCCGGGTGATGACGACCGCCGTACCGCGCGTCGCGGTGACGTACTCGCAGCGCGTCTCGTGCAGTGCGGCCCGCTCCACTGGCTTCGTGCTTACGACGGACGCACCGACCAGCGTGCCGACCTCTTCGCGCGAGACGAGCGCGCACGGATCCTGTGCTGGTAACCGGTAGGCGCGTGCGCCGGCCAGCAACGCGACGCTCAGCAGCGCGCCAGACACGCGCAAGATGTTAAACGATATCGAATGCATGATGAATACCGGTGGAGCTGTAGGTGAGTGTCAGAGTCGCGGCAGCACAGCGCGCGCGACGGCGATCGCCTTGTTCTTTGCATCCTGCTGATTCGCGACGGTGACCATTACGATCGACTCGCCGCGCTTGATCCACAGAACGGCCTGGCCGCTCATGAGCGCCGCGAGATCGACACCGGCCGCACCGCTCGCGCCGGGGATCGACGGCAGCTTCGGCATGTCAGGCATCGACGGGAGCTGTACGCTCTGCACGAACGCGTCGTCGCCGAGCCCCTTGACGGTTTCCGTCATATTGCCGAGTGCCATGTCGGTGCCAGCGCTGTCGAGCAAGCGTTTGCCGGCGCGCGCGCCCCGCCACGCGGCATCGCCAGCGTGCCACTGCACGCGCACCTCGATCGTGCTGACGCCGCCGGGAATCGCGTACAGACACTGCATCTCGTCGGGCTCGCTGTGGTCCTCGACGGCCGCCGTCTTCACGCCGGCGACTGCACCAACGTTGACGCTGGCGAGCACCGAGCAGTCGCGCGTGCGCTCGGTGGCGGCCTGCGCCTCATCGTGGCCGCGACAGGCGGCGAACGCGATGGACGCAATCATGAACGCCGAAGCGCGCGCAATGAGCGTACTCATTTCGCGACCTGTTGGGCCGGCGTGATGCCTGACGGCATTGTTTGCGATTCTGAGAGCATAGTAGTGCGATAAGCGTGATGTGATGGCGCCATCTGCGATCACAGAGAGCACGCTAGCGTGCACGGCACGCACTGTCTTGCGCGATCGTGCGCTTTCGCGGGCGCAGGATCGCACAAGACGCGGCCGCTAACGCGCGCTGATGGTTCTGACGGCAGGCTCGCGCGCACAGTAGAATCTTTGTCATGCGACATCTGCGTGCTGCTCTCGTCCTTGCGCTCGCGATCCTTCCTCTGCGCGCCCACGCGCAACGCGACACTCCACTCCACGTCGTGCGAGTCACGCCGACGGATGATGCCGGGCCGCTCGCGAAAATCAGCGTGAGCTTCGATCGGCCGGTGGCGGGCTCGCTCGACCGGTCGATCGATCCGGCGACGATCCTTCACATCACGCCGGCAGTGCCTGGAAAACTCGAGTGGCGTGATCCAGTCACGATTCGGCTTACACCATCGGCGCCGCTGACACCGGGCACGCGCTATACCGTGACGGTGGGAACAAACTTTCGCGCGATGGACGGCAGCGCACTCGCCGAGCCGTACGGCTTTGCGTTTCGCGCGCGAGGGCCGGTGTTGCTCGCCGGGTCGCCTGTCGACGGAAGCACGAGCAACAACCCTCCGCAGCATCTCGCACCGAACGCACGCTTTGAGCTCGTCTACTCAACGGCGGTCGATCTCGCCCGCGTTTCCGCCGCTGCCTTCCTCGAGTTCCGTGCGACATGCGGCGGACAGCGCATCATTCACTTGGCGGCATCGTCGCAACGACGCATTCGCCACGAGGACCCGTCGACGTTAGAAGAGGCGGGCGGTTGGCAGCGCGATCACTCGACGGATTCGTTGCGTCGAGTGGTGCAGCTCACACCGGAATCGCCGCTCCCGCGCGGCTGTGCGGGCGAGCTGGTTGTACCGAGTGAGGTAGACGCACAGAAGACCGACGTCACTCGGTGGCCGTTTGCCACATACGGCGACTTCCGTCTGGTCGACGCGAACTGCCGTGAAAAAGATCAGCAGAATATTCAGAAGGATCTTCGCTGTCCGACGGGTCCTCTCAGGGTTGTCTTCTCGAACCCGGTGCGCGGTGGTGAAGTGATGCGCCGCGTTCACCTGCTGCCCGACACGAAATACGTCATTCGCGATACGAACGGCGAATCCACGACGTGGACTCTCGAGGCGAAGCTGAAGCCCCGCGTCGGATATGCGGTAGTCGTCGACACGGCCATTCGCGACGTGTTCAGCCAGCCGCTCGTCGGCAATCCGGCGGGTGGCTTTCGCACGACAGGCTACTCACCGGCGATCAACCATCCCTTCGGGCGCCTGCTCGTCGAGCGCGTTGGCGCGCACACGCTCGTCGTGCAGCACGTCAACGTCGACACGCTCATCGCGACGATTGCTCCCGTTCCCGATTCGCTCGAAGCACACGTCCTGAGCCACTTCCGCGGAGAACGCGATTCCATATGGGGCATGTTGACGAAGAACGCCATCGTCAAACGCATTCCCGTACACAACACGAGCGACCGCCCGATGATCACGGGTGTGAGCATTCCGACGCTCAACGCGATGCGCGCGCACACACCAACGTTGTTTGCAGTGAAGATCACCGGACGCAGCGCGGGATCTGAAGTGGCCAGCGAAGCCGGCATGGCGCTCATTCAGGTCACGGACCTCGGCGTCCACGCAAAGATCGGCACGAACGAAGGCAGCGTGTGGGTCACCGGTGTGAGCGACGGCAAGGTGCGCCCGAACGCGACGGTGGTGTTGTTCGACGCAGAGGGACATCGCATCGCAACGACGCGCACCAACGCCGACGGTCTCGCGCGCTTTACGCGTCTCCCCGTTCCCGTGCTGCGCGATACCAGCACACTCCAGAGTGGAGACGACGGCGACGACGACCGACTCGACTTCCAGGGCTACGTGAGCGTCACCCTCGGCACCGATCGCGCGGTGACGGCAATCAACCGATGGGATCCCGATCTTTCGCCCTATCGGTTCAACGTGTCCAACGCGTGGGGCGATGACCGATATCCGATCGCCGGCGCGCTGTTTACCGAGCGCGGTATCTACAGGCCGGGCGAGCGCGTCTACGCCAAGGCCATCGTTCGAACCGGTGCGCTCGGAGCGCTACGCGCGCCATCACGCGGCGACTCGGTGAAGTGGCTTTTCCATGATCGCGACGATGGCATGCTGCGCGAAGTGACGACGCTGCTGTCGCCGTTTGGCACAGCGGATCAGGTGGTTCCACTGCCGGCGGCCGCTGCTGTCGGCGAGTACGCTGTCGAGATTCGCGCAAAATCGCAGGGGAAGTGGCGCACGGTTGCCAGCACCAGCTATCGCGTCGCCGAATATCGGCCGCCTGAATTTCTCGTGGACGTCACGGTGCCGTCGATTGCACGGCTTCCTGGCGACAAAATTTCGGCAACCGCGCAGGCGCGCTATCTCTTCGGCGCGCCAATGGGCGGCGCGGTCGTCGCGTGGGCTGCAGAACAGACGCCAGCGTCGATGTGGAATCTCGGGATTCCCGGCACCGACGGATGGTACATCGGCGACTCTGGAGCATGGTGGGAGGATAACGAAGACGAGCATACCAGCGTGTTCGCGAACAAGACCGACACGCTCGACGCACGCGGTGCGCGGACCTTCGCCGTTACGCTGCCGCCGAACCCGAAAGGGCGCGCCGCCAGTGTAACTATTGAAGCGACCATCACGGACATCAATCGCCAGACGGTAAGCGCGCGCACCACCACCATCGTCCATCCCGCCGACTTCTACGTCGCCGCCAAAGGACTCGGCACCGAATGGTTCTGGAAGACCGGAACGCCACAGTCGGTTGCGGTGATCACGGTGCGCCCCGATGGCCAGAAGATCACCGGTGTGCATGTGAACGGAACCATCGTGCGTCGCGAATGGCATCGTGTGCGCCGAGAGCGCAATGGATTCTCGGAGCTCATCGGCGAATGGGTGACGGATACGATTGCGCGATGCGCGGTGACGACATCACCGACGCCGGTGCCGTGCACCTTCACGCCGAAGGAAGGCGGCATGTACGTCATGACGTTCAGCGCAAAGGACAGCAAAGGACGTGTGGCGACAACCAGCTTCGATCGCTGGGCCGCCGGCGAAGGCTGGGTGCCATGGAGCGACGAAACGCAATTCAAGATGGACGTGATTCCCGAGCGCACTCGCTACGCGGTCGGCGATACGGCGACGGTGATGTTCGCGTCGCCATTCACCAACGCCGATGCATGGATCACGGTCGAGCGCGAAGGATTGATCGAGCAGCGTCGCATTCATATCACCTCCGGCTCGACGACGATCAAGTTTCCGATCACCGAAGCGTTCGCGCCGAATGTCTTCATCTCGATTCTCGTGTCGCGCGGCCGCAGTGCGCCACCTGGCACGCTCGACGACGCCGGACGTCCGACAATTCGCGTCGGCTACACGGAGCTGCGTGTCACCCCCGAAGTGAAGCGGCTCACACTGACAGTTGCCGCGGAGCGGCCGGAATATCGGCCTGGTGACAGCGCACGCGTGCGCGTGCAGGTGCGCGACAAGCAAGGTCGCGGCGCTCGCAGTGAGGTCACGCTATGGGCGGTGGACGAAGGCGTGCTCTCGCTCACGGGTTACAAGACACCCGATCCGCTCGACCTCATCTATCAGGCTCGCGGCCTCGGCATGCACCTCGCGAGCAACATGACGTCCGTCGCGCCGCAGATTCCCGAAGGCGAAAAGGGCTATCGCGAAGCAGGCGGCGGCGGTGGCGTCGCAGGTGCTGACATCCTCCGCTCGCGCTTTCAGACGACCGCATTCTTTCTCGGCTCTCTGATCACGGACGCGCAGGGAAACGCAGTCGCAAACGCAAAGCTTCCTGACAACATCACCACGTTCCGCATCATGGCAGTCGCCGTCACGGACGCCGACCGTTACGGCAAGGGACAGTCGCCACTCCTCGTCACTCGGCCGCTGCTCGCACGCCAGGCGCTTCCGCGCTTCGTGCGCCCAGGCGACGTGTTCACCGCCGGTGCGGTGATCAATCGTCGTGACGGCAAAAGCGTTGACGTGAAGGTCACCGCAGCGGCCACTGGTGTCACGCTGCGCGGCGATGCTACGCAAACCACAACGCTCGCTGCGCTGCGCGGCACCGAAGTTCGCTTTCCATTTCAGGCGCAGCGTGGCGACACAGCGAGTTTCCGCTTCGACGTGACTGACACGCACAACGCCGACGCGGTGCGCGTGACGATTCCCGTACGCCCCGATCATCATCCGGTGGTGCACACCCTCGCTGGCATGCTGCGCGACACCGCAACCATCGAGTTTCCTCTTCCACCGGGAATGGATCTCGAGCGCTCGCGTCTCTCGCTCAACCTCGGCGTATCGCCTCTCGCGATGCTTCGCGGAATGCAGGATGTGCTGCACATCTATCCGTACTACTGCTCCGAGCAGGTGATCAGCTCCGCCGTGCCGCTGATTGCGCTCTATCGCGCGCAACGACTGGGCGGTGAGAAGGTGCGCGGTGATCCGCAACGTGATAT
The DNA here is from genome assembly GCA_040003345.1 of bacterium. Taxonomy (GTDB): domain Bacteria; phylum Gemmatimonadota; class Gemmatimonadetes; order Gemmatimonadales; family Gemmatimonadaceae; genus AG11. The sequence goes on from JBDUCR010000244.1 coordinate 11,138, forward strand.
CGCACGCGCGGTGGAGATGCTCACCAGCCGGCAGCGTTCGGACGGCGGTATCGGCTACTGGGGATCAACCGACTGGACGAGTCCATGGCTGAGCGCGTACGCCGGCATGGTCATGCTCGACGCGCACGAAGCCAATAACGACGTCAAGCTCGACCCGCACGTTCTCGACCGCCTCGCGACGTACCTCACCACGCAGCTGCACGCCGACTCCACACCGGAATTCACGCTCATCGCGAACTGGAGTGAGCATCGCGAGATCCGGCTGCGCGAACAGATCGCGTCGCTCGACTTCCTGAGTCGCTATGGCCGCCCTGATATCGCCGCCGAGAATGAGCTCTTTCGCATGGCGGCGCAATTGACGGTGGAGGATCGCGCGCGACTCGCGGAGATCTTTGCGCGCCGGAAGCAGTCGGTTCCCGCGCGACGTCTCATCGAATCTGCGTGGGCCATGATCACGGTGGAAGGAGCACATGCCGTGTTGCGCGAGCCAAAGTCGACGCCCTTCTACTTCGCCTCGAGAACGCGTCCACTCGCGCGCATTCTTACGGCGACACTCGCCATCGATCCGGAGAACGCACTCGTCGACCCGATCGCCCAGACGCTCTCACAGCGAGCTCGCACGACGCTCGACTGGTACTGGAACACGCAGGATTATGCGTCGGTCGCGTATGCACTTGCGACGCTCGAGCGCCATCGGCGCTCACAACCGGAGCGCATGGTGCGCGTGCGTGCTGGAGCGCGCGTGATTCTGTCTGGCGGCACCGCTGCACAAAACAGTGTGCGCGACTCGAGCATTGCCCTGAGCACACTCGTCTCCACTACAGATGGACGTCAGCGACTCACGCTCTCGCTCGACGCCGGAGCCGGTCAGGGTGCGATGTACTACTACCTCAACGTCACCGAGGTGCCGCTTGCACCACCCGTCACGCCGGAAGACCGCGGCATTCAAGTCGAACGCTGGTACGAGCGCATCGACGGTGGCGCTCCGATACAGAGTGTAGCCGAAGGTGATCTCGTTCGCGTGAGACTGCGTATCACGGTGCCCGAGGTCCGTGAGTTTGTCGTGCTCGATGACGCATTACCCGCGGGTCTCGAAGCGGTGGACTTGAGTCTTCGTACCGCGTCCACATTGCCTGGTCCGGGTGTAAAACGTGACGAACCCGCTGGCGAAGCGCTCGAAAGCGAAGAGTTCACCTGGTATGGCAGTTGGGATTCCGGCTGGTGGTCGCCGTTCGATCATCACGAATTGCGCGACGATCGCGTGGTGTACTCTGCGACGATGCTGTGGAAGGGCAGTTACACCGCGTCGTACATCGCGCGCGCCACCACGCCGGGTACGTTCATTCGTCCGCCTGCGCATGCCGAGGAGATGTACAATCCCGCCGTGAATGGTCGCAGTGATGGTGGCACCTTCGTCGTCACGCCGCGCG
>JBDUCR010000133.1:0-3719 GCA_040003345.1 bacterium
CGCGGCGGGTGGTGTCGGCCGCATTGCCGTACGAGCGACGGATATCGTCGGCGAACTGGAATTTCATGCCGATGAGATCGAGACGACGTGCACCGAGCTCGAGCGCGTCGAGTGCGTCGGCGTTCACTACCTGTCCAGCTGCGCGCAGCTGCGCCACGTACACGAGCGCGGATTCCGCGGCGATTCGCAGATCGTGCGAGTAGGGACGAATCTTGTCCGCCGCAATGATGCCGTCGGCGCTGAAGGGATCGCGCCAGAACAACGCGTCGCTTCCTTCACCGAGTCCCGCCTTCTGCAGCGACGCATGTGCGGCCATGAGCTGCCGTTCAGCGGCATCGACGCGTCCCGATGTATCGCGATAGAACGCGCGCCCGAACGACTTCTCGAAGTTGTCGATGCTGCTCTCTCCAGGCTGCCATCCCGCTGCGGCGCCAAAGAGCACGCCCGCCCAGACCTGATTGAACAGCGCCTCGCCGTCGTCGTCCCATGAAGTGTTCAACATTCCCGTGGCGCCGAGTCGTTGTCCGTCGCGCACGAAGTTGCGGATGTTGATGAAGGCGACGTTGTAGTTCGGATACACACGATTCCAGCTGCTCACACCAGGCGCTACCCACGTCTCGATACCAGCCTGCGTGAACGGCGTGATCTGGCGATCGTAGCTCTGTCCCGCGCCGTAGTCCCACGGCACGGCGATCATCTCCTTCGGAAGTGTGCGAACGAGCGCCGGATGATTGACCGCGACGTCACCCCAGAACAGGTATCGCTTGCCCGGTTGTTTGATCGTCTCGACGATATTCCTGAGGAAGCCGAGGTATACCGGTCCGATGCTGTCGCGCTTGATGCGCTCGGCGGTCTGTCCGCGGCCGAGCTCGAATGTTTCGTCGGCACCGATGTGGACGTACTTGCTCGGAAAGAGCGTGTCGATCTCCGCGAACCATTGCTTGATGAGCGACATCGAGCCCGGCTGATCCGGCGCAAGCACGTGGCCATGCGGCGTCTCGGCGAGTGATGCGTAGAGCTCGTACTTGAGCACGTGATGCAAATGGCCGAACGCTTCCTGTTCGGGCACGACATCGATGTGATAGCGCGTCGCGTATTTCACCAGCTCGCCGACGTCTTCGCGCGTGATCGCGCCACCCGGCGGTGCGGCGAGTGGATTCGAGCGATACGCGAGCGTGTGCTCGAAGTACGGTGAGTAGGTGTTGATCTTGTACGCCGCGAAGGTCCGAAGCTGGCGCTTCATGTAGTCGAGCGTTGGCACCGGACCGCGTGAGAGGTCGTCGTGAAAGCCGCGATGCTTCATCGCCGGCCAGTCTCGGACAGACGCCATTCGCAGAACCGCGTGAGGCCCTCGGCCCACGACGAGCTGCTTCACCGTTTGTGCGCCGTAGAAGACTCCGGGAGCGGTCGCGCCGATGATGGTCAGCGCGTTGCCATCGGGCACGAGCAGGTAACCCTCGTCGTGCATGGCCTGATCGAAGGCGACGTTGCTGCGCGCTATCAGGGCTTTCGCCGCCGCCGACGATGCGCGAAGAAAGGTGATGCGCGCGCTGCCGTTTCCCGTTGCGAGTGGAACGCCGGCGTCGCGAAGCGCGTCGCGCAGATCGCGTGCGGCAAATGCGTCAGCGGTGTCGGAAGGAATGGCAACGTCGATCCCTCGCGCGAGCGTGACGTCGCGCTGCACCTGTGCCGCGCGCGGCTGCGGCACGAGGAGCAGTGGTTGCTGCGCCGACAACAACGCTGGAAGGGCGAGCAACGCAGCCAGAACTGTTCGCGAATGACGGCGGAGGGCGAAGCGATGTTCGTTCGTCACGAGAGCAGGCGAGAGAGGAAATCAGGATGGATCTGGAGGCTCATCAGCCCGGCAAGTCCCATGATGACGCCGAGCACCGATGCGGTGAGCGCGATCCAGAAGAGCCATTTTCGTTGCGTGAGCGATGTCAGCGCGAGCAGCGAGATCGCGATCGCCGTGAGTGCATCGGCGAGATCGAACTGATCGTCGTGAAAGTTCAAGGTGTCGTAGGTCTTCTGATCGGCTTCAGCTTGCACGCGCAGCGAATCCTTCTTGATTTTCTGCTCGGCGGCGAGCGCCTTGTAGCGCGCGAGCACAGGCGCGGCGCGCACGCGGGCGGCCTCGGGCAATCCGGCCGAGATGACCTCGAGCTCGTCTGCCTGCGCCTGGGCAATTTCCTGCCGGATGTTGCGCGCCTGGTAGAACGACCAATGGTCGATCTTGTCCGCCTGCGCCTGCTGCATGGCCTGGACGAGGTTGTCGTCTCGCACCTTGCAGATGCCCATGAAAGTGGCGAGCAGGGCGATCGTTACGGCGACCCATGTGTTGAGTCGCCGGGCGCGCGCGTCGGAACTGGCGGTGGTCGCGGCGGAGTCGTCCTGCCCCGGGTTCAGGGGGTCGATGTCCATTTGGCCTGCGAGGGGGTGAAGGCGAGAGGTGAATGATTTGCCTCACGAGATGCTCGACAGTCGGTAAATTGCCAAGCCGACGCTGGCATCGAGGAGAGGGAAGGGAGGAATGGTCGTATTCTAGCGCTCATCCTGCAATCCGCTGCACCCATCGCGCGTCATCTGCACCAGATGACATTGGTCGAGCGGGTGTGGAAATACACGGCGCTTGGAGCGTCGAGCATCGTCTTCGAGGAAGCGAACCCGATCTTTGGCGGGATCGCTGCCCGTCACGGACGTGCGGGCATGCTCGGTGTTGTGGTGGCGGTGGCCCTTGGGACGTGGGCTGCGTCGATCATTCTGTACTACATCGGGCGCTGGCGAATTGACTGGGTCCATGCGCGCTGGCCCGACAAGCGACGCCTGCTCGACGCCGCACTCGCGATCGTCGAGCGACATCCGTGGCGTGCGTCCCTCGCGGTGCGCTTCGCCTACGGCCTGCGACTTCCTCTGCCGATCGCCTGTGGCGCGGCTCGTGTCCCGATCGGTCTCTACGCCGCCGGCAGCGGAATCAGCAGCTGGGTGTGGTCGCTCAGCTTCGCGTATCTCGGCCTGGCATTCGGTGGCGCGGCAGTCAGAGCACTGCGCTTTGCGCAGAACATCGAGGTGCGGCTCGGATTCATCGTACTCATTCTATTGATCGTACTCTACTTCCTGAATCGCCGGCGACGGATTGCCGAGCGGACGGCGAATGTGTTGGCGGGTGAGAACATTTCAATCATGACCACGGCGGAGCGCGAAACGCCGTCGCCTTGGAGGCCGCGCGGCTGAGTGGATCCTGAAGAATTTCGTCGCGTCGGCCACGAGCTGATCGATCGCATCGCCGACTATCGAAAGAACATCGCGGACTTTCCCGTCATGGCGCGTACCGCGCCCGGCGACATCAAGTCGATCCTCCCCGCGTCGCCGCCAACGTTGCCCGAAAGCTTTGCCGAGATCCTCCGCGACGTGGACGACATCGTCATCCCGGGCATCACGCATTGGCAGCATCCAGCCTTCTACGGCTACTTCCCATCGAGCGGCTCGCTGGCCGGTGTACTCGGCGACCTTCTGAGCACGGGACTCGGCGTCATCGGGCTGTCGTGGCAATCAAGTCCAGCGCTGAGCGAGCTCGAAGAGGTGACGAGCGACTGGGTGCGACAGATGGTGGGTCTCTCGAGTGCATGGAGCGGCGTAATTCAGGACACGGCGTCGACGAGCACACTCGTCGCGCTGATCTCTGCTCGCGAGCGGACGACGAGCTACGGCCTCGCGCGCGG
>JBDUCR010000152.1:0-12550 GCA_040003345.1 bacterium
AGCGCGTCATGGAAGTGCTGACGCGCCGCAAGAAGAACAATCCGGTGCTCATCGGCGAGCCTGGTGTGGGCAAGACGGCGATCGTCGAAGGACTGGCGCAGCTCATCGCCAATGGCGAGTGCCCGGAGTCGCTGCGCGACAACCGCGTGCTCTCGCTCGACATGGCGGCGGTCATCGCCGGCACCAAGTACCGCGGCCAGTTCGAAGAGCGCCTCAAGGCGGTGATGAACGAAATCGCGCAGAACAAGAACGTCATTCTGTTCATCGACGAGCTGCACACGCTTGTCGGAGCTGGAGCGGCCGAAGGCGCCATCGATGCATCCAACATGCTGAAGCCTGCGCTTGCGCGCGGTGAGCTGCAGTGCGTCGGCGCGTCCACGCTGAACGAATATCGCAAGTACATCGAGAAGGACGGAGCACTCGAGCGACGCTTCCAGACGGTCGTGGTCGATCCGCCCACCATCGAGGAGACCGTCGAGATTCTCAAGGGGCTGCGCAAGAAGTACGAGGATCACCACAAGGTGACGATCCCCGATTCCACGCTGTTGCTCGCCGCCAAGCAGTCGGAGCGCTACATCACCGATCGCTTCCTGCCCGACAAGGCGATCGATGTCATCGACGAGGCGGGAGCGCGTGCGCGGTTGGCTGCGCAGGCGCCGCCACCGGAAGTCGCAGCGCTCAAGGGTGAGCTGGAGAAGGTGAACACCGAGAAGGAGGCCGCGGTCCGCGACCAGAACTTCGAGCGTGCCGCCTCGCTCCGTGACAAGGAGCGACTGATCCAGGGCGACATCCGCAAGAGTCAAGAGGAATGGGAGCAGCGGCGCCAGTCGCATCGCCCGGTGCTCGGCGAAGAGGAGATCGCGTTCATCGTGAGCCGCTGGACGGGAATTCCCGTGACGCGTCTTCAGGAAGCAGAGACCAGTCGTCTGCTGCGCATGGAAGACGAGCTGCACAAGACCGTGATCGGTCAGGACGAGGCCATCAAGGCACTCAGCCGCTCGATCCGTCGCAGCCGCGCTGGACTGAAAGATCCAAATCGTCCCATCGGCTCGTTCATCTTCTGCGGACCAACTGGTGTTGGCAAGACGGAGCTCGCGCGCTCGATCGCGAAGTTCCTGTTTGCCGACGCATCCGCGCTCATTCGCGTGGACATGAGCGAGTACATGGAGAAGTTCTCCGTGTCGCGTCTCATCGGTGCGCCGCCGGGATACGTCGGCTATGAAGACTCGGGCACGCTGACGAAGGCGATTCGTCGCAAACCGTATTCGGTGATTCTGCTCGACGAAATCGAGAAGGCGCATCCGGATGTGTTCAACATCCTGCTGCAGGTGCTGGACGAGGGACACCTGACTGACAATTACGGCCGAGTGATCGACTTCAAGAACACGGTCGTGATCATGACGTCGAACGTCGGCGCACGCGACATCACGAAGGGCAAGGGACTCGGCTTCACGCTGGGCGACTCGACCACGTCGTTCGAGCGGATGCAGGAGAAGGTGAAAGAAGAGCTCAAGGTGGTGTTCAACCCCGAGTTCCTGAACCGATTGGATGATGTCATCGTCTTCCATCCGCTCAGCCGGGATCACATCACGCAGATCGTCTCAGTGCTACTCACGGACGTTCGCAAGCGGATGGCGGAGGACGATCTCACGATCCGTCTGACCGACAGCGCCACCGAGCTGCTGGTGAAGCATGGCTACGACGAGAGCTACGGAGCGCGTCCGCTCAAGCGCTCGATCCAGAAGTACATCGAGGATCCGTTGTCGGACAAGATTCTCCTCGGCGAGTTTTCGCGCGGCGATGAGATCGAAGTGGATGCGGCGGCCGATGGAACGAAGCTCGATTTCCGGGTACTGTCGAGCGCAACGAAGGCATAGTTTCGCGGAGCAGCAACCAGTAGGAGGCCGGCAGGGTCCAATGTCCGGGGACTCTGCCGGCCTTTTTCGGTGCATTTAAGTGTATATTGCCACGATGCGACGTTTGCTTTGCTCCGCCGTCGCCCTTCTGGTCATGGGGGCGACGGCGCGTGCGCAGGAGCCTGCCGTTGGCGGTGGGCGATGCGCGACTCCTGATACGATCGTCTTTCGCGGCTTCACTCGCGCGACTGATGCTTCCTTACGCGGGGACGCCGGGTTGATCCCGGGCCCCGTGAATTATCGCGCGCTCGACCGTGCCATTCGCTCGCTCTATGCCACCGGTCAGTTCGACGACGTGCAGGCAACGTGCGATGTGATGCCGGATGGCAAGCGGGCATCGCTGGTCTTCGATCTGAAGGAGCGTCCCGTCCTGAACGCCGTTGATGTGACAGGCACCGATCGCGTGTCGCGCGGAGAAGTGCGCGATCGCGTCGACCTACTCATCGGTAGTCAGCTCGATCCGGCGCAGGTGTCGCGCGCGATCCAGCGCATCGATTCACTGTATCAGTCCGCAGGCTACTACCTCGCGACCGTGAAGCCGGAAACGACGCTCGTGAACGCGCAAGTGAGCCTGATGTTCCGCGTCGACGAAGGAAAGCGCCTGGCGGTATCTGGTGTCGACGTCGGTGGAAACAAGGGCGTGTCCGACAAGGATGTCGTGGCGGCGATGGAGACCAAGCCCGAAGGGTTCCTCTGGTTTCACAAGGGTGAGTTGGACAGCGACAAGTTTGCCGGCGACGTCGGTGAGCGGATTCCAGCGCTGTACGCGTCGAAGGGTTATCTCGATGCGCAGGTATTGAAGGACACGATCAAGGTCGATCGCAGCCGAGGCAAGGCGCTCGTCGATCTCACCGTGCAGGAAGGTCCGCGCTACAAGATCGGCACGTTCGAGGTGACCGGCAGCCGTCGCTTCTCGAACGACGACTTGATGCGCTTTTATCCCTTTGGTGAGCAGCCAAAGACGATCACCGGTGCGGTGAAAGGTGTGTTGCGCGTTGGTCGCGGCACTGACGACGTCGGCTTTTTCGACCAGAGCAAATGGGATGATGCGACGCGCCGAGTTGGCGAGGCGTACGCGAACGAGGGGTACATCTACGCCAATGTGCGGCCGGTTGTGGAGCGACGTTTTCTCGGTACCGATTCTGTGCCGACGGTCAATCTTCGCTGGGAAGTCACCGAAGGACAGCCGGCGATCGTGAACCGTGTGGACATCCTTGGCAACGACATCACGTCAGAGACGTGCATTCGTAACCAGATCTTCGTCGTTCCCGGCGACATCTTTCGTCGCGACGCGCTGCTGCGCAGCTACCAGAGCATCGGCAACCTTGGCTTCTTCGAAACGCCAATTCCCGCGCCGGATACGAAGCCCAACGAGCAGGGCGATCTCGACGTCATCTTCCGCGTGAAGGAGAAGCGCACCGGCAACGTCAACTTCGGTGCGTCGGTCGGTCAGGGAGCGGGTGTCGGTGGCTTCATCGGCTTTGACCAGCCCAATCTGTTTGGTCTCTGCAAACGCGGCTCGCTGAATTGGCAGTTCGGTCAGTACATCAACGACTTCAGCCTTACCTACACGGATCCGTTCATCAAGGAGACGCAGCTCTCGGGTACGGTGACAGCGTATCACTCGCAGACGCGCTATTCCGTCAGCAACATTGGCCGACAGACACGCGTTGGCGGCCAACTGCAGATCGGCTTCCCGGTGCTGGGCTCTCGCGTCTCGCGCATCTTCGCGTCGTATGGCGCTGAACGGGTGACATATGGCGACGTCGGTCTCGCAAGTACCATCGACTGTACTGTGCTTACCTGCGCGCGATCGACGTTCGGACTCTCGTTCGAGCATGATACGCGCTTCGGACTTCCGTTCCCGACGGAGGGTGGAAAGCAGACGTTCTCTGCGCAGACGAATGGATTGTTCTTCGGCGGCGCGCAGTACACACGCTACACCGGTGAAATGCGCCACTATGCTACACTCGCGCAATTTGGCGGTGGACAGATCGGCACGGAGCCGGTGACACTCGACATCGGCCTCTCGATTCGCGGCGGCGCAGTGTTCGGCGATCCGGGCGGGTTCTTCGTGTCGCAGAAGTTTTCGCTGGGCGGCGTTCAATACGGCGAGCCACTGCGCGGCTACGATGAGTTCTCGATCACGCCACATGGTTTCGTCGAGAGCACGAACGGAGCTGCGCAGGCGCAGTTCGACTCATACGGCAGCGCGTTCTACACGAGTACTGTGGAGCTCGGACTGCGTATCAACCAGCAGCTCAATCTCGACGCCTTCTACGACGCGGGCAACATCTGGGCACGTCCGCGCGACTTCAATCCGACGCGCCTCTTCCGCGGCGCGGGTATCGGGGCATCCGTCGTCACTCCGCTTGGACCGCTTGGTCTCGATTGGGGATACGGCTTCGACCGCACGACCAACGGGATCAAGGATCCCAAGTGGCAATTGCACTTCAAGCTCGGTCAGCTCTTCTAACCTGGGGAATTTCAATGCGTTTGTCTTTTCGCGCGGCATCAGTCGCGCTTGCTCTCGTCGCCGCGTTGAGCGGACGAGCTTCCGCCCAAGGGCAAAAGCTCGCATTCATCAAGTCGTCGACTCTTCTCGAGCAGGCTCCTGGCCGCGCTGAAGCGGAGAAGCAGTTCGACACCGAGACTGGCGTGTACCGCGACCAGATCAAGCGCATGAGTGACTCGCTCAACGCGATGGTTGCTGCGTTCGAGAAGAGGCAGGCGACGCTCTCCGCGGCCCAGCGCGAAACGCAGGGCAAGGAGATTCAGGCGAAAGAAGCGTCGTACCAGGCGCGCACCCGCGAGCTCGAGCAGAAAGCGCAGCAGCGTCAAAACGAGCTGGTGCAGCCGATTCTCGACCGCATCAAACTCGCAATTGAAGATGTGCGCGTCGAAGGAGGCTACTCGTTCGTGTTCAACGCCGACCAAGGGTCGCCGATCGTCGCATTGGACAAGAATCTCGATGTCACGGAGCGCGTGTTGACCAAGCTGCGCAGCGCACCTGGAACGGCGGCCACGCCAAAGGCGCCAACGCCTGGTGCGCCGGCGCCGAGTCCCGCCGGAGTGACACGTCCGGTGACGCCGCCGCAACGCTGATTCGTGGCAGACACCCCGAGATCAGGGGCGTTCAACGGCGGTGAGGGCTCACGGGCCCTCACCGCCGCGTCCATTGCGGAGACTGTCGGCGGTACCCTCGTCGGCGACGGAACAGCTGTGGTATCGGCCATCGCGCCACTGGATCGCGCAGAATCGCATCACCTGACATTCCTCGCGAATGCGAAGTACGCGTCGTTACTCGCGACGGCCAATGCTGGTGTGCTGCTCGTGGCACCCGAGCTCGCGGAGACCCCAGGTGCAGCCCGCGCGCGCATCGTGGTGGCCAAGCCACACGAAGCGATGTTGTCGCTGCTCGCCGCGCTGTATCCGTCGGTCGCGCGCGTTCCGGGAATTCATCCTACCGCAGTCATCGGCCGAGGTGTCGTGCTCGGCGACGACGTGTCGGTTGGCGCGTATGTCGTGATTGGCGATGGTGCGCGCATTGGAGATCGGGCGACCTTACGTGCGCACGTCAGCGTTGGCGAAGGCGTGGACATTGGTGAGGACGTCGAGCTCTACGAAGGGGTGACGCTGTACTCGGGCACATCGCTCGGCGCTCGAGTTCGTGTGCACGCCGGCGCGCGTATTGGCTGCGACGGCTTTGGTTACGTGTTTCGCAACCGTGCGCACGAGAAGATTCCGCATGTGGGTCGATGCATTGTCGAAGCGGACGTCGAGATTGGCGCGAACACGACGATCGATCGTGGCAGCATCGACGACACGGTCATCGGCGCGGGAACGAAGATCGACAATCTCGTTCAGATCGCGCACAACGTCCGCGTCGGACGATTGTGCCTCATCATGGCACAGGTGGGGATCGCTGGCTCGGTGCACGTGGAAGACGGCTGCATCCTCGCGGGGCAGGTGGGCGTGTCCGGGCACCACACGATCGGCGCCGGAGCGCGACTCGCGGCGCAGGCTGGTGTCTTCGGTGACATTCCGGCAGGAGAGACCTGGTCCGGGTATCCGGCGCGTCCGCATCGCGAGGCGCTTCGTGCGCAGGCCGCGATGTTCAAGCTTCCCTCGCTCATCCGCGTGCTCGAGCGTCTGGTCGGCGAGCGTCGCGACTCCAGTGGTGGCTGATGCGGCGGACCGTCGCACGTGCAATGTCGGTGAGTGGAATCGGTCTGCACCTTGGCGTTGAATGCACGCTGGAATTCACGCCGGCGCTGAGCGGCACGGGCATTCGATTCCTTCGTCGAGATTTGCCGGGCGCTGCGGCGATTCCGGCGCTCGCCGCCGAAGCGGTGTTGACGGAGCGCCGCACGCAGCTGGGTGGGGAGCCGAACGCGGTGCACACGGTGGAGCACGTGCTCGCCGCTGTCGCAGCGCTCGAGATCGACGACTTGCTCATCTCGCTCGATGGTCCCGAGCCTCCGATAATGGATGGGAGTGCGGGCCCGTTCTTCCGGGCGTTGCGCGAAGCGGGATTCAAGGAGCAACCGGGCTGCGTCCGCGTTGGCAGGCTGAAGGTACCGGTACGGATGGAGGACGGCGGCTCAACGTACGAGGCGTTTCCCGCGGATTCGTTCGAGCTCGACGTGGCAATCGACTTTCCGCATGCGTTGATCGGCGCTCAGCGGTATCAGAGCCGGGTGACGACCGATTCATTCGCGCGCGAGCTCGCTTTCGCGCGTACCTTTGGGTTCGTGCACGAGGTCGAGTATCTTCGCGCGCGCGGCCTGATCAAGGGCGCGTCAACGACGAACGCGATCGTGCTGGACGAGCAGGGTGTGGTGGAGAACGAGCTTCGATCGCCGGACGAGTTCGTCCGGCACAAGATGATGGATTGTGTCGGTGATCTGGCGCTCGCCGGTGTGCGCATCAAGGCACGCATCGTGGCGCACAAACCCAGTCATCGCGGCACGGTGTTGTTCGTGCGCGCGCTGCAGCAATCGTTAGCGCTGGAGAGTCAGGTGCTCGGAATCGAAGAGATCATGCAGGTACTGCCGCATCGCTATCCATTTCTGCTCGTCGATCGTGTCATCGAAATCGTGGAGCAGAAGCGTATCGTGGGCATCAAGAACGTCACGATCAACGAGCCGTTCTTTCAGGGACACTTCCCGGGACATCCGATCATGCCGGGCGTGCTCATCGTCGAGGCGATGGCGCAAGTGGGCGGCATGTTGTTGATGGGTGCGGTGCCTGATCCAGGGAGCAAGGTCGTGTACTTCACGTCGCTCAACAACGTGAAGTGGCGGAAGCCGGTGAAACCGGGCGATCAGATTCGCTTCGAGCTCGATCTGCTGCAGGTGCGCGGACCGATGTGTCGAATGCAAGGTGTGGCGAAGGTCGACGGCGAGATTGTGTGCGAGGCGGAAATGAGTGCCATGGTGCGCGACCGATGAGTCGGCGAATCCACCCCACCGCTCTCGTCAGCGACGATGCGAAGCTCGGCGCCGACGTGGAAATCGGTGCGTTCGTCATCGTGGGCGAGGGGTGCACGATTGGCGACGGCTGCATCATCTCGGCGCGCGCGACGCTGGAGCGCAACGTGATCCTTGGCAGCAATGTGAAGGTGGGTTCCGGCAGCATCCTTGGCGGTGATCCGCAGGATCTCAAGTTCAAGGGCGAGCATACGACCGTCGAAGTGGGCGACGACACGACGATCCGCGAATACTCGACGATCAATCGGGGAACCACGCAGTCGTTCAAGACGACGATCGGAAAGAACTGCTTCATCATGTCGTACGTGCATCTGGCGCACGATTGCCATATCGGCGACAACGTGATCCTGACGAACAACGTGCAGCTCGCAGGGCACGTGAGTGTTGGCGACAAGGCGATCATCGCCGGCATGAGCGCGGCGCACCAATTCGTGAAGATCGGCCAGTATGCGTTCGTCGGCGGGTGCTCGCGCATCTCACAGGACGTGCCGCCGTACATCAAGGCTGTGGGCAACCCGATCAAGCTGTACGGATTGAACAGCGTTGGATTGCAGCGCAACAACTTCCCGGAAGAAGTAGTGCGAGAATTGAAGCGTGCGTACCGACTGTTCTTCCGTTCGGAGCTGAACATGACGCAGGCGAAAGAGCGGGCGGTCGCGGAGCTCAAACCGTATCCGGAAGTGCAGGAGCTGCTTCGTTTTCTCGAGGACAGCGGGCGCGGAGTCGTCGTCTGAGCGCGCGCGTCCGAGTCGGCGTCATCGGCGCCGGCGGCCTTGGCATCCATCATGTGCGCATCCTGCGCGACATGCAGGGCCCGGACTTCGCTGGCTTCTACGAGTCACGAACCGAACGGGCACAGCACGTCGCCACTGAGTTGGGCGTGCGCGCGCATGAGACGCTCGAGTCGCTACTCCATGAAGTAGACGCGGTGACGATCGTCGTGCCGACGCCTGGTCACTATGCAGTGGCCGAGAAGGTCTTGTCGCGCGGCATTCATGCGATGATCGAGAAGCCGTTGGCGGCAACGCTGGAAGAAGCCGACTCGATGCTTCATCTCGCTGAGAAATACGGCGCCATTCTGCAGACGGGACATGTCGAGCGATTCAATCGCGCCATTCGCGCCGCGCTTCCGTATGTCGATTCGCCGCGGTTCATCGAGAGCGATCGTCTTGCGCCATTCAATCCGCGCGGGTCGGACGTGGCGGTCGTGCTCGACCTCATGATCCACGACATCGACCTCGTGCACACGCTCGTGGGCGGAAAGGCATCGTCGGTTGCCGCGGTTGGTGTTCCCGTCCTCACACCATTCGTCGATATCGCGAACGCGCGTCTTACGTTCGACTCAGGGGCAGTGGCGAACATCACAGCGAGTCGAGTGTCGCGCGAGCGGATGCGCAAGATCCGCATTTTCCAGCAGAGCGGATACATCTCGCTCGATCTCGGAGCCGGTAACGGCGAGTTCTATCGCCTTCGCGGAGACGTGAACATCGCGCAGCTCGCTACTGCGCCGATCGCGCTGGAGCAGTTCGTCGAGCGCATTCCGCTCGAGGCCGAAGAGGGCGAGCCACTTCGTCTCGAGTTCGAGAGCTTCATTGCCGCAGTGCGCGGTGAAGCGCCGGTGGCGGTATCGGGCGCAGAAGGACGCGATGCGTTGTCGGTCGCACTGCAAATCGTCGGCGACATCGAGCGGACGCTGCCTGCGCTCGCTGGACGCTCGCCACTGGGTGCGCGTGCGTGAGATTCTCTTCGTCGCCGGAGAGGTGTCCGGTGACCAGCACGCCGCGGGCGTAGCGAGAGAGCTCCGTGCGTTGAGTGCGCCGTTCGCGCTCGCTGGCATCGGTGGGGACATGATGCGCGACGCGGGAGTCGAACTGATCGAGCACTCGCGGAAGCTCGCTGTGATGGGGTTCATCGAGCCACTCAAGCGTCTGCCGCACTTTCGTCGTCTGCGCAACGACCTTCGCACGCGCATCCAGAGCGGGCGAGTGGCGCTCGTTGTGCTCGTGGACTACGGCGGCTTCAATATGAAGATCGCCGAGGTCGCGGCAGCGGCACACGTTCCGGTGCTGTATTTCATCACGCCGCAGGTGTGGGCGTCGCGCGCTGGCCGGATGAAGACGCTGGCACGCACGGTAACGAAAGCTGCGGTCATTCTCCCATTCGAGGAGCAGCTGCTTCGCGACAACGGTGTCGACGCAACGTTCGTCGGACATCCGCTGCTCGATCGCGCCGCAACGCTACCGACTCGCGCTCAAGCACGACGCGCAATCGATATCGGAGAGAACGAGCGGTTGCTCGCGCTTTTTCCGGGCAGTCGAGCGCAGGAGATTGCCCGGCATCTCGATCCGTTTGTGGAGACGGCGCGTGAGCTTCAGCGACGCGATCCGTCGCTCAAGGTTGTCGTGAGCGCGGCACCGCATGTCGTCATTCCAAAAGATCGTTGCCCGTTTCCGCTCGTGCACGCGGCGTCGTTCTCGTTGCTGCGCGCGGCTGATGCGGCGATGTGCAAGAGTGGCACGACGACACTCGAGGCGACCGTCGCGCTCTGTCCGATGATCGTCGCGTATCGCACGGGGAAACTCGAGTACGCGATTGCACGACGGATCGTGAACATCCCATTCATCGGACTCGTGAACATCGTCGCGGGTCGAGAAGTGGCGAAGGAGTTTGTGCAGGACGCCCTCGTTCCGCGTGATGCTGCAGACGCGCTCGAGCCTCTGCTCAATCCGATGAGCCCCAAACGCGCAGCAATGATCGCGGAGCTCACGCGCGTGCGCGACATGCTCGGCGAACCAGGCGCGGCGAAGCGTGTCGCGGCAATCGCGTTGTCACTGGCGTCGGCGCGCGAGGTGTCGGCCGCATGACGGATGATGGGCGTGTCCGCTGGAAGGTGCGAGCAGGGGCTGCGGTGCTTCGGCTTCTCGCGAGCACGTGGCGCATGCGGTCGCACAACATCGAGGGTCTGCACGAGGCGCGCGCGCGCGGAACTCGCGTGATCTTCACGCTCTGGCACGGAGAACTCCTTCCACTGCTCTGGCAGCATCGCGGTGAAGACGTCGCCATCGTGATCAGCGAGCACCGTGACGGAGAAATCGTCGCGCAGATCGCTGAGTCGCTTGGCTACTCCACGGTGCGCGGCTCGTCGTCGAAGGGTGGAAGTCGCGCGCTCATCGGATTGATGCGAGAGATCGATGCCGGTCGTGACGGCGCGATCACTCCAGACGGTCCGCGCGGCCCAGCGCATGTGTTCGCCGCTGGTGCTGCCGTCGCGGCGCAGCGCACTGGCGCGCACATCGTTCCCATTCGTGCGGCGGCGTCGCGCTCGTGGCGGCTCAAGAGCTGGGACAAGTTTCTGATTCCGAAGCCGTTTGCTCGCGTCGACGTCAGCTATGGCGAGCTGACCGCGGTTCAAGCGGATTCTCCGCGCGAGGCGGCGGAGCATGCGCCGAGATTGCAGGCGCTGCTCGAGTCGGTACCCGGATCGTGAGCATGGTCGAACGCATCTGGTACGGCGACGGAATGGGCGCGCGTCTCGCGCGCCTCGCGCTGACGCCAGCGAGTCTGGCCTACGCGGCGGGCATGCGGGCGCGCAATGCGAAGTTCACGCGATCCAGCGACGCAATTCATGATTCGGCGATTCCCGCGTTGAGCCTGGGCAATGTCACCGTCGGCGGAACAGGAAAGACGCCGATTGCCGCGTGGGCGGCCGCCCGGCTTCGCGAGCGCGGCGGGCATCCTGCGATCGTCATGCGTGGCTACGGCGACGACGAGCCGCTCGTGCACGCGCGTTTGAACCCCGACGTACCGGTGATCGTCGATCCCGATCGCGTACGCGGCGCCGAGCGTGCGCGTGATGCGGGCGCCGATTGTGCGATTCTCGACGATGCCTTTCAGCATCGTCGCATCGCGCGCGTTGCCGACTGGGTGCTCATCGCCGCGGAACGCTGGCGTGATGATTTGCGGTTACTTCCCGCCGGTCCGCTCCGCGAGCCGCTGAGCGCGCTGCGTCGCGCGGACGTGTTGATCGTCACGCGGAAGAGTGCGTCGGTCGAATTGGCGGAAGAGATTGCATCGCGGCTCGGCTCAACGTTTCCGCAGGCGGGAGTTGTCGTCTGTCACCTCGCGCTCGATGCATTGGTCGACGCGCGCACTGGTGAGCGCAGGGCGCTCGGCTGGCTGTCAGATAAGCGTGTCGTTGGCGCGGCAGCAGTCGGCGAGCCGGACGCATTCTTTGCGCAGCTTCGGTCGCTCGGCGCGCGCGTCGAGGAGCGTCGCTATCGTGACCATCATTCTTTCGACGCGTCCGATGTAACCGCACTCGTCGCCGCGGCGGATCGCAGAGAGGGGCTCGTGTGCACGTTGAAGGACGCTGTCAAGCTCGCTCCTCTCTGGCCTCCCGTCGCTGCGCCCTTGTGGTATGTTTCCCAGATTGCCGCGGTCGAGCGCGGAGGACCGGTGCTCGATCACGGCCTCGCGGCGGTCCTGGCGGCGCGCCAGGCCGCGACCTCAACCGCCGGCGCTGACCGGCCGAGTTCTCCATTACATGGCCACCGATCTACGACTGCCGACTGATAGCATCGTCAAGCCGGATAAGGACCGCTTCCTGAACGAGGAGAACCCGTTCGAGGCGATGATGAGCCGCTTCGATCGCGCTGCTCAACTGCTCGATCTCGAGCCAGGTCTGTACAAGGTGCTTCGCCACCCCGAGCGCCAGATCATCGTCTCGGTTCCCGTGATGATGGACAACGGGGAAGTCGAGGTCTACGAAGGGTATCGGGTGCTGTACAACACGTCGCGCGGGCCGGCCAAGGGCGGCATTCGCTTCGACATGCAGGTGAATCTCGACGAAGTGAAGGCGCTTGCCGCATGGATGACGTGGAAGTGCGCCGTGGTGAATTTGCCCTTCGGCGGTGCAAAGGGCGGCGTGATCTGCGATCCGCTCAAGATGAGTGCCGGTGAGCTCGAGCGTCTCACGCGTCGCTACACCGCGTCAATCATTCACACGCTCGGGCCGGATTCGGACGTGCCGGCGCCCGACGTCAACACGAACGAGCGCGTCATGGCGTGGGTGATGGACACGTACTCGATGCATGCGCGGCACACGGTCACTGCCGTCGTCACCGGCAAGCCGGTGGAGATGGG
>JBDUCR010000329.1:0-12528 GCA_040003345.1 bacterium
TGCCGGTCTTCATTGCGGCGGGCAGCGTGGACGACTGCGTGCTGAAGTACGCGCCATACGGACAGCCGAGCCAACAGGCGTTTCGATACTGGCAGGGCGAACGACCTTCGAGCGCCTTTGTGGCGTTTGCCGTGCGCCCCGGTATGAGGTGACGCTTGCCGTCAAACACCTTCTTGAGCTTACCGGCGACGAGCTCTTCACCGCAGTTGAGCGGCATCGCTGGCTGGAATTGTCCGTCGGGAAGCTGAGCCAATCCGTCGCGCGAGCCGGAGATGCCCGAATGCTTTTCGACTTTGTCATACCACGGAGCAATTTCCGCGTAGCGAATCGGCCAGTCGACAGCGATGCCTTCCGCTTTGTTCGCATTGAAGTCGAAGTCGCTGTGGCGGTAGCTCTGGCGTCCCCACATGAGTGAGCGTCCGCCGACCTGGTATCCGCGGTACCAATCGAAGCGCTTCACCTCGGTGTACGGCGACTCCTTGTCGTTCACCCAGAAGGCGAGATTCTTCTCGTTGAGCGGATAGTCACGCTTGAGGACTTGATACTCCTCTTCCATCGCCTTGGTGCGGCCGCCCCGATGCAGGTATTCCCACGGCGCCTTGGTGGCGTTGACGTAGTCCTTGATGTGCTCGACGTTGCGACCGCGTTCGAGCATGAGAACCTTGAGTCCCTTCTCGGTGAGCTCCTTGGCAGCCCATCCGCCGGAGATACCGGAACCGACCACGATCGCGTCGTAGACCACAGACTCCACGGTTGCCTCCCTTGTACGTTGCGCACGACAACGCGACAAAGCGTCGCCTGACGTCCTCGGCGCGAATATGCGGGATGGTATTTGTGTGCGCGAGTGCAGGCGACGAACGCGTAGCGAGCAGGGTGTCCGGAATATCCGTTCGCCAACATCTCTGCCTACATCTATAGAGAAGGGCCCTGATTCCAGACAAAGGTCGCGACCGCACCCGCCGGTAAGGCGTAGGTGAACGATCTTTTGTCGGTGCGAACGATGAACGCACGCGACGCCGTGCCACTGTTGAGCACGATCAGTACTCTCGACGCGTCGTCTTCGTTTCGGAACGCAACGCTCTGCAATCCGTCGACGTCAGTTGTCGACGCGATGCGCACAGCGCCCGGTCGCACGAACTTGCTCGCGTGCGCGAGCGCGTAGTACTCGACGTTGCGAGTCACCGCACCGGTTGATGCATCAATGGTCACGACTCCGCGGCAGTTGCCACATCCGCCGGCATGCGGTCCACCGTGCTCGTCGAGCGCAAGATTCCAGACAGCGACAGCGCGTGCCCAGTTGCGAGTGGTGCCGATGATGAGCTGCGCGACATTCCATTTCAAATTGTCGGCGAAGACAGGCGCCCATTCACCGCCGGAACATTCGGTGAAGTAGACGTCTTTCTCCGGATACGCGTCGTGCACTTTCGTTTGAGCCGAGACGTCGCCGCCGTAGCAGTGCCATGCGACGCCCTGGATGTAGTGCCGCGCCGCGCTGTCGTGGAGCGTGCCGAGTGGTTGTTGTGGTGCGTCCCAGTTGTGATCCCAGTCCCAGATCTGTGTGTGGAGTCCCGCTTTTTCGAGTGCTGGTCCAAGATGAGTGCCGATGACGCTGGCTCGAGCAAGCGGGTCGAGACGCATGCCGGGATAGTCGGCGGGCTCGAAGGCCGGCTCGTTCTGCAAGGTGACAGCGGTGATGGGCACGCCTTCGGCGCGGTACGCCTGCACAAATCTCACGAAGTAATTGGCGAATGCGTCGTACGCGCTCGGCTCGAGCGTTCCGGTGATGAGGCTTCGACTCGTTTTCATCCACGCCGGTGGACTCCATGGACTCGCAACGATCGTGATCTGCGGATTGATCGCGAGTGCGCGCGTGATGACCGGCAGCTTGTCGGCTCGATCGGCATCAATGGAGAAGTGCGTCAGTCCGCTGTCACGCTGGCCGCTCGCGACATCGTCGTAGCTGTAGTGATGGAGCGAGAAATCGGACGAGCCCATGGTGACGCGCATGAAGCTCAATCCGATTCCCGTGGTGCGTCCAAAGAGATTCTCGAGTAACGACGTGCGCTGTTCTGGGGTCAGCGTGTGTTGAATGAGATAAACGGACGCATCGGAGAATGCGGCGCCCAACCCGATCATGTGTTGATACGTCGTTGACGCTGTCACTGTGATCACCGGGAGCGTCGTGACGCTGTCGGTCTGCAGGCGCACGTCTGCCTCGCGGCTCAACAACCTGCTTTTGTCGCCGGTGGTGAGCCACACGCGCACACTCTCGTCGGTGTGCGCGGGTGCGTGCGGCATTGTGCTGCCCACTGCGCACGCGGCGCTCGTGCACAGTGCTGCGGTAGCGACAATCAATCTCGTCTTAGCTCCGTCAGGACGCGCGAGCCCACTGGATTGTGATTTCACGTGAGGCGCACTCAGCTGTGGTGAGGTGGGGTGAGGTTGCGCATGCGAACATGCTTTTTTGCGACGCGCCGACGACGTCACTCGAGCACAGCGTTGCCCGGTAAAACAGCACAAAACTCTCACACATCTCCAACCAAAATCGCGGTGACTCCATCAAAGATAGCGGGGTTTCCGAGTGGAGCGCCTCTGTGTGATTGCCAATGCAATCATGATCCGAACGAAGGACTCGTCACGTCTCTTAGGAGGCGGATGACGGCCTGACGCTCGCGTATCGCTCTTTCCCTTCGTTCTCATACCTGAGGAACAAGTAAGATGAGTAGTGGATTTCGTCGACTCCTCGTCGGCGCCGCAGTCGTCGTTGCGTCTGTGCCTGCATTCGCACAGGGCACAGCGACGATTTCCGGCAAAGTGACGGATCGGCAAACGCAGCAACCCCTCGCAGGTGTACAGGTTCGCGTCAGCGGTACCACGCGCGGTGCGCAGACAGATGAAGCGGGCGCGTATCGCATCGTCAATGCGCCGACCGGCACCGTTCAGGTTGCCGTTCAACGCATCGGATACGGGCCACTCAGCCGCGCAGTCACCGTTGCGCCAGGCGGCGTGACGACTGCTGACTTCACGCTGGCCGTCGCAGCGACGACGCTCGATGTCGTCACGGTCACCGCCACAGGACAGACCGAGCGCAGACGAGAGAACGGCGCGCCCACCGCGACGATCGACAGCTCGGCAATCATCAAGTCGGCAGTCAGCACTTTTTCGGACGCGCTGAGCTCTCGCGTGCCTGGCGTGGTCGTACAGACTGCGGCAGGTGAGACGGGCGCTGGCTCGCGTATTCGCATCCGTGGCTCCAACTCGATTTCGCTCAACAACGATCCGCTCCTCATCATCGACGGCGTGCGGGCGGACAACTCGTCGCAGTCCTCGGCGCAGGGAACGGGCGGGCAGACTCCGTCGCGGTTCAACGACATCAACCCGGAAGAGATCGAGACCATCGAGATCATCAAGGGACCGGCCGCAGCAGCGCTGTACGGCACCGCGGCCTCCAATGGCGTCATTCAGGTCACGACGAAGCATGGCCGCGCCGGAAAGACGAAGTGGGATTCGTTCGGTGAGCTGGGCAACCTGAGGGACATCAATGATTACCCGCTGAACACGCGCTCCTATGGGCACACGGCGACGGGCGCGCTCGTCACCAACTGCAACCTGGCGCGCCGCACCTCGGGTCTCTCGAACGCGTGCGTCGGCGTGGATTCGGTCGCGTCGAACAACCCACTCAAGTCATCCGGCATCGAGAGCGACGGCAACCGTCGTCTCACGGGACTGAGCGTGGCCGGTGGCTCTGACGTGGCGACGTATTTTGCGTCGGGCGAGTATCAGAAGGAACAGAACGTGATCTCCGAGAATGGACAGCAGCGACTGAATGTCCGGACGAATGTGCGGAGCCAGCTCACGCAGTCGCTCGACATGCAGCTCAATATCGGCTACACGAACAGCGATCTTCGGCGGCCGCAGAACGACAACAACTCGCTCGGTATCGTTTCCGGATCGCTCCTCGGGCGCGCTGCGGATTGCACCCAGCTGGGCGCGAAGCAACATCCCGGCCTGTGCACCAACGGCACCGACAGTGTGAGCCATGGATACTACAACCAGGGCATCGATCCGACCGCGATCTTCAGCATCAACACGCGTCAGGTTGTGCAGCGGCTCATCGGCGGCCTGACGAGCAACTGGACGCCCGCCAGCTGGTTGGCCGTGAATGGCACCTTCGGCGCCGACATCGATCATCGCAATGACAACGAGACGTTGCCGCCAAACGCTCTTCTGATCAATGCGTCCAGTGCTGAAGGATACCGAAACGTCTACCGCGCCATCGTGACGAACTACACGTCGAGCGTGAACGCGTCGGCCACGTATGAGAAGTCACCTTCGCTCAAGTTCGTCACCACGGCTGGAACGCAATACACCGACGTCGGCTTCACGCGGACCGACGCACTGGGCGCGAAGCTGCTCGCGGGCACGGGTTCACTCGCCGGCACGACGGCGCGATTCCAGGTGAGCGAAACGAACAACTTCGTCCGCACCCTTGGGTTCATCGGCCGCGAGCAGCTTTCGTGGAAGGACCGTGTGTTCCTCACGGGCGCCATCCGCACCGATCGCAACAGCGCGTTCGGCGTGAACTTCGGGCGCGTCTACTATCCGTCGCTCAGCGCGTCGTGGGTACTCAGCGAAGAGCCGTTCTTTCCGAAGTTCCGCGCCCTCTCGTCACTGCGCCTGCGCGCCGCGAGCGGCTCCTCCGGACAGAACCCCGGCTATCTCTCGGCCGAGCAATTCTACAATCCGGTCGCGGTGACAGTGAACGGAACGGACGTCCCCGCCTTCACGGTCGGCGGAGTCGGCAATGCGTTCCTCAAGCCTGAAAAGTCCACAGAGGCCGAGGGCGGCTTCGATCTCGGACTGTTGAACGATCGCGTGAACGTCGAGTACACGCACTACAACAAGATCACGCGCAATGAGCTGGTGAGCGTCAACCTCGCGCCATCGCTCGGCTCCAGCACGAACCGGTTCCTCAATGTCGGCCGCGTTCGCAACCTTGGCGACGAAGCGGTCGTGCATGCACAGGTTTTCGACCGGAGTGCGCTCAAGTTCGACATCACCGTGAACGGCTCCTGGAATCGCAATCACCTCGACGATCTGGGCGTCGACGAGAACAATGTCGCGATTCCGCAGTTCACCGGTGGCTTCGACAACATTCAGATCTTCAAAACCGGACTGCCCCTCGGCGCCTATTACGAGCGAGGCATTACGTCGGTGACGGACGCGAACCACGACGGCATGATTGCATGCCCGAACGGACCGGGTCAGCCGGGATGCGAGTTCACGATCGCTGATTCTTCGAGCTACCTCGGCACGCCGTTCCCGATGGCCGAGATCAATATTTCGCCGGCGCTGCAGCTCGGAAAATATTTGCGGGTGTCGGCACTGCTCGATCACCGCAGCGGACAGAAGATCTACAACCTCACCGGTGTGTACCGGAACGCGATCTTCCTGAACGGCAGCGCCGTACAGTCACCAACTGCCGGCAATCTCGAGCAGCAGGCAGCTGCGCAAGCGGCGGCGTTCGGCTTCAACGGTGGATTCATCGAAGACGCGTCGTTTACGAAACTGCGTGAAGTCGCATTCGCGTTAACGCTTCCGCAGAGCATCGCTGCACGTGCGGGCGCGGCGGGCGCAACGCTGACCTTTGCCGGTCGCAATCTGCACACGTGGACCAAATACACCGGCCTGGATCCCGAAGTCAACGCCGGAGCGCAGTCGAACTTCACGACGGCCGATTTCCTTACAGCGCCGCAGGTACGGTACTTCACGGCGCGCGTCGCCCTCACCTTCTAGAGGACGATTCTTTCATGCCTACTCAAATGCCACTCTCTAAATATTCTGCACGGACCGTCGTCGCTGTCGCGCTCATTGGCGCCGCCGGACTGGCGGCATGCAATCAGGACAAGCTGCTTACGGTGCCGACCCCGGATGTCGTCCTGCCCGGTGATATCTCCGGTGCGGCCGCCCTCCCGAGTGCGTACGCTGCGGCGATCGGCGATTTCCAGATCGCGTACGCGGGCGGTTATGGCAATGGTCTCGACAATAACGAGGGACTCATTCAGATCTCGGGACTTCTCGCCGACGAGCTTGTCGACGCCGAGACGTTCAATACGCGCATCGAAGTGGATCGGCGCGCGACACGGTTGATCAACGCCACGACGCTGCAGACATTCCAGGATGCGCAGCGCGGCCGCGCAACAGCGGACTTGGTCGCGGCGCGGTTCCGCCAGTTCGATCCGAAGAATCCGCAGGGCGCCGAGATACAGGCGCTGGCTGGATTCGCGTATGTGCTTTTGGCGGAGAACTACTGCAACGGCGTTCCGACGAGCAAGGTGAATGACGACGGAACGTTCTCGTATGGCGCGCCACAAACAGGAACGGAGGTACTCAACATCGCTGTCGCGAAGTTCGACTCGGCGATTGCGCTGGCGACGGCGACAAATGGCGCGACGGCACTCAACCTCGCGCGCATCGGCAAGGGACGCGCACTACTCGATCTGAATCAGCCCGCGCTGGCAGCCGCAGCGGTGGCTGCCGTTCCTTCGTCATTCAACTACAGCATTCAGCACTCCGAGAACACCGGGCGGCAGAACAATGCGGCATACGCCTTCAACTACGTAGAGTCGCGCTTCAGCGTCGGCGATCACGAAGGCAACAACGGACTGCCGTTCGTATCGTTGAGTGATCCACGCCTTCCGACCATCGATGCGGGTCTTGGCTTCGATGGAGAGACGGAGCTGCTGCTCACCACGAAGTTCCCCGATCGCAAGGCGCCTACACCGCTCGCGCTCGGAGCAGAAGCGCGTCTCATTCAGGCGGAAGCGGCGTTGAAGGTTGGCGATGTCGCGACCTTCCAGGCCATGCTCAACGACGCTCGCGCGAGCGCACCGACGTACACGTCTGACGGATCACCGAACGGGCAGCCGCTGTCGTCGCCGGCACCGCTCACGGCGACTGACATTCCGACGTCGGTCACAGCGCAGCAGGACCTGCTTTTCCAGGAGCGCGGTGTAACGCTGTTCCTCACGTCGCATCGTCTAGGCGACTTGCGCCGCCTGATCTGGCAGTACGGCCGCAACGCCGAGACTGTCTTCCCCACCGGTGAGTACGAGTCCACCAATACGTCGAAGGCGGGTACCAACTACGGCACAGACGTCAACCTTCCAATTCCGAAGGAAGAGGAGAACAATCCGCAGTACCTCGTGCATCCGGCCTGCATCAACCGCGCTGCCGGCATCAGCTGATGCACTGCACTGTCATCCCGCAGGAACGAGCGAAGCGAGTGAGTGTCGGGATCTACTTTCATGGCGATTATGGCTGGCCAGTGAGAGACGCATGACTTCTGCGGGATGATTGCCTTCCGTTACAAAAACAGCCCGGTGAGCCATGCTCGCCGGGCTGTCTTGCGTTGTACGCGACTGAACGGTTACCTGCACGACATGACCACACTGCTCGTCGACATACGAGAGCTCGAACGCGTCATGAGCGACACGCTCGTGCGCCTCGGCATGGAGCCTGATCGCGCTGTTGCGTGCGCGAGACTCTTCGCCGAGTCGAGCGGCGACGGCGTGTCGTCGCACGGATTGAATCGGTTTCCGCGATTCGTCGCGACGATCAGGAATGGCAGCGTCGACGTGCATGCGCGCCCCGAGCGCGTCGCGGCGCACGGTGGTCTCGAACGATGGAACGGTCATGGCGGACCGGGCAATCTCAATGCGCAGGCGTGCATGACTCGCGCGATCGAGCTCGCTCGGTTGCATGGTCTCGGTGCCGTTGCGCTCGCGAACACGAATCACTGGATGCGAGGCGGCAGCTATGGATGGCAGGCGGCTGAGGCGGGCGTCATTGCGTTCTGCTGGACGAACACGCTGCCGAATCTTCCGCCGTGGGGCACCAGTGTTCCGTTGCTCGGAAACAATCCGCTCGTGATCGCTGTGCCGCGCGAAGACGGTCACATCGTGCTCGACATGGCGATGTCGCAGTTCTCGTACGGAGCACTCGCGGCGTACCGGTCTCGCGGTGAACAGTTGCCGGTGGTGGGCGGCTTTGACCAGAACGACGAGCTCACAACTGATCCAGCGGCGATTGAAGCAACGGGTCGCGTGTTGCCGATCGGCTTCTGGAAGGGCTCTGGTCTCGCGCTGGTGCTGGATATGATCGCGGCGTTGTTATCGGGAGGACGAGCGTCGCACGAGATTCCGGCGGATCCAGAGCGCGAAACCGGGCTCTCGCAGGTCTTTCTCGCACTTGATGCGTCGGCGCTGGGCCCGACGAGTGCGCACGCATCAGCGATGACTCACATTGTCGACGACATCGTGTCGCACCTGCATGCCGGTGCGGCCGCGAAGGGCGAACGCGCACGTTATCCAGGCGAGCGCACGCTCGAGACGCGGCGTCGAAGTCTCGCGGAAGGAGTTCTTGTTGACGACGCGGTCTGGCGCGAAGTACAAGCATTGTGATTCCACCCTGGACTTCGACGCGTTACCACTCGGCGAAGCTGCCGTCGGCGTGACGCCACACCGGATTCCGCCAGCGATGTCCCGTCTCCGCCATCTTCACCACGTACGCCTCGTTGATTTCGATACCAAGTCCCGGTCCCTGCGGTATTGCGACGCAACCGTCGCGATATTCGAAGACCGACGGATCGACGAGATAGTCGAGCAGGTCGTTGCTCTGGTTGTAGTGAATGCCGAGCGACTGTTCCTGAATGAAGGCGTTGTAGCAGACGGCATCGAGCTGGAGATTTGCCGCGAGTGCAATCGGCCCGAGCGGACAATGCAGCGCGAGTGCGACGTCATATGCCTCGGCCATGGCTGCGATCTTCTTCGTCTCCGTGATGCCGCCGGCGTGCGACGGATCCGGTTGAATGATGTCGACATAGCCGTCGGCGAGGACGCGCTTGAAGTCCCAGCGCGAGAACAGTCGTTCACCCAGCGCGATTGGTGTCGAGCAATGCTGCGCGATTTCCTTCAGCGCCTCCGTGTGTTCCGAGAGCACTGGCTCCTCGATGAACATGAGCTTGTACGGCTCGAGCTCCCTGACGAGGACCTTGGCCATCGGCCGGTGTACGCGACCGTGGAAGTCCACACCGATCCCGAAATGCGGACCGAGCGCTTCGCGGATCGCCTGCACACGTGCGACGGCGGCGTCGATCTTCGCGTGCGTGTCGACGTACTGCAGCTCTTCCGTCGCATTCATCTTGACGGCCGTGAAGCCGCGCGATGCACACTCCGTCGCCATCGCTGCAGTGTCAGCGGGACGGTCGCCACCGATCCACGAGTAGACGCGAATGCGATCGCGCAGTTGGCCGCCGAGAAGCTGATGGACCGGGACGCCGAACGCTTTTCCCTTGATGTCCCAGAGTGCCTGATCGATGCCGGCGATTGCGCTCATGTGCACGCCGCCGCCGCGATAGAAGGCGCCGCGGTACATCACCGTCCAGTGATCCTCGATGAGAAAAGGATCCTTGCCGATGAGAAGATCGCTGAGCTCCTGCACCGCCGCGGCAACGGTATGCGCACGACCCTCGAGCACCGGCTCACCCCAGCCCGTGATGCCCTCGTCCGTCTCGATCCTGAGAAAGCACCACCGCGGTGGCACGACGAACGTTGTGAGCGTGACGATCTTCATGGGTTCTCGTCGTGCTCCGCTGTCACTTCGTCCAGATGAGGACAGCGCCGCACTGGCTGGAATGGAATTCGACTGGCAAGGTGGCGACGCCATGCACTTCGATTCCATGAATGGCGGTCGGATGGATCATCTGAATGTCGCTCACGTCGCTGCGACGACCATCGATGAACACGTCGAGCGTGCACACGGGCTTTTCGTTCGCGCCAGACTCCATGCTGACACGACCCCGCGTTGACGTCACCATCAAGGAGTCTCCCGTGCGGGTGTGCTTGACCAACACTCGTACGCTGGGAACACGCCGCATGATCTCATCCGTTGAGATAACGTGCATGTCGGCGATCTGCTTGTCTGTGACGAAGTAGCCAATTCCATTCTGCTTCCGGTGCTCAAAGGAGCGATACCGCAATTCGGCGATGGGGTTCGCCGTGGCGACGGTCTTGACGGATTCGAGTCGCACTACCCGACGGTCCATCGTCACGTTGAGCGTGTCGCCGTCGACACCGGCGTCTACCTGCGCCTCCTGTGCTTCGTAGCCGAGTGCGACGATCTCCGCCGTCTGCGTTCCAGCTGGCACACCCGGCAAGCGGAACTCGCCGCGCGCGTTGCTGACCGTCGAGAGGTCGGTCCCCAGGAGCCTGATCAGTGCCGACTCGATGGGTCGTTGATTGTCGCCGACGACGATACCGGTCAGCGTGTGCTTCGACCCATCGCCAAGGATGATGTCGAGAAACCGCACCTTTCGGTTGTCGATGGCAACCTGGAGGACCGGCGATGGGTTGCCGTCGGATGTCGTTACAGAAATCAGCAGCGTTGTGGCGAGCGGCAGATTGCACGCGTGATAGACGCCACCTGCGCCAACGGCCGCTGTAAGGAGCATGGTCTTCCGGACAACACTGGCGCGCTCGGCGATGCTGATGTCGTTCCATAACACAGAGACCTTCGCGCCGGCGATTGCGGACCCGTCGAGACGGCGGACGTTCCCCGTGAGTGCGCCCATCGCGATCGTATCGCACACTTGCTCTGCGGGGCGCGCACGAGGCGCTGACGGCTCCGCATTCGCATTACCGGCACAGCGAATACACAGTGCCATGGCTACGAGCACGCGGATACGTGCGCCTGAACCTCGCCATTCTCCACGAGAAGTGTTTCGTCGCATCAGAATTGCTGGGAACGGAGTACGCATAAGAGTACAGCGACGCGCCCGCAGAAGCGATCAGGCCGAGCGTCGTTTGGACAACCCGGCGAGTCGCGCGATTTGCGAGATGCCGGCCTGCGCCGCTCCATCCACGACGCACGGCTGCGACGCGCCGAATAGCAGAAGTGCCCTGCGGTAGCGATTGACGAGCGCCGGATCACCGATGAGAGCGAGTGGTCGCGCGTCCAGCTCGAGTGCTGAGCGGATCTCATCGCCGATGAGAAGTCCGGAGAGGTAGTCCAGACTTTCGGACGGCTGCATGTGCCCAGCCAAAACGCGTGCCCGCGTCGAAAAGAGCAGTGAGCTGAGCGCGCGCGATTGATCACGCACGGCGAGGACGCCGTGCTCGAACGCGCGATCCGCGTTTATCTGGTGGAGATCTCCCGATTCGTGTGTCGCATCACGAGCGGGGCGTCCGAGTATCGAGTGGGTCGACAACACGGAAAAGAGCTCGCCCGTGATGTACGTCGAGAACGACTGGATCGCACCGTTCTCGATGCTCGCCCATTTGGAGTGCGTTCCTGGAAGGACGATCAGCGATCGCACGGCGAGCTCGGGATATCGCTCCATCGCGCCGACGATCTGTGTTTCCTCTCCACGCATCATGTCGGGCTCGGCGCCCGATGTCGTCACGCCGGGGACGACATGGAGATCGACGTCAGGCACGCGAACGAGATGTTGCCCGAGTGCATGCGCGGTCGCAGGACAGTCGCAATAGGGCGCCTGCACCCAGCCTTGCGCGCTGCCGACCATGCCAGACGCCAGACTCGCCACGTCTGGCCATTGTGCGCGCCAGTCGGCGGTGAGTGCGTCGTAGGCCGCGACGAATCCACCTGGAGGAAGATGCATGATGCCCCACGGCTCGGCGCGTGCTTCGAGCACGGAGGCATTTGCGGCGAGGAGCCACGCGCGAACTGACGTTGTGCCCCAGTCGAGCGCGATCAGTGCGGGGGGCGGTTCGTTGTTTCCGCGCATTCAGTTGGTGTTGATCTTCTGCATGCGAGTCTCCGGCGAACTATCCCGAAAGCCGCAACACTGGAAGTGAGTTAGATGATCTTTATGACGTTGCTTTCGACGGCGCCTCTCTGCGGCTGTTTCAGTTCCTCTGCGTCCCTCTGCGTTCCTCTGCGATGACTGCTGTTCCCGCAGTTCCCGGCAAGGCAACTGCATTTTTGACGCAGAGGATCGCAGAGGGGATACAGCCGCAGAGGCCGCAGAGGACTGCGCGAATGTTGAGCCTGCAGGCAGTCAGGAAAAGAATGAACGGAAGCAGCGGATCGTTCTTGGACCTGCGGTAGGCGTAGCTCGTCACTGCCCTCGAGACGCCGCTCCTGCTTTTGCCCACGGATAGTTGAACGAATAATCGCCTGATCCAACCTCGAGCACGACCGCATCACCGGATTGCGCCGAGTGCGTTACGCCCGTCGCGGACGCGAGTGGCGACACACCTTCACGCACCTGTCCAACCTTTGCCGCGGGCAAACGGATAGTTGCCCGAGCGTTCGCGGGCACGCGCACCACGACCTGCATCGTATCGCCGACGATCTTCCACCCGGACGCCGCCTCGCCATACGGTGTCGTGAGCGACGCGCGCGCGTAGGTGAACCCGCCACCCGGCTGCGGTGCGATCACGAGATGCCGATAGCCTGGTCGCGCCGGATCCATGTCGAGGCCCGCGACGACGCGATACATCCAGTCGC
>JBDUCR010000105.1:0-12450 GCA_040003345.1 bacterium
AGAATCGTTCCGTCTGCACTGCCTTGCAGCAGCTTCCAGTCGTTGGCGCGCGTGGCGTACGAGAAGTCGTAGAGCGAGCCGCGTCCGTCGATCTTCAGATAGATCGGCGCCGAGCCATCCGCGTCGACTGGCGCGGACGCCACGATGGCGGCAGGCGCTGCACCCTCACGTTTCTCGAGCAGCACGACTGTCTTGCCGTTCTCGCGAGCGACAGCCAGGAAGTAGTAGAAGTGGTCGTTCTGGAAGGCGACCATGCCCGCTCGATCGCCATCACTCGACGGAGCGTACGTCATCGCGGTTGTCGCAGTGAACACGACATGCTGCTGGCGACGTCCAACGAATGACGGCTGCACCGTGGGCTCGAAACCGGCCGCGCGTGAGTGCAGCGTCAATGCACCAGGCGATGACGTGAGGTCGAGCCAGCCCGACGCGGGTCCGCGGATGGTTTGCCAATGCATCGGCAATGACGACGAATTGAAGTCGTCGCGCACTGTGAAGTTCCCACTCGTCGACTCGGCGGCAGGCGGTTGGTGTGGGAGTGTTGGACGTTTGTGGACGAACGGCACGAGCTCATTGCCGGTGGCCATCACTGGCCAGTCACCTACCCAGCGCACCGGCATGAGAAACGTTTCGCGGCCGATGTTGTACAGGTCGGCGCCGTAAGGCCGCACACCGAGAAACGCGGCCCACCACTCGCCGTTTGGCGTGTCGACGAAGTCCGCATGCCCTGTGTTCGCGACAGGAAATGGACGTGCGCGATCGAGGTGGCGCTGCGTAAGAATCGGATTGCCGGAGTACGGTGTCCATGGACCGGTCGGCGCATTGCCGCGGAAGACGACTTCCGAATGCTGATTTTCCGTTCCGCCTTCCGCGCAGATCAGATAGTAGAATCCATTGCGCTTGAAGATGTGCGGCGCCTCGATCCATATCGGGTTCTTCGAGAGATCGACGCCGCCGTTCACGATCTGCGTGCGAGGTCCGACCATCTTTTTCGACGCGATGTCGAACTCCTGAATCCATATCGCGCGATGTCCGCTGTATCGCGGTGTCTCGTTCGGCGGACCGTTGTTGACGACGTACGCCTTGCCATTGTCGTCGAAAAAGAACGATGGATCGATGCCGTCCACACTCGGCAGCCAGACCGGATCAGACCAAGGTCCGGCGGGATTCGTCGCGGTGACGAAGAAGTTGCCGCCGTGATCGATCACTGTGGTGATCATGTAGAACGTGCCGGCGTTGTAGCGAATGACCGGCGCGAAGATGCCGCGCGAGATTCCTGCGCTGTCGAGGTTCAACTGCGAGCGACGGTCGAGCACATGGCCGATTTGCGTCCAGCTCACGAGATCCCGGCTGTGAAATATCGGGACGCCCGGGAAGTACGCGAAGCTCGACGTGACGAGATAGTAATCGTCGCCGACGCGAATCATGCTCGGGTCGGGATAGAAGCCCGCGAGAATCGGATTGAGGTATTCGTCGGGACGTGCGGACACGGTTCGATAGACGGAGTCGTTGCCCGTGTACTCGAACCAGTCGAAGCGCGGGTCGTTCGCGAGCGTCGCGCTCGCTGACGCGTGCTCCACTGTGCGCGACGGCATCGCGGTCTCGATGTAGATCGCGCCGGCGCCGTGCCCGATGCCCCATCGTCCGGTCGCCTGCATCGCATCGAGGTGCTGAATGACGGCAACGGTGCTGACTGGAATCGTCTTGAGCGTCTCGACGCCACCGAGACGCTGGTTGTCCACGTATATCACAACGGCACTCGGCGTCGAGAAGCTGTCCTGCCCTCGCGTGTGCAGCCAGTTCGAGCGCAGTGCAGATACGGCGTCGTACGCGTTGTCGAAGTGCTGTTCGCCAATCATGTCCGATGTGATGACACTGGAGTCCTTGCCGCGCGCGCCGGACGAGCGTGTAGCGCACGCCGTTCCCGTCGCGAGTAGCGCAACGAGGGATGTCAATGCAATCCGGCGGAGTGTCATTCTGCCTGGGTTACGCATGAGGATGTCTCGGTGGCCTGGTTGCGCACGTCGTTTCGATGAGAATGACTGACTCAGCTGTCCGTCGTTGCCGGGACTGTAACGTTAAAGTGACCTCCAAAATCAAGCCCGCCTGTGCGAATGACGCACGCACCTGGGATGAACCACAATCATCAATCATCTGACGGGTTGCTGCTCCGAGTTCCAGCGAGAGATCAACGCGACGACTCCCTCCAGATGTGTGCGCATCCGATCGACGGCGAGCGCTTCGTCGCGCTGCTCAACTGCTTCGAGAATGCCGAGATGCTCCTCGTAGTCGCGCTGCCGATTGGCGCCGATTCCG
Organism: bacterium; assembly: GCA_040003345.1. GTDB lineage: Bacteria > Gemmatimonadota > Gemmatimonadetes > Gemmatimonadales > Gemmatimonadaceae > AG11. The sequence continues at coordinate 2,317 of JBDUCR010000105.1, forward strand.
AGCAGCAAACGTTGCTCGTCTCCGAAGAGCTCGTGCAATGCGTGGAGCAGCTGGGCAAGCACCACATTCCCGGAACCGCGCGCGATCTGGTGGTGAAAGCTCATGTTCACCGAGTTGAGCCGCTCGTCGTTGTCGAGACTCAGTGCCGCTTCGGTGAGCAGTCGTCGCATCTCGAGCAGATGTTCGGGCGACGCATTGTGCACGGCGTCGGCAACCGACTGCAGCTCGAGCGGCATGCGCGCGCGAATCAGATCGAGCAGCAACTTCTTCGTGAGCGTTCCGCTGTGATCGGGGCTCGCCAGCACGAGCAAATCTTCGCTGCGCGACACGAACACACCGGAGCCGTGGCGAATGGTCACCACTCCCATCGCTTCGAGCTTCTTCAGTGCTTCGCGAATGGTTGGATGCCCGACACCGAAACGACGCGCCATTTCCATGATTGGAGGCAGGCGATCGCCGCGACGGAAGTCGCCGCTCTGAATCGATCCTCGAATCTGACGCGCGAGCCGATCGGACAAGCTCTGTCGCTCCAGCGGTGCAAATGCGTGCTTCATTGAGGATTGCCTCAGTGGATGTCGGTCGCGTGCGCGTTGCCGCTTTGCAACTTTCTGCAAGTTACGGAACTGCCGGCTGTGTCGCAGGACGTGCGGTACCGGCGACCGCTGCAAAGGCCGGTTTGGGCTTCCCGTTTCGGTCGAACAACAGTGGATAGTTGGTGCGACCGCGGACGGGCCATCCGTTGAGCCACGAGTCGCCATCCGTGGCGCCCCAGAAGGTGACACGATCGATGATGTCGCGGTGCTTCATGTAGATGGCGAACAGATCACCGTAACGCCGCGCCAAGGATTGCTGGACGGAATCCGGCAAGCTCGCGGTGTACGGATTCGAGTGAGCCTGCGCCTCGGCTCGCTGCCCGACGTCAGCAGAGTTGTTGCGCATGACGGCCGGCAGGACGTCGACGTCGAGCTCCGTGACATTGGCGTGCATCCCGGCAGCTCTGAATGCGGAGAACATGGAATCGACGAGCGCCGCGGATGGCCAATCCAACTTCTGGTGATCCTGTGTGCCGATCGCCTGCACGTGAACGCCCGCCGGCTGAATGCGCTTCACCAGCGCGATGGCGCCGTCGCGCTTCGCTGGCGTCTCGAGATCGTAGTCGTTGTAATAGAGCTGCGCGCTGGGATCAGCCTCGTGCGCGTACTCGAACGCCTTGATGACGAAGTCGTCGCCGATGATGCGTTGCCACGGCGACGGCCGCATCGTGCCGTCGTCGTTGAGCGCCTCGTTTACGACGTCCCACCCCTTGATGCGGCCCTTGTATCGACCGACGACCGTCTCGATGTGGTTCTTCATGCGCGCAAGAAGTGCGTCGCGCGTCAGCGGCTTTCCGCTGGAATCCTGGAACACCCAGCGCGGCGTCTGACTGTGCCAGACGAGCGTGTGACCCACGATGAACATGTTGTTCGCTTCGCCGAAGCGAACATACGCGTCGGACGGACCGAAATTGAACACGTCCGGCGACGGATGGACGGTCTCCCACTTGAGCACGTTCTCCGGCGTGATGGCATTGAACTGCGCCTTGATCAGGGCAACTGTCGCGCGGTCTTCCCCGTTGAACTGCCTGGGCGCCAATGCCGTCCCGACGAGAAATGCGTCCCGGAAAAGATCCTTGAGCGCAGGAGTGCTCTGAGCAAATACAGCGCTCGGCGCCAGCAAAACAAATGTCAGGTAGCGAAGTTGACGACCGCGCTTCATCACGCCGGCACCGTGGTAACCGGGCTCGCGAACAGCTCGCGTCGCCTTGCCAACTCATCCTGAATCTCGACGTTGAGCTTCTTGTTGATCCTGTAAAAGAACAGGCATCCCACGACGACGCAGAGGAACAGCGCGGGATAGACGCTCATCGTGAGGCGAATGCCCAGCAGTGCTTCCGGAGTCTGTGCGACGTTCGCCTTGTAGCCGTAGCCCGACGACAGCCAGCCTGCGATCGCGCCGCCGAGGCTCAGTCCGGTCTTCAGTCCGAAGAGGATGGTCGCGAAGATGACGCCGGTGATGCGACGGCTCGTCTTCCATTCCGCGTAGTCGGCGACGTCGGCGAACATCGCCCAGATGAGCGGGATGGTCGGCGCATACGCGAGTGCACGAATCCACTCGAGGGCGAATGTCGCACCGATTGCATCGGCAGGGAGGAGAATGAACGCCGCAAGGAAGACGGTCGCGAGTGAGAAACCGACCAGCGCGACCGCGCGCTTGCCGTATTTGCTCGCGAGCCAGACCGAGCACGCAACCCCGACTACCGTGACGACTTTGCTCGAGATGTTGAACAGGCTGAATCCCACGGCGGACACGTTGCTCCGGTCCGGCGTGAGCACGAGACCAAAGGTGTCAGCCAGCGAGTGCAGCATTCCGCCCGACGTCGCCGTGCTCACCAACCCGTGCGACGTCATGAACGTGTACAGCGCGTTCTTGTCGACGTAATACTGGAAATAGTAGAAAGTCGTGCCGCCCTGCATCGCGACGAAGATGAAGTGCGCGACTGTGAGGACGAACATCGCGATCCACGGGCCGTTGGCGAGCAGACTCTTGAAGTCGGCCTTCGCGTCGGTCTTTTGATCTGGATTCGGCACGATGCGCTCGCGCGTCGTCGCGAAAGTAATGACGAAGCAGACGACGCAGATCGTTGCCCAGAGCGCCATCGTGAGCTGCCAGCCTTTTGCGTTGTCGCCATGTCCGAACTTGGCGACGAGCGGCAGCGTGAACCCGCCGACGATGAGCTGCGCGATCATTGCAGCGACAAAGCGATACGACGACAATGACGTCCGCTCCATGCCGTCGCCTGTCATCACGCCACTCATCGCGGAGTACGGCGTGTTGTTCATCGAGTAGAGCGTCATCAGCAGAATGTTCGTCAGGCCCGCCCACAACAGCCGTCCGGTGCTGGAAAAATCCGGCACTGTGTACGCGAGCACCATCACGACGCCCCAGGGCACTGCCGTCCACAGAACCCACGGACGGAACTTGCCCCATCGCGTGTTCGTGCGGTCCGCCATCACGCCCATCATGGGATCGAAGAACGCGTCCCAGAGTCTGCCGACGAGCAGCATCGTTCCCGCCGCAGCAGCGGTAATGCCGAGCGTGTCGGTGTAGAAGTTGAGCTGAAAGAGGATCATCGTCATGAAGACGAAATTCGCCGCGGCGTCGCCGAGGCTGTATCCCGCTTTCTCGATGACAGAGAGCTTACCTGTGTCTTGCGCCATTCGTCGCCATGAGTTGGTCTGCCATTCTATTTGTCGCCGTGGATCTTGAGCATCACCGTCTGCAGATCTGCATCGCGCGACGATGTTCCGACCATGATTGCGAAGTCGCCTGGCTCGACGACATAGCGCATGTCGATATCGTGGAAGGCGAATGCATCGCGAGTAAGCGGGATCTCCACCGTGGTACTGGCGCCGGCCGCAAGACGCACCTTTCTGAAACCCTTGAGCTCCTTCACGGGCCGCGTCACCGAGCTCACGAGATCGCGGACATACACCTGCACGACTTCGCTGCCGTCTCGCGTGCCGGTGTTCTTCACGTCCGCGATCACAGTGGTCGACTCATCCCGTGCGATCGTCGATGAAGACAGCCGCACGTTCGTGATCCGGAACGTCGTGTAGCTCAATCCAAAGCCGAACGGGTACAGTGGCGTCGTGTCGGCGAAGAGATAACCCCGCCGCGCGGACGGCTTGTGGCTGTAGAACGCGGGGATGTGGCCCACCGATCGCGGAATGGAAATCGGCAATTTGCCGCCGGGATTCACGTCACCGAACAGCACCTGCGCAATCGCGTGACCCGACTCCTGGCCGAGATACCAGCACTCGAGAATCGCCGGCACCTTCTCGCTCACCTCGGTGATCGAGAGCGGACGACCATTGAACAGCAGCACGATCACCGGCTTGCCGGTTGCGAGCATCGCGTCAACGAGCGCGTCTTGTCTCCCAAGCAGATCGAGACTCGTGCGATCACCCAGGTGATTGCGCGACCACGCCTCTCGGGACGTCTGCTCGTTGCCACCGATGGCGAGGACAATCACCTCTGCACGCGATGCCACCTGCACCGCGTCGGCGATCATGCGACGGTCTTCCGTGGGATCGCTCGCGACGACCGCATCCTCCATCCACGAGCCGCCGATGGTGATCTTGCAGCCCTCGCTGTAAAGCACGTTGACAGCATCGCCGAGTCTCGCCTTGATGCCTGAAAGCACGGAGACCGTGTGCGTTGGCACGCCGCTGTATCCGCCGAGCAGCGCGCGATCGGCGTTGGGGCCGATCACGGCGATCGTCTTCAGCTTCGAAGCGTCGAGTGGAAGCTGACCACCTTCGTTCTTCAACAGCGTGATCGTGTCGCGCGCCGCTTCGAGCGCCAATGCCTGGTTCTGCGTCGAGCCAACGATCGCGTCGGCGACATCGGGGTCGACGTAGGGATCGTCGAACAGTCTCATACGGAACTTCCAGCGCAACATCGGCGCGACGAGATCATCGATCTCCGATTCGGCCAGAACGCCTTCGTTCACGAGCGCGACGAGACTGAGATAGCAATCCGGCTCGGGCAGCTCACTGTTCACACCTGCGCGCACAGCGAGCACCGCAGCGTCCTTCCTGTTCGCGGCGACATGATGTCCGTGCGTGTCAGGACGATCGCCGAGCTCCCAGATCGCGTAGTAGTCGGACACGGTGAAGCCGGTGAAGCCCCATTCACTTCGTAGAACGTCGCGCAACAGCCAGCGATTCGCATGTGACGGCACGCCGTCCACTTCATTGTACGACGGCATCACGCTGATGGCGTTCGCTTCCTGAATCGCCGCCTTGAATGGCGGCAGGAACACTTCGCGCAGCTCGCGCATGGACACGTTGGCGGGAGCGCAGTTCTGTCCGCCCTCGGGCTGGCCGTGTGCGACGAAGTGCTTGAGCGTCGCCATGACGCGCGTCTTGTCGCCGAACGTCGCGTCGCCCTGAAATCCGCGCACCGCCGCGACGCCCATGCGCGCGCAGAGATGTGTGTCTTCGCCAAAGGTCTCCTCGACGCGACCCCAGCGCGGATCGCGCGCGACATCCACGACCGGAGTGAGCGCCTGATGCACGCCGCGCGCGCGCGCCTCGCCGGCAGTCATCGCGTAGAGTCGCTCGACGAGCTCTGTATCGAATGTCGACGCGAGACCGATTGGCTGCGGAAAGCTCGTGCCATCGATGGCCGCGTGGCCGTGCAGGCACTCGTCGTGAAAGACCACGGGAATTCCAAGCCTGCTCTCTTCGATGAAGAACTTCTGGATTGCGTTCGTGAGCTCGGCTTGTTGTCGCGCGTTGCGCCCCTTCTCCGGTTCATGTCCACTGCCCCCCGCGTCGCTCGGCCGACCCACCTGGCCGATACCGTTGCCATGCGCGAACGAGCGTCGCGCCTTCTCGAGATCGAAGACACCGCGTTCGTCCACGAGCATCTCGGCTTTTTTCTGCCAGACGCACATCATCTGCGCGACTTTCTCCTCCAGCGTCATGCGGGCGAGGAGATCGTCGGCGCGACGTTCGGCTGGCAGCTTCGGATCCTTGTAAAGCAGCATTACCGTATATTGTTTTCTTGGATAACAAACATCGGAAAATGAAAAGAGCTACTGCGCGTGCAATATCTCCTGCAGATTCGATGTCGGTGGGGCTCCCGGGCAGTGCGAGGATGGAAACGAGAGCGTAGGCCCGTACGATGCTGGGCTCGCAGATATTACCCGCCCGATTTTGTCTGTCAAGCTGATTATCTCTCAAACGCGTCCGGTGAATCCAAGCCAGAGGCCCCACTCATGACACAGGAACAGCCGTTATCGCGGCGCGAGATGCTCGCCCTCCTCGGGCTGGGAGCCGTCGGCGCGGCAGTGCTACCGAAAGCGATATTCGCGATGACACCGACGCGGCGTGTGGCGCCATTCGCACTCGCCGACGTCCAGCTGCTCGACGGGTCGTTTCGCGACGCGCAGGAGCGCGACGCCCGTTACCTGCTGTCCCTCGAGCCCGATCGGATGCTGCACAACTTCCGAACGAACGCAGGACTTTCGGCGAAGGCGCCAATATACGGCGGGTGGGAATCGGAGGAGCCGTGGATTGACATCCGTTGTCACGGCCACACACTCGGCCACTATCTGAGCGCGGTCGCCATGATGTACGCCGCGACGGGCGACGCGCGGTTCGCGAAGCGCGCAGACTACATCGTGACCGAGCTGCGTGCGTGCCAACAGGCGCGCGGCGACGGTCTTGTGTGCGCGTTTCCCGACGGCTCGAAGCCGCTCGACGACGCCGTGGCCGGGCGGCCGTTCACCGGCGTGCCGTGGTACACGATGCACAAGATCTTCGCGGGGCTACGCGATGCGCACGTATATGCTGCCACCCCCGGCGCGCTGACGACGCTCGTCGGCTTGAGCGAGTGGGCGTGGACTGCGACGCGCGGCCTTACGGACGAGCAATTCCAGCGTATGCTCGCGACGGAGCACGGCGGCATGACGGAAATACTGGCCGACGCATCGACGCTCGCGCACGAGACAAAGTATCTCACGCTCGCCCGACAGTTCGCGCATCGCGCCGTGCTCGCGCCGCTGGCAGAGGGGCGCGACGCGCTCGACGGACTGCACGCGAACACGCAGGTCCCGAAGCTGATCGGCTATCAGCGCGTGCACGAGTTGACGGACGCCCCCGAGTACGGCGCTGCCGCACGGTTTTTCTGGCACACGGTCACCGAGCGGCGCTCGTTCGCAACCGGCGGTCACGGCGATCAGGAACACTTCTTCCCCGTCACCGATTTCGCGGCGCACCTCGGCTCCGCGAAGACCATGGAGACGTGCTGCACGCACAACATGCTGCGCCTGACGCGCGCGCTGTTCATGGAGTCGCCGACGGCGACGTACGCGGACTACTACGAGCGCGCGCTCTACAACGGCATTCTCGCCTCGCAGGATCCCGACTCCGGCATGATGACGTACTTCCAGGCCACGCGACCCGGATACGTGAAACTCTACAACACACCGGACGCATCGTTCTGGTGCTGCACGGGCACGGGCATGGAGAACCACGCCAAGTACGGCGACTCGATCTACTATCACGCCGGCGACGCGCTGTACGTAAATCTGTTCATTGCATCAACCGTCGCGTGGCGTGAGCACGGGCTAACGCTTACGCAGCGTACTCGTTTCCCCGAGGAGGAAGTGACGCGCCTGGAAGTGCAGACCAGGCACCCCGCGCGCGCGACAATCCACGTGCGCCACCCTGGCTGGTGCGACGCGATGTCTGTGCGGGTAAATGGGCGGGAGTGGCCCGCCACCGCGTCCGCAGCGGGCTACGTGCCGATTCGCCGCGAGTGGCACGCGGGTGATGTAGTTGAGGTCCGCTTGCCGATGACAGTGCGCGTCGAGCCGCTCCCAGGCGTACCGGACGTCGTCGCGCTCGCGTATGGACCGTTGATCCTTGCCGGCCGGCTGGGCGCCGAGGGCATCGCGCCCGGCGCCGACATCATCAAGAACGAGCGCACGTCTGGCAGCATGCTGAGTGCGCACGTCGACGTGCCGACGCTGGTGTGCGACGTGCGCGACCTGGCGCGACACATCCGCCGGAGCGGCGGCGAGCCGCTGGCGTTCGAGACGGTGGGCGTCGGCCGCCCGCATGACGTAAGGCTGACGTCTTACAGTCGCATCGCGCACGAGCGCTACGCGCTCTACTGGAGTGTGGTAGCATCGTGACGCGCGCGATACGCACGCTCGGAGTCATGAGCCTCGGCATCGTCGCCTTAGGCGTCCACGCGTCGAGCGTCGGCGCACAGACGTGGACGGCGGACAATGGCAACGGCACGTACTCGAACCCGCTCTTTTACGATGAGTTCTCCGACCCTGACCTCATCCGCGTTGGTAGCGACTACTACCTGACGGGGACGACCATGCACGCGATGCCCGGTTTGCCCGTGCTCCACTCGACGGATCTGGTGAACTGGACGTTCGAGAGCTACGCACTCGATCGCCTCGACCTCGGGCCGGCATACCGCCTCGATGCCGCTAAGGAGGTGTACGGCAAAGGCATCTGGGCGCCCAGCTTCCGATATCACGCCGGTACCTTCCACATCTTCAGCAACGTCAACGGGCAGACGACCCAGCACTTCACTGCAACGAGTGCGCGCGGACCGTGGACGCGCACACCGATGAAGCGCTCGTTTCACGACCTGTCGGTCCTCTTCGACGACGACGGCAAGACGTACGTCATCTGGGGCTATCGCGAGATTCACCTCGCGCAACTCGACACCGCGCTTACGGACATAGTGCCGGGAACGGAGCGCGTGATCATCGCGCCCGATGCAGGCATGGGTGAGGGCTCGCACTTCTACAAGATCCGCGGCAAGTATTACATCACGAGCGCGTGGTACGCGGGACGCATGCGGATGCCGTGCGCACGTGCTGATCGGCCGGAGGGTCCATACGAGGTCAACTTCGAGATCAGCGCCGACGAAGACTTTGGGCTGCGCGAAGGCTATCGCCTGCGCGGGAACGGAACGGGCGATGAGATCACTGTAATACCGCCGAATCCAGGGTCTCGAGGCCATATGTCGATGCATCAGGGAGGGATCGTCGAGACGCCGACGGGCGAGTGGTGGGGTTTCTCGATGTTGGAAGGCAATGCCGTCGGACGTCTAACGGCCCTCTCTCCGGTGACATGGACAGATGGGTGGCCGTATTTCGGCCTCGCTGGCAACCTGGGACGCACGCCGCGCACCTGGGTAAAGCCGCGTAGTGCGGCGCTGACGCATCCGTCGGCGCCCTACGTGCGCAACGACGAGTTCAGTACGCCGCAGTTGGCGCCGATCTGGCAATGGAACCATGTGCCGGATGACGCAAAGTGGTCGCTGCGTGAACGGCCGGGGTTTCTTAGGCTGCACTCACTTCCCGCGGCGGACTTCTGGTGGGCGCGCAACTCAATTACGCAGCGTGCCGTCGGTCCGCAATCGTCGCCGACTGCGATTCTCGAGACCAACGGGATGCGGTCGGGCGACGTCGCAGGCCTCGCGCTGCTCAACCGCCCCTATGCCTGGATCGGCGTACGCCGAGCGGCGGGCGACGTATGGCTCGAGCAGTTTGATCAGACGACGGGCGACACAGCACGCGTGCGTCTTGCGCAGCATCGTATTTGGCTGCGCGCAGAGGCGGACTTTCTCACTGAACGCGCGCAGTTCTCATACAGCACGGATGGCGCGCGCTTCATTCCGTTAGGCGCACCGTTCACGATGATCTTCCAGCTCAAGACCTTTCAAGGCGTCCGGTACGCGCTGTTCAACTACAACACGAGCGGCACCGAGGGCGGTTTCGCTGACTTCGACGCGTTCCATGTGCGCGAGTCGCACCCGCACGGCCTGACGCAGCCGATTCCTCTCGGCCGCACCATCACGTTGTCTCTTGCGGGCGATGGGCCGGCATTCATGATGCACGGAGACACACTTGCTGTCGCGCGTTCGGGTGAATCCGCAACACGCTTCGATGTCGTGAATCGCGGCGCGGGGCGAATCGCGCTGCGCATGGGCACCGGCCTGTTGTCTGTGCGCGTCGGCGCCGACTCGTCGCGCGTTACACTGCGGCGCGGTGCAGCCGATGACGCCGAGACGTTCCAGTGGATCGAGACGCCGTATGGCGATCTTGTGCTGCTCTCCCTCGCGACGCACCGGTATCTCCATGCGGACGTGCGCACCGGTATCGTCTCCGTCGACGCAGCTGGCCCGACGCCGGATCCACGCGATGGATCGCTGCTGCGCTGGAGTGCGACTCGAGATCGTTAGCCGCCTCGCACGATCAGCGCGCTCCTTCGGAAGTCACGATTGCAGTTCCGTCACGTAGGCCGCCACTCGATGCCGTAACTGCAATCCTGCCTCTCTGTCCGGGCTTTGCTCTCACGATGACGAGGCAGAGTCCATTGAACGCTCTGCGCGCCGGCGCGGGGTACGGCTCGAAGCTCGTCGGATCACCGTTGTCCGTTTTTCACACGCGTTGACCGGCGGTCGGTTGCGCATCCGCCGGGCGATCATCAGGCAGATCTCTATCTTCCGGCCGGACGTCGTACAGAAGGCTTGTCGCATTACCCGGTGGATCAC
>JBDUCR010000056.1:0-12413 GCA_040003345.1 bacterium
ACTATCTGTATGCCGAAGCACAGGGAGGAGAGATCGGGCGCATCAATCGCCTGACGCACGAAACCCGTCCCATCAAGCCGCTGCCACTGTATCGCGAAGAGAAGCTGCACTTCAACTGGAATACGCCGATTCACCTGAGCGAAACGAACAAGGGCACGCTCTATATCGGCGCGCAGTTCCTCTTCCGTTCGCGCGATCATGGCGAGACGTGGGACCGCATCTCACCCGACCTGACGACGAACGACCATGAGAAGCAGAAGCAGGAAGAATCCGGCGGCGTCACGATCGACAATTCGGCAGCGGAGATGCACACGTCGATCTACGCGATAGCCGAGTCGCCGAAGAACGCACGCGTGATCTGGGTGGGCACCGATGACGGCAACGTGCAGGTGACCCGCGACGCCGGAGCCACGTGGACAAATGTGACGGCGAACATTCACGGGCTTCCGAAGAATGCGTGGGTCTCGTCCGTCGACGCGGGCCGCTTCGATGAAGGCGTCGTCTTTGCGACGTTCGATCTTCACACCTTCGGCGACATGCGGCCGTATGCCTACAGGTCGTCCGACTTCGGCAAGACGTGGACGCCACTCGTCGCACCGGACAGTCCCGTGCGCGGCTATGCACACGTCGTGAAGCAGGACCTCGTGAACAAGAACCTGCTGTTCCTCGGCACCGAGTTCGGCCTCTGGATCTCGCTCGACGGCGGAGCGCAGTGGTCGCACTTCAAGGGAGGGGGACTGCCGAACGTCGCAGTTCGTGATCTCGCCATTCACCCACGGGACAACGATCTGGTGATCGCAACTCATGGTCGAGGCATCTGGATCATCGACGACATCACGGCGCTTCGCGCACTCACTGCGCAGACGCTCGCCAATGACGTCGTCTTCGCGAAGGCGCGTCCGACGGTTGCGCGGCTGTCGGCAGGTGGAGGATGGGCCAATGGCGACGCCGTGTTCGTCGGACAGAATCCACCCAATGACGCGGTCATCACCTACTATCTCAAGAAGCGACACATCTTCGGCGACATGAAGATCGAGGTGCTCGATTCAGCGGGTCACGTCGTGGGCACGTTGCCGAGCAGCAAGCGTCGCGGGCTGAGTCGTGTAACGTGGTCGATGCGCATGAAGGCACCCACCGTGCCTGCGGCAGCATCCGCCGCCGGCGGGGCGTCGATTGGCCCGCGCGTGCTGCCCGGCACTTATACCGTGCGCATGACGAAGGACAACCAAGTGTACAGCACATCGCTTCAGGTGCTGCCCGACGCTCGCACGCCACACACGGCGGCAGATCGCAAAGCGCAGTTCGATCTCGGCGTGAAGCTCTCTGGAATGCTCGGCGAGATGGCGGCGGCAGTGGATCGTATGAACGACATTCGACTCGCGTTGGACGATCGCGCCGGAAAGCTGAGCGTTAGCGACACGCTGGCCAAACGGCTCGTGAAGGCGTCATCCGAGGTCGATGGGATGCGCAAGAAGATTGTCGCGACGAAGGAAGGCGGCATGATTACCGGCGAAGAGCGGCTTCGCGAGAACCTCGCCGATCTTTATGGCAACGTCATCTTCTTCGACGGCCGACCGTCACGCACCGAGTATGCGCGCACGACGGCGATCGGCCGTGAGCTAACCGACGTATCGAAGACGTTCGACGCCTGGATTGCCCGGGAGATGGGCGGAATCAACTCCGCACTCACGGCGAGACGGCTTCAGCCGATTCCGGTGCTGGTGCCTTAGCGCGGGCCTGGGCTCTCAACCTGAGCGGGGCACAGCGAGGCGAAGGAGCTGTGCCCTGCTTGCGTTAGGATGCGCTGGAACGCGCACGACCGTCGGCACGCACCGCCGGCGCGTCGATCCAGCGCAGCAGTCCGCTCTCGAGCTGCACGAGCTGTCCGCACTCGCCGATTGTCGCGCGCACCAGCACGGCGGCGCGACCCCAGCCACTTCGCAGCGTGCCCGACGTCCCCACACGTATCGCACCTTCAAAGTGGCGCAGCATCACGAGCAACATCGCGCACACGGCGAGATCGTAGGGATGACCCGCAGTATCGCAGCGACGAACGGTGCGCCGCACGCCGTGGCGATCCACTCGCGCGATGACATGCGTGCGCGCGCGACGCTCGATGAAGAACGGCTCACCGGCCTGGCCGAGAAATGCGTTGCCATTGAAGGCGATGCGTGACGCGCCGAGCTCCAGGTGTCCCATTCCCTCTGGCCCGCGCAGCAGCGCAAGGTCATCGGACGATCGCTCGCGCTCGAGTTGCCGGCTTGCGGCGAGCAACACCTCGATCATTTCGCCATGCAGCGTGCCCCACGCCGGCTCGGCAATTTCGGCTGGCATCGACCACGCGTGTAAAAAACTGTCGTCGGCGCGCATGGATCTATGATTTCGCCGGCGCGGCGGGAGTGCCGTGATCGGCGTCACCCGCTGCGTCCTTCGCAATGGGCAAGGCGAGTGTGAACGTCGACCCCACGTCAAGCGTGCTCTCCACGCGCAGCTCACCACCCATCGCCTTTGCGAGATCACTGCTGATCGCGAGACCGAGTCCCGTGCCTTCCTGTGGGCTCGTCAGTGAGCGGCCCACCTGGATGAACGGTTGAAAGATCGAGCCAAGCTCCGATTCTGGAATGCCGATGCCGCTGTCGCGAACACGAAGCTCGATGCGGTCATCTCGACGCTCGCACTCGATTTCGATGCGGCCTCCCGCCTTCGTGAACTTCACCGCATTGGAGAGCAGATTGAGCAGAATCTGTTCGATCTTGGCTTGATCGCCAGTGACATCGGCGCCGGCAAACGACGTTTGCTCGACATGCAGTGACTTTGCAGCCGCCTGCGGCTCGATCATGGGAACGACGGCGTCGACCACAGCGGCCAGTGACACTGTGCGAATCTCGTAGTTGAGCTGTCCCGCCTCGATGCGGCTGAAGTTCAGAATATCATTGATGATCGCGAGCAGATGCAGCTGACTTCCGCGAATGCGCTCCAGGTATTCTTTCTGCTTCGGCGCAACGCTTCCGCCAATGCCTGTGAGCAGGAGATCCGCGTAGCCACCGATCGCGTTGAGTGGCGTTCGCAGCTCGTGGCTCATCGCGGCGAGAAACGCCGCCTTCGCCTGATTCGCTTCCTCGACCAGCGTGAGACGTCGAGCGGCCGCGAGGGCTTTGAGCTCGGCATTGCGTCGTTCGGTCAGATCGCGGGTGACTTTCGCAAATCCGACCAGCCGTCTCTTGTCGTCGCGAAGCGCGGTGATCACGATGTTCGCCCAGAACAGCGTGCCGTCCTTGCGGCGACGCCATCCCTCGTCTTCGACGCGACCGTCTGCCGTCGCGATTCGGAGCTCTTCTGCAGGCTTGTTGATGACGATATCCGGTTCCGTGTAGAAGACGGAAAAATGTTGTCCGATGATCTCTTCCGGTCGATATCCCTTGAAGCGTTCAGCGCCGGGATTCCAGCTCATCACTTTGCCGGTTGGGTCGAGGAGGAAGATTGCGTAGTCCTGCACGCTCTCGACCAGTAGCCGGTAGAGGCCGTCTCCCTCGCTTGCGATGTTTCCGGTCGTCTTGGCTCGTGCGAAATGGGCAGCCTCTGTCGCCGCGTGTTCCGACGTGTGCGTCAACACGCGATTCGCGGCGTCCGGGTGCGGCGGATCGTCAGAAGGGGATTCGTCGTCAGTCATTGCTGTGGTCGTTTGCGGCGGCTTCGTGCGGCGTACCCTGCAGCCAACGCACAGCAAGGGCCAGCGGTGCGAACACGTCGAAGATAGAGCGGCTCGTGCTGTCGGTGGGCGGCTGGTGCTGTGCTGGATGCAGTTGACGCCAAGCCTCTATCATCTGTCGCCACGGAAAGAGTAATCTGGTCGCATGGACGCACGTACCAACGAAGGCTCCGTCGACGATCTCCCGTTCACACAGCGCGAGATTGCGATCATCGTCGCCTTCTGGACGATGTACGCAACGCTCTCCGTGGCGAACCGGTTGTTCGACGCGCTCACGAGATCGGGGCCTGCATTTCAGGTGGGATGGTTCGTGGTTCCTGTCGTGGATTCGATATGCTGGGCGCTCCTCACCGTGCCGCTGTTCCGGTTGGCGGCGCAATATGGCACCGAGCGCGTGTCTCGCGGGAGACAACTTGTCGTCTTCGGCCTCGTCGGCATCGTGGTCGTTGTTCTCGTTGGCGTGCTCGGTACCGCGACCCGCACACAATTTTACGCACTGTCGTCCAGTAATCCACGGCGGCCGAACAGAGGTGGTCCGCCATTCTGGTTCGGCATGCTCAACGCGCTCGTCATCTATCTCGGTGTGGTCGCGGCCGGACTCGCGCGGGCTTACTCGCTTCGCTACCGCGCTCGGCGCGACCAGACGAATCTACTCGAGCGGCAGCTGGCGGAAGCGCGGCTCGATGCGCTCAGGCGCCAGCTCGATCCGCATTTCCTCTTCAACACCCTGAACGTCATTTCGTCGCTGGTCGAGCGCGATCCGCGCGGCGTACGACGCATGATCGCCCGGCTCGGCGGACTGCTGCGGTTCAGTCTCGAAGGCGCCGACGCACCGGAAATTACGCTGCGCCGGGAGCTCGAGCTGCTCGCGCAGTATCTCGATATCATGCAGGTTCGCTTTCAGGGGCGCCTCGAGACTACGACCAGCGCCGCACCAGAGACACTCGATGCGCTCGTCCCCACACTGATCCTTCAGCCGTTGGTGGAGAACGCGATCAAGCATGGAATCGAGCGCCAGCGCGGCGGCGGGCGTATTCTCATCGAGACGCTGCTGGATGGCGACATGCTCGTTCTACGCGTGATCGACGACGGCGCGGGTCTGGCAGTGGGCGACGCATCGCGCGGTGACGATGGAGCGACGAACACCGGCGTTGGCCTTCGGAATACGAGAGCGCGATTGACTCAGCTCTATGGCAGCAGGCAGCAATTCACACTCGCTCCCGCTCTGGCAGGGGGAGCGGTCGCTCAAGTGCGTCTGCCGTTCCATGTCGCCGAACGGAGTGCCATCGTCGATGGCTGATGCGCAGAGCATGGGTGGAGAGCCGCTTCGCGTGCTCGTCGTCGACGACGAACCACTCAACCGCATGCGCCTCGAGGACTTGTTGCGACGCGAAGCGGGCGTCGCCGAGATTCACAGTGCCAGCGATGGCTTCGAAGCGGTGACGGCGATCCGTGCCGAACGGCCGGACCTCGTCTTTCTCGACGTGCAGATGCCGGGGAAGAGCGGGTTGGATGTCGTGCGCGAGATCGGCGCGGATGCGATGCCGGCAACGATTTTCGTGACGGCATATGACCAGTACGCGGTGGAGGCGTTCGCCGTCGCCGCGGTGGACTATCTCGTGAAGCCGTTCGACGACGAGCGCTTCGAGGAGGCGTTTCGTCGTGCGAAAAAAGTACTCGCCGCACAGGACATGGGCCGGCTGCGCAAGCAGCTTCTCGCGATTCTTCAACCTGCGGTCGGCGGTGAGCGGGAGAACCAACCGAGCGCGTCGCCGTATCTGGAGAGACTCGCCGTCGAGATTCGCGGCACCGTACGTCCGGTTCTCGTGCGAGACATCGACTACATCACGTCCGACGGACCGTATGCTGAGCTACATGTCGGTGCAAAGCGCTACGTGATTCGCGAGACGATGCAGACGCTCGAGGAACGGCTCGATCCGGCGAAGTTCATGCGCGTGCATCGTTCGGTGATCGTGCGACTCGATCTCATCGAGACGCTGGAACGCGGCGCAGGCGGTGACGGCGAGCTTCGCCTGCGAGGTGGTACTCAGCTTCGCGTGAGCCGCACTCGTCGCGAGGCCCTCGAGCGGTGGTTGGGTCTCGCGCGCTGACGCACGACCTCACACCATCTTCTTGTATCGAAGGATGGCGAGCAGGACGACCGCCAGCAGCGCCTGCGCACCAACCGCAATCTCGAAACCATACGGATGGTGCGCGAACGGAATGTGCTCGAAGTTCATGCCGTAGACGCCAGCAATCACCACGAATGGAACGCTCAGCGCTCCAACGGCGGCAAGTGCCTTCGACACATAGCCAAGCCGGTTCGACACCTGAGTGAGATAGGCATCGAGCGTACTGCTCAGCAGATCGCGATAGCTGTCCAGTGAATCCGTGATGCGCAGCATGTGATCATAGACATCGCGGAAATAGATCTGCGCTTCGGTCGGGAGAAATGGAGACGGACGCATCGTGAGCTGGCTCAACACTTCGCGCTGCGGGGCGAGATAGCGCCGTAGCGAAATGACGAGTCGCTTCACCTTGAAGATCTCCTGCAGCAACTGTTCGTCGAACTGTCCAAACACGCGCTCTTCTATCTCGTCGACGAATTCATCCAGCCTGTCGAGCACGGGGAAGTACGCGTCTACAGCGCCGTCGAGCACGAAGTGCGCGATGCGCGACGGACCGCGCGCCAGCAGATCCGGATTTGCGCGTAGCGTGGCGACAAGCGACTGGATGATCGGCAGGTTTTGCAGATGCGCCGTGACGATCGCGTTCTTGGTGATGAAGATCGTGAGGTTCGCCGTGTCGAGGTCGTAGGGATCCGGCGTCGATTCCACGAAGCTCACAACTCGCGCGATCACGACGAGAAAGGCCGGATACTCGTCCACCTTCACTCGACTGCTCGGATTGAGTGCGTCCTCGATTGCGAGTGGGTGAAAGTTGAAGACGTCCTTCAGTAGGGCAGCCTGGCTCGTGTCCGAAACGTCCAGGTCGACCCACAGCGTGCCCTCGCCTTTCTCGAGGGCGTTGCGCAGCTGATCGGGATCCAGATTGTCCCTGACGGCGCCATCATCCTGATGAAGCATGGTACACACCGCATCGCCGTTCTCGGCGGCGATGTCGGGCTTCTCGGCCCCGGCTGATGAACGTGCGCGTATGCGAGTCATTGCTGAGGCTACGCTGCCCTCCTCCACTTCGGAAGGTGGGGCGTCACCCGTATACTTCCCGCATCGCGTTCGTCCGGATTTCTCTCGAGCACTCGAGCATGTCACGCCTTCCTTTCGTTCTGGTCGCCGCTGCGCTCGCTGTTGGATGCAAGTCGGCTGCCCCAATTGTCGTCACCAGTAGCCCGCGCGCTCACGCACCGACACCGACGACCGGTGCGATCACGCCGGCGGACCTCATGACGCGGCTCTACATCTTCGCCGACGACTCCATGCTCGGGCGCGAGAGCGGCCAACTCGGCAACGTGCGCGGCACGAACTACATCGCTGCCGAGATGCGAAAGATGGGGCTGCAGCCAGGCGGTGAAAACGGAACGTATTTCCAGACAGTGCCCGTGGTCGTTGCCACCATCGACCCCAAATCCAGGTTCGCCGTGGACGGCACTTCACTCGCCCTGTGGAAAGACGTTGCGCCGCTCCTCGGAGGCATCACCACGCGCCCCCTCACTGGACAGGTTGCCACTGTGTTCGGCGGGCAGATCGGCGGCCCATTGATCACTCCCGATCAGGCGGCCGGAAAGCTCGTGGTGCTTCTTCCCGCTTCACGGCGGCCTGGTTCGCTGGGCCGACTTCCATACTCGGGTGACGCGACGACCGTGCGCGCGCAGGCACAGTCAGTCGCGGCGCTTTCGCCGCGCGCACAGGGCATCGCGTACGTCATGCTGGATTCAATGTCGGCCGAACGACGTGAGTTCCTGCGGGAGCCGAGGCAGGAAATAGCGTATCCGCCGGAGCCCAATGCCGGTGCCAGTGCGCAGCTGCTGTACGTCTCGAATGCGGCTGCGATTCGTCTGTTCGGAGGTGCGGCACTCGAGAGTCTCGCATCAGGTGCCGCTGGCCACATGCTCGACGCGAACCTCGCAAGCTCCCGTGTTCCGACACCGTTTCCTGCGCGCAACGTGATCGGAATTCTCACTGGGAGTGATCCTTCGCTTCGCGGGCAATATGTGGCAATCGGCGCGCACAACGATCACGTCGGACTCGCGCCGCATCCGCTCGATCACGACTCCGTGCTGGCGAACAACATGGTGATTCGTCGCCAGGGTGTGCAGGACGCCGAGCGGAAGCCGACCTCGGACGAGGCTGCGCGCATCGCCCTGCTTCGCGACAGCCTCACGCGCGCACACGGCGGCGCGCGGCCGGATTCCGTTTTCAACGGCGCTGACGACGACGGTTCTGGAACGGTGGCAATGCTGGAGATCGCCGAGCGGTTTGTCACTGCCCCAGAGCATCCTCGGCGCTCGCTCCTCTTCGTCTCGCATACCGGCGAGGAAGAAGGTCTGTGGGGCTCGCAGTGGTTCACCGATCATCCTACCGTGTCGCGCGATTCCATCGTCGCGCAGCTCAACATGGATATGGTGGGACGCGGCAAGGTCTCCGACATCATGGGTCGCGGACCGAACAACATTCAACTCATCGGTCCGCGACGTCTCGCGTCGCAACTCGGCGCCGTGATCGATTCGGTGAACGCCGCGCGTACGCCACACATGGACATCGATACGTCGTTCGACACCAACGGTCATCCGCTGAACCGCTATTGTCGCAGCGATCACTACATGTACGCCCGCTACAACATCCCCATCACGTACTTCTCGCTCGGCTATCATACCGACTACCACCAGGTGACTGACGAGCCGCAATACATCGACTACGATCACCTGGCGCGCACCGCGTCATTCGTGCACGACATCGCAGAAGCGGTGGCGAATCGGACGCAGCGGTTGGTGGTGGATGGTCCGAGAATGGATCCACAGGGTGGGTGTCGTCAGTAGCGTCAGGCGGTCACTGCTGGAAGTAGTAGCGGATACAGCTGGCAACCGCGCGCTCTGCAACTCCGACGGCGTCGCCATCGATCGTATCGTCGATCACGCGCTTCGCGTCGATGAGCGCACGCTCTGGTGTGTGTCCAATTCGCCGAAGGGCCTGGCAGAACTTGCCAGCCGCCACTTCGACTTCGCCAATACTGCTGCGTGAACGCTTCGACCTGAGCAGCGCCTCACGGAATCGCTCGCGAGCAGACGCGACCTGATCATCGTCCGATATGTCGTATGCCGTTGCGTGACTCATAGTCTCCCGACCTACTCAGTTGGAGAGTCCAAGGCGCATGGATCGTTCCCAACTTTCTCACAGGACTCGACTCGGCGAAGGCTCGAACGACGTACGCTTTACGGTGTAACAGTTCAGATGCTGCGCAAGTCATGACACGTCCGTCGACGCACGCCGCATCGCACGCGATGTATCGAGGCGCGGCGTTGTTCGCCTGCGGAGTTGTGCTCACAGCCGCATGTGTGCACGTCGCGTCACCGGCGCGCACCGCGTCATCCGCAGTCGACACGACGCCGTCGAGCTCTCCACTCAGCGAGGAAATCGTCGTTCGCACGAACGCCGAGAGAAAAATCTTGGCCTGTCGACGCTGGTGCGTAACACAACATTGATGAAGGCGGCACAGCTTCACGCGAACCAGATGGCAGCGCTGAACACCATGGCGCATGAGCTTCCCGGCGCGGCGTATCCGTCACCGCGATCGCGACTCGACGCAGTCGGCTATCGGATGCGTGCGTTCGGTGAGAATGTCGCCGAGGGATATCCGTCGGCGGCAGCCGTGGTTGCGGGATGGATGACGTCGCCGGGCCATCGCGCGAACATCGTGTCGACCCACTTCACTGAGATCGGCGCGGGCGTCGCGACGGCGAAGAACGGCCGGCCGTTCTACGCGCAGGTATTTGCGAGCCCGCGCTAGCGCGCGCTAGAGTGGACGCGCCTCGCCCTTGGCGAGCAGCAACAACTGACGGCCGAGCACAAGGTGTACGCCGATCAATGCGAGAATCACTCCCGCGACGGTGAACCATGAGAGAAAGCGCAGTGTCGGATCGAGTCCAGCGCTTGGCACCGGCCGCGTGATGAACACGAACAGCGCATAGATGGCGGCAATGCCGCCGCATGCGGCAAGCGCTCCGAATCCAGCAAGCTTGGCGATCTTCGGGGGCATCGCAATCCTCATGAGATTGAGTTCAGATGCGAAAGTTAAGAGCGGTTCGCCACTTCGCACAGGTTGATTCTCAGGGAGCCAACTGTTCGACACCAGTTGCCGTCACGCGATGCGACACCAATGGCAGCGGCGGGTCCGCTTCGTCTCCAATGGTGATTGCCGCACGTAACGTGGCGCGACCACTCTCGACACCCGCGCGATCGCGCGCGAAGATCGTTGCGAGCGGCTCCCCCTGTTCGACCCAATCGCCGGGGCGCGCCGTGATGACGAATCCCACCGAGAGATCGAGCTTGTCGTCCATCGTCGTTCGTCCTCCGCCCAGGGCTGCGATACCGCGTCCGATCGCGCGCGGCTCGACGCGCGAGATGAACCCTCGCCGCACGGCGACGTACAGCTCCACCTCTTTCGACTGTGGAAGGATCGCCGGATCATCCACCACCGAGGGATTTCCGCCCTGAGCCTCGATGATGCGCTGGAAGTGCTGTGCGGCTTTGCCCGACGCGATCTCCCGCTCCATCATTCCGCGCGCTTCCCCGCGATCCTTCGCCGCGCTCGCCAGCAGCAGCATCTCCGCGCCGAGCGCGTACGTGACTTCCATGAGATCCGCCGGTCCTTCGCCTTTGAGCGCAGCGATGGACTCCTCGACCTCCAGCGCATTGCCGCACGCTCGGCCCAGTGGACGATCCATTGCAGTGATGAGCGCGACAACGGGACACTTCTGATCCGCGCCGAGCTCGATCATTGTCTTCGCGAGCTCGAGGCCGCGCTCGAGATCCGGAAGGAAGGCGCCCGATCCACGCTTTACGTCCAGTACCAGGCCCGTAAGTCCTTCAGCGAGCTTCTTGCTCATGATGCTCGCGGCGATGAGCGGAATGGACTCCACGGTGCCTGTGGCATCGCGCAGCGCATACATCTTTCGGTCGGCTGGTGCGATCTCCTCCGTTTGCGCGAACAGTGCGCAGTTCAATGTCTCGAGGAGCTTGCGCGCGTCATACAACGCGAGTTTGGTATCGAAGCCTGGAATCGATTCGAGCTTGTCGAGTGTCCCACCAGTGTGCCCAAGTCCTCGGCCCGACATCATCGGTACGGCGATGCCGAGCGACGAGATGAGCGGGGCAAGCACGATGGACACTTTGTCGCCGACGCCTCCCGTGGAGTGCTTATCGATTCGCGGCCGCTGGAGATACTCGAGATCGAGTGTGTCGCCACTGCGAAGCATCGCGTCGGTGAGCGCGTGTGTCTCGCTGCGATCGAGACCGCGGAGAAAGCACGCCATGAGAAACGCCGCCATCTGATAGTCCGGGACATGTCCCGCGGCATATGCGTATGCGAGTGCGCGCCACTCGCCCGGCTCGATGTGTCCGCCGTCCCGTTTGCGCTCGATGAGCCTCAGCGCGAGCATTGACCGGTGTGTGGGGTATGAATACACTGGCGGCACGGGCGAAGGATGCCCACCCGTCGCTGCCGCAGACAGTGCGTCGTCCCGCTCGACGCGCTGTGCGTCCGATGTCTCACCAGCATCATGGAGTCTCTCATGTTCGTTTCTCTCGCGACGTCACGACGCCTGTTGGGCGCCGCTGTCGTGCTCACGCTTGCCGCGACGCCGGCCCGCATCATGGCGCAGTCGGCCGCCGAGCACATCGCGCTCGGAGACAAGGAGCACACGGCACTGAGTGCGCCGAGCGCTCTTCATCACTATGAAGAGGCCATCAAGGTCGACCCAAAGAGTTATGAGGCACTCTGGAAGGCGTCGCGAGAAGCCGTGGACGTCGGCGAATACAATCCCGACGACAAGGAACGCGATCGGCTGTATTCGCTGGCAGAACAATATGCGCGGCGTGCGGTCGAGGCGAATGCGAATGACGCCGAGGGCCACTTTCATCTTGCGCGTGCGCTGGGCCGCAAGGCGCTGTCGCTCGGCAAGCGGGATCAGGTGAAGTATGCTGGCGACGTGCGCACGGAGGCCCTCGAAGCGCTCAGGCTCGACCCGAAGCATCCGGGCGCGATGCACGTGATGGGCAAGTGGAATTACGAAGTGTTGCAGCTGAGCGGTATGACGCGCTTCATGGCCAAGACGTTCCTTGGTGGCAAGGTGTTCGACTCAGCCAACTGGGACGACGCGCAGAAATACATGGAGGAGTCGGTCGCGGTCGATCCTGGGCGACTCGTGCATCATCTCGATCTCGCGCGCGTCTACAAGGCGCGCGGCAACAAGGAGAAGGCGCATGCCGAGTATGAAGCGACGATCAGGGGCACGATAACGGAGTACAACGACAAGAAATTTCAGGCTGAGGCGGCGTCCGAGATCAAGGACGTGAGATAGGAGGTTGAGAGGAAGAGGGGATGAGAGGATGAGAGGATGAGAGGATGAGGGGATGAGGGGATGAGGGGATGAGGGGATGAGGGGATGAGGGGACAACGCCAAGTGAAATCTGACCGTTGTCCCCTTGTCCCCTTGTCCCCTTGTCCCCTTGTCCCCTTGTCCCCTTGT
>JBDUCR010000094.1:0-12402 GCA_040003345.1 bacterium
CCGCCTTCCCGATGTGGCGACACCACCGCCCGCCTGGCGACTGTGTTGGCCACGATCGTTCCGAAGTCCTTCCGGATGATGTGAAGGCACAGATCGATGCCGGCTGCGCTGCCTGCTGATGTCAGGATGTCCTGCTCGTCGACATACAAGACGTCTGGCTCGATTCGCACGCGCGGAAAATCCCGCGCCATCTGATCGGCAAACCTCCAGTGCGTCGTCGCGCGCCTGTCATCCAGGAGTCCAGTCGCCGCGAGCACGAAAGAGCCAACACAAATCGAAACCAGCCGAGCGCCACGCTCGTGCGCACGGATCAGCGCGCGGACGAGCCGCTCGGGCGGCGCGACGATCGGTTTGGGCCAACCCGGAATGATGATCGTATCGGCGCGAACCAGTTCGCGCAGATCACCATTCGGCTTGATAGTGATGCCACCGGTGGCACGAACGGCGCGGTGGTCCATCCCGCACACCGAGAAGGAGTACCAGGAGTCGAGCTCGGGACGCGGGAGCCCGAACATCTCGACAACGATCCCGAACTCGAACGTGCACAACCCTTCGTACGCCAGCACGACGACTCTGTGCGGCGCTCGGCGCCGACGTTTCTGTAATTGAGCGAGTGGCACGATATTGACGATAGTCGTCTCTTGGGCCACTGGCAACCAACGTTGTCATCTGATGATTCTTGGGTGTCGAGAGAACAGCACGACAACGCTTTCAGTTGGCGACGCAACCATCATCGACGAGAGAGACGACGGACCTATGAGAGAGTCGCCAGCCTGGTTTGACCGCACCTTCGAGGTTCCATACTCCGCCGACCTGCTGCCGCAACTGCACACGCGCTTGCGTGGTTCACCTGCCAGGCTGGAGGAGACAGTTCGCCAAGGTTCTCGCAAGAAGCTGATCACGAAGGTGGATGCCACGTGGTCGGCGCAGGAACGGATACTCGAGGACTATCGCGCGACAAGAAGGCGGCTGATGAAGCGCGTGGAGGCACTGGACGCGTCGCTGTTTCCCAAGGCTATTCCCCATCCGCGCTTGAGAACACCAATGAAGCTCGCAGACCACCTGTACTTCGTCGCCGAACATGACGATCATCATCTCGCGCGCATCTGGGCGCTCGTCAATGCCCGTCGATAGCGCGAACGCGAGCTGCGCCAAATGAAATCCGAACGTCAAGGAGAGAGGATGTCTAAAGAACAGGCCCTCGTGAGTGAGTGGCGAAACGAATGGGCTCCGTTCGACCACGTAGCATACTTGAACACGTCGGCGATGTCCGCCATGCCCAGCGTATCGTTTGACGCGGTGCAAGTCGCGCTCGACGCAAAACGCTTTCCCCATCACAGGAACGATGCAGTCTGGTTCGAGGTGAGCGACCGGCTTCGCGTATCACTGGCATCGCTGATCGGTGCACGCGCGCAAGAGATCGCACTGAATACCGGCTCGAGCACTGGCCTTCAAACCGTTGCGCACGGTCTCACATGGAAGCCGGGCGACGAGATCATCACGGCCAAAGGTGAGTTCCCGGCGCAGTACGCCACGTGGAAGCCGATGGAGGAGCGCGAAGGCGTGACGCTGAAGATCGTCGCTGCGCAAGACCGTTTCATTTCGGCAGACGACCTGATCGCCGCGATGACGGCGAGAACGAGGGTCGTCTCGGTTAGCCACGTTCGCTTTGACGACGGCTCGCTGCTGGATGCCGCGCGCGTTGCCGAGGCGTGTCAGGCGCGTGGGGCGCTGTTTGTCCTCGACGTGACCCAGTCATGCGGAGCAGTGCCGATCGACGTCTCGACACTCGGCGCCGACTTCATAGTCTGCTCCGGATACAAGTGGTTGTTGAGTCCTTACGGAACGGGATTTCTTTGGGCGAAATCTGAACGACTGCACACACTGCGTCCGGGTCCTTTCTACTGGCAAGGCCAGGATGCGGAGAGTTTTACGAAGCTGAATATGATTGATCCCACACCAGCATCCAGTTCGAAGCGCTGGGACGCCGCGCAAACGGCCGGCTACTTCAATCTCAACGTGACGGCCATGGATGCCTCCGCGAGCTTCGTGTGTCGCGTTGGCCCCGGGACGGTGCTCGCGCACAACCGGGACCTGATCGCGCGCTTGTATTCGGGCCTCCCCGCGGGCCTCGTGCCCGCGAGCCCGCTGGACCCGGCTCAGCGTGGTCCGTACGGATGCTTCGTCGCAGGAACGCGGGAACTAACAACGGCGCTTCATCAGAAGCTGTTCAACGAGAGCGTTTTTGTGAGCCTGCGCGAAGGCAGGATTCGAGTTTCGCCACACCTGTTCAACACGAGTGGCGACATCGATCGCCTAATCAGCGTGGTGTCAGCATGACGATGTCGCGTCGCTGGACCCACGACGATCCGGCTCAACAGTCCCCCAACGTAAAACAGGAGTCACTGTGACTACGGTCCAGGAACGCTTGAATGCGCTCGAGATCACTTTGCCCGACGTAGCGCCCCCTGTCGTCGCCGGATACGTCCCGGCATTCGTGCCGTTCGTGCGGACGGGTAATCTGCTCTATCTCTCTGGACGGCTCGCTAAGAAGGACGGGGAGCTTTTGATCGGCAAATTGGGTGACCAGATCACTTCAGCCCAGGGAAAGCAGGCCGCGCGCGGGATCGCCATAGAGATGCTTGCCACACTACAAGCGGCGCTCGGTGATCTGGAGAACGTACAGCGCATCGTGAGGCTGCTCGTCTTCGTGAACTGCACACCGCAGTACACGGAGCCGCACGTGGTAGCGAATGGCGCGTCGGAGCTCTTCATGGAAGTCTTCGGGGAGCGCGGCGCGCACGCGCGGAGCGCGATCGGCGTAGCGCAGGCCCCTTTCGGTGCGTGTGTGGAAATTGACCTCATCGCTGAAGTCGTCGACTCAGCGGCTGCTCGCTCGAGCGCCCAGCGCGAGAATTTGTAAATACGAGACACCACGCGAACCCGAACGGCCTCCACGTGATTCGACGTCGCGCATGTGCCGTGCGGGCGCGATGCCGGGTTCACCGTTTACAATGCAGCAATTTTTCGGACGTTACGGAGCAGTGTCAAAGGCCGGCCATGGTGCAGTCATCTTCGGACAAGCGCGCATCAGCGGCGAGTTTCGGTCGTCTGATGGTGTTGCTCGTAAAAGCGGCGGCCGCGATCGCGGAGGCGTAATCGGCAGCTTTGATCGGGAGCCTATGCACAAGCTGCGTAGCGCGTTGACACGACCGGCGCGAGCCGCGTAGGATAGACATCTTCTTCTACAACGGAGTCCTCAACAGTGCCAGCCACCCCCCGCGTCCTCGCGGCCGCTCTCTCGCTACTGCCTCTCCTGCTCTTCGCGCCAGTATCCCGCGCACAGAGTGCTGACGTGAATACCAAGGCAGCTATTGCTGTTGCAGACTCGGTACTCATTGCGCTATCCAGCGGCGACAATGCAACGCTCAAGCGGCTGACGCTGGACTCGGCGATCGTTGGCGGTGCAGGCGAGCGAAATGGAGTCGAGCGACTCTTTGTGGGCTCATGGGTGCACTATACATCGCGCACAGGGCCATCGGATTTTACGGAGCGCGGGTTTGGGGCGACGGCGCGCGTACAGGATCGCGTCGCCCAGGTGTGGGTGCCGTATGACCTCTACATCGGCAAGACCTGGTCGCACTGCGGTGTGGATGCGTTCACGCTGCTCAAGAGCGATGGTCGGTGGCGGGTAGCATCGCTCATATACACGATCGAGCAGCCGCCGGCATGCCAAAAACATCCAGCCGGGCCTCCGACTCAGTGATGTTCTCGCGGCCGCGCGTGGTCCGAGCTGTGGGTGCTGCATCGACGCACCCATTCCAGTATCAAAGAATACCAAGCTGAACGCATCGGAGAGTGCGTACCTTCCCGATCATAGTGGCGTGTTGCGGTGTAGCGCCCGTCCTCTGCCTCGAGCGAGCCACATAAAGCGCGGGCGTCGCCCGCGCAATCAGTAGATCGCTCGACAGCAGCAGCGTTCGTTAGGCCGACGGCGCGAAAGACTCAAGTGTGCCACAGCGTGGGCAGCGCATGGTCGTGACGGACATACTACGCGACCCCGGGTTAAGGCCCCACCAATGAAGTTCTGGCCGACCAGGGGACCACTGCTCCTCAACAAAACCGCCATAGGTCCGATCAGCAATAAAGCCAGGTTCCATCGGTACATGGCAGCGTAGACAATCAATCGAATCAGCCATCGCGACTCTCTCGTTTGTTAAATGTCGATACTCGGCCTACGCCAATTTATGCAGCATGGCGAATGCTTTCACAGCTACAATATGCCACGTAGTCGCACAATTGGAATGCCGTTTCGCTGCTCTTGTCGGCTGGCGTCAGATGAGCGAATCGCACACCACGCCTTATACGCTCGCGAACACTGCTGAGGACGCGAAGACTCAGACTTCGCTTCGCCACATTGTCTGAACGATTGCGATTGTCGCCGTACGTAACTTCGAAACACCAGCGCCCGCCGTCTCGGCGTACGGCCATTACGACTGCGTCCTTGCCGATTCCATGCGCACGTATCTCGAGTTCGCCCTGGTACGTATTTCACTTCGCCTGGGAGTCGCCGAACGCCAATACCATCTCATCCCATCACAGGTGCGTGGGGCGAATTGGAAACGACAACGTCATCATTGTGCCGTGCGCTCATGACAATGTGCTCTTTGCCTTTCGTGACGACGACACCAGCGCGCGCAAGAACATATTTGACATCGCAATAGAAGCTTGAACGATGCGGATGGAGACTACGGGAATGCTGTTGTTGCATCGCCGTTTCGTCTTCTCCTCACCCACGCCTGAGAGTCGCCTCGATCAAACCGAACGGCTCCGACGTCGGTACAAATATCTCGTTCGGATTGTCGAGCCCAATCGGCGCGAGGTCCACCAGCAGATGATGCTTGTTCGGCATCGTGATGCTGATCTCCTCAACGTCCTCACATTGCTTCAACACGGCCTCGCCCATCGCATAGAGCGTGTGCTGCACCGACTTACTCTCGTGATCCGCGAACGTCTCGAGCAGCGCTCGACGCACATCATGAAAACGCGCATCGAACCCCGTTGTCTTCGCGCTGTAACGCCACTGCGTAGAGATCGACGTCGCAAGAATGCGATCCTCCGTCTCGCGCAGCGTCGTGTACTTGTCGCGCGGATAGCCGGAAAACGCTGACTGCCCTGACTTGAGGATCAGCAGGTCATCAATGCCGGCGACGATCGATGCAACACCACCTCGCTCGAGCGACACACGCGCAATGCGCAGCTCACTGCTCTTCCGCTCGAACGCATGATGATGCTGCACGCCATCAACATCGAGCCGCCGCCACCCATGCTCGGTAACGGTGACGGTCGCTGTCTGCGCCGCGGCACTCGCATCGAGAAAATGCGTCGCGAGCACGACGCCAAACTCCTCGGGAGCGCCAAGCGTCCCCTCGCGCGCCTTCGCGTACACGGTGTTCTTCATCGTATCCGTCGGCAGCACGAGACTGTTGTCACCATCCGTATGCGCCGCAGCGAATGCGCCGGTCAACGCGATGTCGACAGAGAGCTCGCGAATGCCGTGATGCGCGCCCGAGCGCTCGAGCTTGAGCAACCGGACCGCCGACTTGCCGTAGCTATTGCTCGCGAGAATGATGGACATGAGTCAGCTCAGCTCCCGCGATAAGTCGAATACCCGAAGGGACTCAGCAGCAACGGCACATGATAGTGCTGCGGCTCCCCACTCACTTCAAAGTTGATGCACACCGTAGTGTAGAAGCTGTTGCGGCTCGTCGCCGCAAAATACGCAGCTACATCGAAGCGGAGCTCATAGCTGCCGCGCTCCACAATCCCATCACTTGGCGCCATCGCGCCAACGCGACCATCCGCATTTGTGACGTTGGTAGAGATAGGCGTCGCCACACCACGCTCACCGACACGGGAAAGCGTGACACCAATATTCGCCGCCGGCATCCCGAGCGATGTGTCGAGCACATGTGTGCTGATCGTCGTAGCAGAGCTCATGATCCCGCACCTCTCGATAGTCTTGCCGCCGGAATCAGTTTCTCCAACCGCTGCCTCGTGATCTGCCGCTGCTCACGCGCAGCAATGAACATCTCCGCATCCGGCTCATTCGTGAGACGATCGCGCAAAGCCGCCAGTATCTCATTCGCGCTTCTGCCATTGGCGCAAATGATGAAGATGAACCCGAATCGCTGCTCGTACTCAGCGTTCGCCTCCCGAAGTGCGGCGCGCGCATCCTCGCTCGACATGCTTGACGCCGACTGCTCACCCTGTGACCAGTTCGCTGCAGTGGCCGACACCAACGACGCCGGCTGCCTCTCGCCAATGCGCGGATGATGTGCGAACGCATCGAGCCAGTCCGAGGGCTGCAGCGCAAGTCCGACTTCCTCAGCGACTGCCAATAGTGTCTCGCGCGATCCGAACGGCCGACGCGCAACCATCGCTGCCACCCACGTCGACGACCCGCAACACGCCGCAAGCGTGAACGCCGACTCGGCGTCGGGCATCGTGTCGAGCTGCGCGAGCGTGAGCGTCATTTCGGAATCGCCACCGCGCGCCGACCGAAGAGACGCAGCCGCGCAACGCCACCGTCGGGGTAAATGTTGAGTCTCACGTGAGTAGCCGGCATGACGAGACTCGGCACGAACTGATGTCGCGTGTGCGGTTGCAGCTTTGACCTGGGAACGATCTCCAACCACTCGAGCGAGGGATTCGTGAGTGCATCGGCCGACGCATCAGGTGCGTAACAACACTCGAGCATGCACGAGTCGGGCGCGTTGCCCTTGTAGTGATCGGTGTCGAGCTCCACCGATTCGATCGCACCCAGCTGCGCCAGACGAATGATCGTCCAGTCGTGGCCCGGTCCGCGCCGACGCTGCGTCTCCCACCCGTTGCCCATGTGCGTCGACCGACCCGGCATGATCAGATTCTGCCGATGCCCAAAGAACATGTCGCTGCAGACAACACTGTAGCCGCCATTCTCGATCGCAGCTAAATCGAACAGCGCATTGTTTTCGCCGAGTGCGGTGCGCTTTACGTCGCCGTGCACGCGGAGTCGGGCAACACCGCCATCAGGAAAGATGTTGAGCCTGAGATGCGTTACGCGAGCTTCGTCCGCTATCTCGAACCTGTTCAGCGTATCGCCAGCGAGCGGCGACTCCGGAAGCAGCGTGCGCCATGTCGTGGATGCACCGGCCAGCTCTTCCGGCGACGGCGTGCCTTCGACGTCGCACCCCTCGATGCTCGCGCGCTCAGGATAATTGCCGCGATAGAAGCTCGTGTCGATCACAACGCCGCGCACAATGCCTGCGGCGCCGAGGTGGATGACTGCCCAATCGTAGCCAGGGGTGCGGCGGCGGCGGGTCTCCCAGCCGTCCATCCACTTTCCGCGCTCCGTATACGCGCCTTCGCGCCATTCGGCAGGAGTCGGTTTGAGGAGCCCTTCCTTTGGCGCGAAGAACTCATCATTCGCGGCGATGACTGTTCCACCGAGCGCCTCGGCGGCGAGGTCAACGAGTTCAGTGAAGTCAGTCATTGGTTTCTGTGATGAGACGTCCCGGCAGCGCCTCGGCAAAGTAGCCGTCGCGATAGACAGCAACACCACCAACGTACGTCGTTCGCACCGCGCCCGTGAGCGTCCGGCCGCGATACGGCGTAAGCGGATGCCGATGCTGAAGCGCGATGTCGTCAACGATGACGGGCGCGTCGGGGTTCCACACGACGATGTCGGCGTCGAAGCCAGCGGCGAGTCGTCCCTTCGAGTGCTCGAGGCCCGCAAGCTTTGCCGGGGCGACGGACATCCATCTGGCGATCTGCGGAATGCTGAGGCCGCGCGCCTTCGCGTCGTGCCACACGGCTGGTAGTCCGAGCTGCAGCGACGCGATGCCGCCCCATGCCTGGAAGAAGTCGCCGTGCTCGAGATCCTTCATCGTCGGCGGACAGGGCGAGTGATCGGATGCGATGAGTGAAATGTCGCCGCTGATGAGTGCGTTCCAGAGTGCGTCGCGAGTTCCGCGATCGCGAATCGGCGGCGCGCACTTGAACTGTGTCGCACGATCTGCAATCTCATCGGCGCTGAATACGAGATAGTGAGGACACGTCTCACAGGTGATTCGCACGCCCCGCGCTCGCGCAGCGCGAATGAGCGGCAGCGAATGCTCGGAGGAGAGGTGCACGATGTGCACGCGAGCGCTGAACTCCTCCGCCAGACGAATCATGAGTGCGACCGCGTTCGTTTCGGCGGCATCGGGACGCGATGCGAGGTAGGTCGCGTATCGCCGCGCATCGCCAGTCGGCATGGCGACGATGCATTCCGGAAGCTCGGCGTGTACGAGCAGCGTTGCGTCGAGTTCGGCGAGAATCGGAAGTGCTTTGCGCAGATCGGATTCGAGGACGTGCGGAAATTCGTCGACGCCGGATGGAACGAGAAAGCACTTGTAGAGCCGAACGCCTGCGGCGTGTAATGCCGTGAGCTCGCCGGCATTGCCGGGCACCACTCCGCCGATGAGACCGACGTTCACCGATAGACGGCCGCGCGCGGCGTTGCGCTTCGCTTCGAGTGCAGCAAAAGTTGTTGTCGCCGGAATGCTGTTCAGCGGCATGTCGAAGAGTGTCGTGACTCCGCCGGCGGCGGCGGCGCGCGTGGCACTCGCGAAGCCTTCCCACTCAGTGCGGCCGGGCTCGTTGACATGGACGTGTGTGTCCACGAGTCCTGGCATGACGACGTCATCGCCTGCGTCGATTATCTCGTCTGCCGAGTCAAAGTCATCGTATCCGCGGATCGCAGCAATGATGCGATCGCGCACGTGAACAGTGGCGGGTCGCAGCGCATCGTCGATCAGCGTTCGCCGACTTCGAATGATCATTGCTGAACGGTGACGGGAGTGCGCGCGAACAACGGCGGCTGCAGATCGTTCGGCTCATGTCGCTCGCTCAGGGGTGACATCAAGCCGTATCTGACCAGAATCGCCGCAGCAGGTTGGACGCAACCTGGCGCCGATAGTCCGCCGTCGAACGAACGTCGTCGATCGGCGTGATCTCCGTCTCGAGCACATTGACCGCTTCGTCGATACCCGCTCCCGACGCAAGTGCCGCCTCTGTGCGTGGCAGACGAACCGTCGTTGCCGCAACACTGCCAATGGCGATGCGCGGCACATCCGCGCGCACCGCCGCAACGACGAGTTTCGAGATCGCTTGCGCAGCCCGGGTGCCAACTTTCCTGAACCACTGCGTACCGACGACGCGCGGAATCTCGATAGAGACGATCAGCTCGTCGGGCCGAAGAACCGACGCGCGATATCCCGTATAGAAGCTGGTGAATGGAACACGTCGTTCAGCAGTCGCACTGCGCAACACGAGAACTGCATCCGTCGCAGCGAGCACAGGCAGCGAATCGCCCGCGGGCGATCCATTCGCGATATTGCCGCCAACTGTGCCGCGATTCTGGATCTGCACACCGCCAATCTGCGACGCTGCGTGCACGAGCATCGGCAGACGCTGCTGCACGGTCGCCGACTCCATGAGCTCCGTATAGGTCGTGCCCGCGCCGATCACGACCTGATCATCACGGACATCGATGCCGCGCAGCTCCTTCAGACGTGACACGTCCATGAATCGCGTCGACGCGAGCGTTCCGAAGTTGAGCGCCACATACAGATCCGTCGCACCAGCAATCGGCACGAGTGCCTCGTCGCGCAGCATCGACAACGCATCGCTGAGCGAGCGTGGTTGAGCGAGCGACAGCGGCGTGATGGCGGATCTCATGTGACGGGCATTGTAGACGCTCCGCAGCTGACGCCTCTTCTGCGCATCATGCGGTGGCCTCGCGCGCCTTTTGAATCGCCCGGTAAATCGCCTCGTAGCCCGTGCAGCGACACAGATTTCCCGCCAGCGCGACGCGAATCTCCTCGAGCGACGCATTCGGCGGAAGCGTCGACGCAGCCATGATCATTCCCGGCGTACAGATCCCGCACTGCGCGCCCGCTTCGTTCATGAACTCGCGCTGCAACACGTGATCGTCGCCGAATCCTTCGATCGTCTTCACGCTCGCACCACCTACCTGCGCGAACGGCACGAGACACGAGACCACCAACACCTCATCCACCAGCACCGTGCACGCACCGCACTCCCCTTCACCACATCCCTCTTTGGTACCCGTGAGCCCGCATTCTTCACGGAGCACATCCAACAAACGCTTCATCGGATGTGCGTTGACGTCGACGTCGTTGCCGTTCAGCGTGAAGCGCATGCGCCCAGAATGATTTCAGGTGTCGCAGGAATCTCGCGTACGTCGATCGCGAGATGACGAATGGCGTTGATCACCGCGGGCGCCGGACCATCGATCGGCAGCTCGCCGAGCCCTTTCGCGCCGAACGGTCCGTCCTCATATGGATTCTCGAGAATCACGACGTCCATCTCGGGCGTATCGAGGGTGGTAGGAATGGTGTAGTTCGTAAGCGACGCGTTGTCCATTCCGCCGTTGCGCATCACGACCTTTTCCAGCAATGCAAACCCGAGCCCCTGTGCGGTGCCACCTTCGATCTGGCCACGTGCGAGTCCGGGATGAATCGCTTTACCGATCTCCTGTACCGCCGTGATCTTCAGCGGCCGCACTTCATACGTATCGCGATCGATCTCTACTTCGGCGACGTCGCATCCCCACGCGTACGTCGCATACGCGTCGCCGCTGTAGGTGTCGTCATCCCATTGAATCCAGGCGGGCGGCTCGTGCTCCTTGAGAATCGAGATCGCGCCGTACTGCGCGAAGTACTCCGCAGGCGTCATGTTGCCGAGCGTCTCTTTCATCTCCTCGGCGCAACGTTGCAGGATGCGGCCGACTACCATGCACGTGCGTGAGGCGACCGTTGGTCCGCTGTCGGGCACGAGCTGCGTATCGGGCTGCTGCACTTCCACCTGCTCGTATGGAATGCCGAGCGAGTCGGCGACGATCTGCGCGTGCATCGTGCGCGTGCCCTGCCCGATCTCTGTGCTGGAGACGAAGATGCGAACGCCGGTTGCCGTGAGCGAGAGTTTCGCTTTCGACGCAAGACGCAGCTCGCCGCTACCCGTGAATCCGGAGCCGTGATAGAACAGCGCGAGTCCGATGCCTTTGTTCGTCCCCTTGTATTCGGCGCGCTTGCGATGAAAATCCGACCGACGCACTGCTTCGTGCAGCACCGCGAGCGCACTGCAATCGTCCGTGAGCGTCTGGCCTGTGGCGGTGGTGTCACCGGGCACGAGTGCGTTGTGCGCGCGCAGTGCGACTGGGTCCATGTCGAGCGCGTCGGCAATGCGATCCATGTGCGCTTCGACAGCGAATAGTGTTTGCGGCGCGCCGAAGCCGCGGAACGCGCCGTTGGGCGGCGTGTTCGTGAACATCGCCTTACCGCGAATACGCGTGTTGTCGCAGCGATACGGGCCCGCGGCATGAATGCCGCCGCGCGACATTACCACCGGGCTGAGCGTGATGTACGCACCGCCGTCGAGTATGACGTCGACGTCCATGGCGACGATCGTTCCGTCGCGCTTTACACCGGTGCGATGACGCACGATGGAGGGATGACGCTTGGTCGTCGCAATCATATCCTCCGTGCGATCATAGATGATCTTCACCGGACGCCCCGACTTGCGTGCGAGCAGCGTCGCATGTCCGGCAAGCATCGACGGATACTCTTCCTTGCCGCCGAACCCGCCGCCTGTTTCCGTCTGCACCACGCGAACGTACGCGTCCTTGCCCATCAGTGACTTGAGCGCCTTCACTACATAGAACGGACACTGAATCGAGCCGTGCACCGCGATGCCGCCCTGCTCCGGCACGGCAATCACGCCGTTCGTCTCGATGTAGACGTGCTCCTGATGTCCCGTGCGATACGTGCCTTCGACGATGACGTCGGCCGACGCAAAGCCCACGTCGATGTTGCCCTTGTCGATCGCGAGCGACTTGAGGATGATCTCCGAGTGCTCTGGATCGAACTCAGGCACGAGCTCCTCGTATTCGATGACGACGTTTGCCTCGAGCAGCGTCTCGCGATCTTCGTGTGCGAGCAAAACGATCGGCTCAGCAAGATGACGCACCTCGCTCTCGACGAGAAATGGCTGGTCGTCCTCGATCAGCGCGACGATGTTGCGGCCGCCAGCCGGAATGTCGCGGTAGTCCACGATCGTGAATCCCGCAGTGTCGAAGTCGTACCGGATGCTCTTGATACGGCCGCGCGGAATGGTGGAGCGAACAGTTCGCCCATGCAGCATGCCGGGAAAGACGAGATCGTCTGCGTACTTCGTCGCGCCGGTTGCTTTACCGATTCCATCTTTTCGTGCGACGCTGGTGCCGACTGCTGGCATTGCGTGATTCCTCTCGAATTCGACGTTCGATTATGGGGCGCCGCTTGCCGCTCTCGCAAGCGC
>JBDUCR010000031.1:0-3662 GCA_040003345.1 bacterium
CCGATGAGCAGGATGTTCGACTTGTCGAGCTCGACGTCGTCTTCGCGGACGGACGCTGAATTGATGCGCTTGTAGTGGTTGTAGACTGCTACAGCCAACGCCTTCTTGGCCCGCTCCTGTCCGATGACGTAGCCATCGAGCGTATCCTTGATCTCCTGCGGGGTCGGTACCTGCGTGATCGCTTCCGCGACCTCTCGCTCCTCGTCCTCGGCGAGAATCTCATTGCAGAGCGCGATGCATTCGTTGCAGATGTAGACGGATGGGCCCGAAATGAACTTGCGGACCGAATCCTTCGACTTGCCGCAGAACGAACAGCGGAGGTGTTTGTCGTGCGACATGGCGGAGACCCTGCGAGAGGCGCACGCCCGGGCGGAGCCGGGGCGAGGTAAGTTACCGAGAGTTAACTGTAGCGTTCGACCCGGTCAAGCAATGGACGATCTGGTCTTTGTACGTGCAACTGGTGCGGCGGCTTGCGCCGCCTTGCTATTCCGCTTTTCCGCCCGCATCGGCGGCTGCGCCGCCTCGCTCTTCCGCCCGCATCGGCGCTTTGCGCCTCGCTTTTCCGCTACTGCCCTTTTGCGGAAGAGGCCGCGCAGCGGCCGGGCGGAAGAGCGAGCGAAGCGATGCGGGCGGAAGAGCGAGCGAAGCGACGCGGGCGGTCAGCAGCCTTACTTAACGCCCGCAGCCTGCGCAGCGATGACCTGCGGATCCACCAGATCACCCCTGTTCGAAATAACGTTATCAATCAGCCCGTACGACTTCGCTTCCTCGGCGGACATGAAGAAATCTCGAATCATGTCGCGCTCGATCTGCTCGATCGGACGGCCCGTGTGCTTGCTGTAGATCGTATTGAGCTGATGACGCAGGAAAAGAATTTCCTTTGCCTGGATCTCGATATCGGCCGCAGTACCCTGCGTGCCGCCAGAGGGCTGATGGATCATGATCCGCGAATGCGGTAGCGCACTACGCTTGCCCTTTCTACCCGCAGCGAGGAGGAACGAGCCCATGCTCGCCGCCAACCCCATGCAGATCGTGTTAACTGGCGCCTTGAGGTACTGCATCGTGTCGTAGATCGCGAGACCGGCAGACACGCTGCCACCCGGCGAGTTGATGTACACGAAAATGTCGCGGTCCGGATTGTCCGCTTCGAGAAAGAGAAGCTGAGCAATGATGATATTCGCAACGTCGTCATTGATCGGCGTGCCGAGGAAGACGATGCGGTCCATCAGGAGCCGCGAGAAGATGTCGTACGTGCGCTCGCCGCGGCTGGACCGCTCGATGACGTACGGAGGATAGATCGTTGCCATGGGGTTGCTCACTGTGCGGTACCGTTGATGACTTCGTTTCTGGAGCTCAGCCAATCGAACACATTTTCTTCCGTGATACTGCGTTCGATTTCCGGGAGACGTCCTGCCTTCTGTAGCGACGCATACACCTGACCTGGATCCGTCTTGCGCTGCTCGGCGACTTTTGCAACGCGATCGTCAACATCCTTCTCCGTCGCCGTGAGCTTCTGCTCCGACGCGATTGCGTCGATCAGCATGTCGCGTCGTACCTGCTTCTCTGCCACAGCCGCGAACTCGGCGGCAAACGTCTGCCGCTGCTCGTCGGGAATCTGGTACGCCTGCATGTAGGCGTCGATCATTCTCGACACCCAACTCGGTGGCACGTCGAACGGATTCGCCTCGGCGACATTATCGAGAAGCGCCTGACGCACCTGCGCATCCGCATCGCGCGTTGCATGCTCTTCGAGATCGGTGCGAACTGCGGCGCGCAATGCGTCGAGTGAATCGAAGTCGCCGACTTCACGCGCGAATGCATCATCGAGCGCTGGCGCTGACTTTCGCTTCACTTCGTGCAGCGTGACGCGCACGTTCTTCGTAATTCCACGCTGCGTCTCATCCGGGAAATCGTCCGGCCATTTGACCGTTCGCTCCTTAGTCTCGCCAGGTTTGAGCTCCATCACGAGCTCTTCGACCCCGGGAATCGCCTGTCCGCCACCGAGCACGAGATTGTACGGGCGACCTTCCGGCATCTCTTCACCGGCTGCGTCTGGCGTGGCGAGCAGCACTTTCACCATGTCGCCTTCGATCGGCTGCTCTTCGAGCGGCGCCCACGTGGCCTTGTCGTCGCGAAGCTTCTCGATCTGCTCCGTCACGGTCTCATCGGTCACGACCTGCGCGGAGCGCGTGACTTTGAAGCCTTCCGTGCGCTTGAGCTCGATGGTCGGCTTGACTTCGAGATGCAGCTCGAAGGTGAGCGGCTGTCCTTCGTCGAACTTGACGTCGTGAACGTGCGGCTGCGCAGCGACATCCAGTTTCTCGCGCTCCATCACTTCCTTGAACGCCTCCTGCACGAGCGCCTCCAGCACCTGCTGGCGGATGGCGTCCTTGAAGCGCTTGCGCACCATCGCCGCCGGTGCCTTGCCCGGACGGAATCCCGGCAGGCGGACGGATGTGGCGTAACGGCGCGCGGTCTTCTCTTCTTCCGCGTTTACCGTTGCGAGTGGAACCGAGACCTCGAGCAGGCGTTCGACGCCTTCGCTCTTCTTGGTGGTAATCTGGATATCCATAGACTGAAAACTAATAGAAGGATAGGACGATAGGAGGATAGGAATTAGGAAAACGGCACGAACAGGGATTCAGACCACTTCAGCAGTCCGATCGTCCTATCCTCCTATCTTCCTATCTTCCTATCAGTTCCGCTACAATCTTCCCCGAGCTCAACACCCCTGGAATGCCCGCTCCCGGGTGCGTCCCGGCGCCCGCGAAGTAGAGATTGGGAATGTCTTCGCTCCTGTTGTGTGGCCGGAACCAAGCCGATTGCGTGAGAATCGGTTCCACGGAAAAGGCGCTGCCGAGATAGCTGTTGAGTGAATCGCGGAAGTAGCGTGGGTCGATCACACGTTCTGTAACGATGTGCGCCGAGAGATTCGGGAGATGATTCGCTTCCAGATACGCGATGATCGCGTCGCGATACGGCTTCGCGGCGACGGCCCAATCGACGTCGCCGCCCAGATGCGGTACGGGTGACAACACGTAAAAGCTGTCGCAGCCTGTCGGCGCGAGCGAGGGATCCGTCGCAGTGGGACGGTGCAGATACAACGAGAAATCGCCGGACAACGTCTTGTTCGTAAAAATGTCGTCGAGCAAACCCTCGTAGCGTGGGCCCATGAGGATCTCGTGATGCGCCACGTCGTCGTAACGACGGTTCGTGCCGAAGTAGATCACGAACAGCGACATTGAATAGCGCATCTTCGCGTAGCGGCGGTCACTGTTCTTCGGACGCATCGCCGCAGGTACGAGCTGCATGTAGCTCTGCGCGACGTCCCCATTGCACACGACGGCATCCGCATCGATCGTCGTGCCTCCGGCGAGTCGCACACCCGCGGCGCGATGCGTCACGGCATCGATGAGGATCTCCTCGACCTCACTGTCGAAGTGAACGGTGCCGCCGATCTCCGTGAAGAGGCGCACCAGTCCACGAACGAGGGCACCCGTGCCGCCCATCGCGAACCAGACGCCCCACCGCTGCTCGAGCGTATGGATCAACGCGTAGATGGACGTGCTCTGAAAGGGATTTCCGCCGACGAGCAACGGATGAAAGCTGAAGACCTGTTGCAATCGCGGATCGCGAATGTGCCGATTCACGAATGTCGCCAC
>JBDUCR010000493.1:0-3646 GCA_040003345.1 bacterium
TGCTGCTTGGCCGGGAGGCCGCACACTCGACCAACCGCATCGTGCACGCGCACGGCGACCAGACGGGTGCGGAAGTCGCGCGCACTCTCATTGCGCGTGTGCGGAAGAGCAAGCGGATTACGGTGCTCGAGCGCACACGTGTGCTCGAACTGATCATCTCTCGCGGCGCCTGCATTGGCGTACGCGCGAGCGTGGCGGGCCGCGCGGTCGAGATCATTGCCGACGCCTCTGTGCTCGCCACAGGCGGTTGTGGGCAGGTCTACCGCTATACGACAAATCCGGAAGTCGCCACTGGCGACGGCTACGCGATCGCGCATCGCGCCGGCGTCACCCTCGCCGATATGGAGTTCGTGCAGTTCCACCCAACCGCGCTCGACACGCCGGAAAATCCGCTCGCGCTCATCAGCGAAGCCGTGCGCGGCGAAGGGGCCACACTGGTGAACGACCGTGGCGTTCGCTTCATGCAGAAGGTGCATGCGAACGCTGAGCTCGCACCGCGGGATGTCGTCGCGCGCGCGATCTTTCGAGAGCAGAAGCGCCATCGCGTCTATCTCGACGCACGCAAGCTCGGCCGTGGCTTCACGAAGAGGTTTCCGGGCATCTTCGCGCTCTGTCGCGCGCGCGGCATCGATCCCCGAAAAGACCTGATTCCAGTCACTCCGGCTGCCCACTACATGATGGGCGGCGTGGTGACGGACTTAAATGGCAGGTCGAACATGCCGAGACTCTACGCTGTAGGCGAGGTTGCGCGCACGGGAGTGCATGGCGCGAACCGTCTGGCGTCGAACTCGCTGTTAGAAGGACTCGTGTTCGCCGAGCGGGTCGCGCGTGATCTGGCCGGTGTCGCACCGCTGGTGCGCTTGCCAGTTGTGAAGCGCTGGACAGTTCCGAAGTTGACGGACCGGGGCGCGGCGCAGGTGGCGGCCGATCGAGTGCGTGAAGTCATGTGGCTGCACGCAGGAATCGCCCGCACGGCCAAAGGGCTGCGCATGGCGATGGTGGAGCTGGCGGAGATCGAAGAGCGGTTGCCCGAAGGCGCGACGGAAGAGCTCAACCTCGTGCAGACGGCGCAGCGGATCGTGGAGGGCGCTATGCGGCGCAAGGAATCACGTGGAGGTCACTATCGCAGCGATTTCCCTCGCGCGAAGAGCACGTGGCGAGGAAGACATATCGAGCTGTGAGGGAGAAGTCATGGAACACATCACGTCGCACAAGGGACGGGCCGCATGAACATCATCGTTGCCGATGACGACAAGGTCCTGTCGAAAATGATCTGCGGAATCCTGAACGAGGCTGGGCACATCACGATGCCCGTCTTCGACTCGATGCAGACAATGATGTACGTGACGAAGCAGCCGCCCGACCTCGTGCTGCTCGACATCAACATGCCGGGCGGCACGGGACTCGGTGTGCTGGAGCGGCTCAAGCGATCGACGAAAACGGCGAATGTGCCCGTCATCATCATCAGCGGCAGTCCGGACAAGAAACTGCCGGAAGAAGTCCGAAAGCTGGGTGCAGTGAACTTCCTGGCGAAGCCTGTCGATCCGGACGTGCTGCTGAAGGCCGTGGTGGAAGCGGCGCGGTGATTACCCTGCGGCCAGTGCTGGCAGTGCCGACGTGCACGCCGCGCACTTGGTCGCCTGCGCGGGTACGGCAGTCAGGCAGAAGGGACATGCGCGCGTCTTCGGCGCGTCGGCGACGGGCGCCGGACCCTTGAGCCGATTCACCTGCCGCACGACCAGAAACACCGCGAACGCAACGATGATGAAGTCGACGATGTTGTTGAGAAACTGCCCGTAGTTGATCGTCGCCGCACCCGCAGCCTTCGCCTCCGCGATCGTGGCGTGATGTACGTCCGACAGATCGATGAACAGGTTCCGCATGTCCACCTTGCCAAGGAGCAGGCCAATCGGCGGCATGAGGACGTCCTCGACGAATGACGTCACGATCTTGCCGAATGCTGCCCCGATCACGAGCGCAACGGCGAGGTCGAGCACATTGCCCCGCATCGCGAACGCCTTGAATTCTTTCAGCATGAAGAGGATGGGTTGATGGGGGATCGGGTTGCTGCGAGACGCGACCAGTATGCGCCGGCTCGTCGCAAACGGCCAGCGCACTCGGCAGAAGGTAGTGGGCTGCAGATGGCGGCCCTGTGACTGACCGCACGTGCGGCGCGCAGTTATCTTCCGCGGATGGGAACGAGCAACACCGCGATCCGGTCTCGCGAGGAGCAGATCGCCGAGCTGCAGAGAGACATCAAGTCCCTCGCTCGCGAGCAGAATGCCGTGATCCTCGCGCACAACTACGAGCGAGCCGAAGTGCAGGACGTCGCTGATTATGTCGGCGATTCACTCGGACTCTCGCGTGAAGCAGCGAAGACGGAAGCCGACGTCATCGTATTTTGCGGAGTGCACTTCATGGCCGAGACGGCCGCGGTGCTCTCTCCACAGAAAAAAGTCCTCCTGCCCGACCTCGCCGCCGGTTGCTCGCTCGCCTCGATGATCGACGCGAAGCAGCTCCGCGCATGGAAGGCGGAGCATCCCGGTGCTGTTGTCGTCTCGTACGTCAACACGACGGCTGCCGTGAAGGCGGAGAGCGACTACTGCTGCACGTCGGGCAACGCGGTCGAGGTGGTGAATGCCATTCCCGCCGACAAGGAGATTCTCTTCTGTCCCGACATGTTCCTCGGCGCACACGTCAAGCGGTTGAGCGGGCGCGACAACATTCATATCTGGATGGGCGAGTGCCATGTGCACGCCGGCATCGATCCGGAGGACATCAGGCTCAAGCGCGAACAGCATCCGGGCGCGGAGTTTCTGATTCATCCCGAGTGTGGCTGCTCGACGAGCGTGCTCGAGGCGATGTCCGCGGGTGATGTGGATCCTGAGGGCGTGCAGATTCTCTCGACGGAAGGCATGATCAAGCGTCCCGCGCTCTCTGACGCCGACGAGTTCATCGTCGCGACGGAGGTGGGAATTCTGCATCGTTTGCGTCGTGAGAATCCTGCCAAGCGGTTCTTCGCGGCGAATGAGCGGGCCTCATGCGCGTACATGAAAGTCACCACGCTTCCGAAGGTGAAGCGTGCGCTGCAGCGTCTGGAACATCGCATTACGGTGCCGAAGCCGATCGCCGACAGGGCGCGGCTGGCCATCGAGCGAATGATCGCGATCGGTGGCCAGCATCCGCTGAGCCCCGTTTCACAAGCGACGATCGACCCGGGCGAATAACGCCGGACCGAAGCGCAGGACCTGCCACCGGGAGTAGATCATGGCAATGGAGCATCACGGGTTCGAGCGCAGCCGCGCGCCGCGCACGATCACGCCACTCACGACGCCGGCGGTGACCAGCGTGGGTGGAGGCATGCTCCGCTTTCCGTATTCGGCGCCTGAGCTGCGCGCGATGGTCAAGAGCGCGCTCGACGAGGACGGCGCGTTCAACGATCTCACGACCATTGCGACGGTGGTTTCCGATCGTCACGCGCGCGGTCGGCTCGTGGCGCGTGCGCCGGGTGTGCTGTGCGGTATCGCGCTCGCGCTCGAAGCGTTCCGCACGCTCGACCCCAAGGTGACGATGCGCGTGGACAAGGAAGACGGTTCGCGTCTCAAGCCGGGCGACTCCGTGCTCTATCTGTCGGGGCATGCCCGTG
>JBDUCR010000525.1:0-3636 GCA_040003345.1 bacterium
AACAACAACAACTACGAGCAGACGGGATTGCTCGTCTCGCTCAACTACTTCGCGAACAACAGACATCTCTTCCTTCAGAACTT
Organism: bacterium; assembly: GCA_040003345.1. GTDB lineage: Bacteria > Gemmatimonadota > Gemmatimonadetes > Gemmatimonadales > Gemmatimonadaceae > AG11. Next base: position 84 of record JBDUCR010000525.1, read on the forward strand.
CTGGGAGAAGAGCAAGCGCTCCGTGCTCAAGGCGAAGACGGAAGGTCCTGCCGCCTATGTGTTGACGGGGAGTGATCCGCGTCCCGGCGCACAGGCCGAGTTGCTGCGCGTGTTGCAGAAGCAACACGTTGAGATCTCGCGTGCGACGTCCCCATTCAGTGTGACCGTTCCGGGAACGCGTCCGGCGCGCGGTGATCGTGGAACCGATCGCGCCGCGCAGGATTCCGCGACGGCGAGTCCTCGCGCGCCCGTCGCCCCGGAGACGCGCCAGTTCCCGGCCGGCACATACATCGTGCGCATGGACCAGCCGTATTCGCGCGCTGCCGATGCGTTGCTCGACAAGCAGTATTGGGCTCCGAACGATCCGCAGAAGACACCATACGACGACACTGGCTGGTCGTTTCCCGAAGGATTCTCGGTGCAGGCGTTGCGCGTCGTAGATCCGAAGGTGCTGGACACGCCGATGGAGCGCGTCACCGGCGACGTGAAGGCGCCGGGCGGCGTCACGGGCACCGGTAGCACGTTCGTCATCAAGCACAATGGCGACAACGCACTGGCAACGCTGCGCTACAAGCTCAAGACCGCCGACTTTCTCGCAGCAGAAGAGCAGTTCTCTGCAGGCGGTACGACGTTCCCGCGTGGCTCGTTCATCATCACCAAGGTGTCGCAGCCTGACCTCGACAAGCTTACGCGTTCGCTCGGACTGAGCGCGGTCGCAGTCGCGGAAGTGCCGTCGGTGAAGACGCATCCGCTCCGCGCCGCGCGTGTTGCGATCATGCACACATGGACCAGCACGCAGACGGAAGGCTGGTGGCGCTATGCGTTCGACAATCTCGAAATTCCGTACGACTACATCAGCGTGCAGGACGCCGCCAAGACCTCCGACCTCAACGCGAAGTACGATGTCATCATCTTCGGACCCGGCGGCGGCGGTGGTCAGGGCATCATCGAGGGAATGCCGAAGTGGCGGAACCCGATGCCATGGAAGAACACGCCCGAGACGCCGAACATCGGTACATGGGCGCAGACCGACGACATGCGGCAGGGACTTGGCTGGAACGGCCTCGCGAACCTGCAGAACTTCGTCTCGAAGGGCGGCGTGCTCATCACGTCGGACAACACGTCGGAGTTCGCGGCGCAATTCGGTCTGACGAATGGCGTCGCCGTGAATCAGGCGTCACGCAGCAAGGTGGTTGGCAGCTTCCTTCGCACAGCCATCGTGGACGCAACCAGTCCTCTCGTGTACGGCATTCCGGAGAATCTCTCCGTGTACAGCGACAACGGTCAGAGTTTCGGCGTTAGCAGCTCGCGTGGTGGCGGTCGCGGTGGACGCTTCGGCAACACAACGGAGCGTGCAACCGGACGAGGCACCGCGGACGATGCGGACGTCGTGCAAGGGAGGACCGCACTGGACTCGAGCCACATGGCATTGCCCGTCGAGACGGTGCAACCATGGCAGTATGCGCCGGTGACAGCGGAGCAGTTGCGCACTCCACTCAACATCATTCCACCCGATCAGCGTCCTCGCGTCGCACTGCGCTTCGGCGACATGCGCGGGCTCCTTGCGTCAGGCTTGCTCGAGGGAGGAGCAGACATCGCGCAGAGGCCGATCGTCGTCGATGCGCCGCTGCAAAAGGGGCATGTCGTGATGTTTGCCAACAATCCGATTTGGAGAGGCGAGACAATCGGATCGTATTTTCTCGTCTTCAATGCGATTCTGAATTGGGACAACCTGAACGCCGGGCGGAAATTGGACGCGCATTGAAACAACTGTACGGACCCTCAGTACCATTGGCGCTGGGTACTGAGTATTTCAGTACTTGAAGTACTTGACCCAACACACCTAAGCTCGACGACGCCTTTGGTGACGGCACCGTGGGTATGAAAATGTGTCTGGGAGCAACGTAGCGAGGGCAGGATCCAAGTATGGATCCTGCCCTTTCTTTTCCTTAGGTCCGCCTTTGCCAACGAGACTTCGTTAACTCGAACCACGTTTCCAGCCGCAGATAGAAGCGCAATGGTACCTGTCGTACTGAGATACTCAGTACTCCGTACAATGGTACTGAAGTTACGATGTTGGCGGTTCAGCTCCCCGAGAACGTATCACACTGTCTCGGATCTCCACTCTCGAGTCCACGTTTGAACCAACTCGCCCTCTGAGCCGCCGAGCCGTGGGTGAAAGACTCCATGTTCACGTGACCACTCGTCCGCTGCTGAATGCGATCGTCGCCCACGGATCCAGCAGCGTTCAGCCCTTCCTCCACATCCCCTTGCTGGAGAATGTTGCGTTGTTGTGTGTCATGTCCCCACACGCCGGCAAAGCAGTCAGCCTGTAGCTCCATCCGCACCGACAGCGCGTTCGCGGCGCCTGGATCTGCCTGTCTCATGCGGCGCACTTTCGCCTCGGTGCCGAGAAGCTTCTGCACGTGATGTCCAAGCTCATGGGCGATGACATACGCCTGCGCGAAGTCACCCGAGGCACCGAACTTCGTCTTCAGCTCATCGTAGAACTCGAGGTCGATGTAGACCTTTTCGTCGAGCGGACAGTAAAACGGACCCATCGCGGTCTGGCCCGTTCCACAACCCGTGTCAGTGGCGTTGCGGAAGAGAACTATTCCCGCATCGTGATAGGGCGCGCCATAGTTGGGCAGGGTCTTCGTCCATGTGCGCTGGACATCATCGAACACAAAGGACACGAAACGCACTTCAGGTTCTTCGCGCGCCGAGTCCGCGGGCGCGAGCGCGCCATTGGACTGCGTTACCGTGGATGTCGAGCCCACATCGTTGAAGAAATTGTGACCGAAGACGAGGCTCAAAATCAGCAGCACCGCCGTGCCGCCGATACCCATTCCCGCTCTACCGCCGAAACCTCGGCGATCCTCCAGATTGGAGCTGCGTCCTTCGTCCTTCCACAACATGGCGATACCTCGCAGTGGGTTCGCCCGTGAAAAGGCAAGAATGCGGCCTCGGTGCGGGTACGTGGCGAGTTCGGCCGTGAACGGCTCGAAACTGCGCTCAGGGTAAAGCGACGGGTGGCTTGCGACTCGAGGCGCGAACGCTCGATCGATCCCGTCACTGCTGCGCAACGTGGCCGCAGCGAGCGAACAGCCGAGCCGCTGCTTTAGCCGGCGGCCCGAAGCGTGGATTGTTGGCAACGTCAGAGAGTTTCCCGAACACGGCGACGTCGCGCAGCTGCCCACCCACACTTGTGACAGTAAATCGATCGTGCGCGAAGTCGGCGGAGATTACCGTGACGCGAGCCGCTGCGCGTGCCGCCGCCATGGCGCTGTCCAGCTGCTCAGGGATCGGGCCAGCGGCGTGAGCAACGGTGCGACGACGCGTGTCGTCGTAACGGATGATTGCGCCGGCCGTATCCAGTGTGATCCTCGTGATCTCCACGGCGTTACTCAGCTGCGGACGATACAACGCAAGCTGTCGCAGTCTCCCCTCTGTTGGCGGCAGCCATTTACAGACGCCGGTATCTGCGAGTGCCGGCATGTCGAGCGAGAGAGTGTCGAGCACACTTCGCGGGACGAGCTTGAGTGCTCTCACG
>JBDUCR010000533.1:0-12239 GCA_040003345.1 bacterium
CGCCGCGGTGCCGCCGTCCGCCATGGCTTCGTCCAACCCGCGCGGCAACTCCGGCGCGAGTGGATGGTCGACGAGTCGCAGATACCACCAGATCACATCGTGCCACGTGTCGAACTTGAATCCGACGTTCCGGTACACACCCACTTCTCGAAACCCCATCGCGGCGTGCAGACCAACACTCCCTTCGTTCGGTAGCGTCGCACCCGCATAGACATTCACGAAGCCTTGCGCCGTAAGAAGGGCGAAGAGCGACGTGTAGAGCGCGCGTCCAACACCAGTGCGACGTGCGTCGGGGTGAATGTACAACGACGATTCCACGGACCAGCGGTACGCCGCGCGCTCGCCACGATGACGACCGGCGTACGCGTAACCCATCACACGTCCATCGCGCTCGAGCACGATCCACGGCAACTGCGCTGTCCTTGTTGCGACGATGCGCGATCGCATCTCATCGGCCGTGGGCGGCTGCCACTCGAACGAGATCGGCGTGTGTGTCACGACGGGCCCGTAGATGGCCGCTACCTCTTCGGCGTCATTCTCGACTGCGAGACGGATGGTCGTTTGGCTCATGACATCATATGTTGGTGGCCGGCGCGCGACTTCCAATATCGACGTGAGCAAGAGGTCAATCAATGAATATGACCGCCAAGCGTGCAAAGTCCGCACAGCGCGACCCTGAACAACAGCTCGCGGAATTCGTCGCGAAGTTCGAACCAAAGCTCCAGACGTTGATTCGCTCCGTGCGGAAGGCGGTACGAACGCGATTGCCGAGCGCGCACGAGCTGGTCTATGACAACTACAACTTCTTCGTGATCGGCTATTCGCCAACCCTACGGCCTTCCGATGCCATCGTGTCCGTTACAGCCGATGCGAACGGCGTTGGTCTGTGCTTCATCCACGGCGCGAAGCTCGACGATCCGAACAAGATTCTCAGTGGCGACGGCAAGCAGACGCGATTTCTCCGGCTCGATTCATCGAAGACATTGGCGCTGCCGGACGTCGAAGCACTCATTGCTGCGGCGATCGATCAATCCGCTCAGCCGCTCGCCACATCGGGACGGGGCACGCTCGTCATCCGATCTGTTTCCGTCAAGCAGCGTCCGCGTCGCAAGCCGGCGAAGTAGCGCCCCTCCTCCGCGCCGATTTAGCTCGCGAGATCGAGAACGTCATGGAGCGCGTCGATGAGCCTGTCGATCTCCTGCTCCGTGTTGTAATAGTGCGGTGAAATGCGCACGGCCGTCTCCACCCCTCGCTCGCCGAAGTCCAGCAAGCCAAACCAGCGCAGGCTCGCGACGGTGTTGATCCGGCGCTCCGTCAGCGCACGCACGATCTCACGTCCATCTTGCCCCGCGAATGACGCCGTGACCACTGCGGACAGATTGCGTCCGCGGTCCAACACCGTTGCTCCGGGCAGTTCGACCAGGCGCGCACGTGTGTATGCGCCGAGCGCTATCGCTCGTTGTCCGCAGGCGTCTACGTTCGCTGCGATTGCGTAGCGCGCCGCCTCTCCGAGTCCGAGCACGAGAGCGTAGGCGAACTCCCACTCCTCGAACCGCTTGGCGCTTGTCGCCGGAAGGTATTCGTTCGGTGCTGTCCACGTCGCGCCACGCATGTCGATGTGCAGTGGACGATCTCCGCGCGCCAGCGCGCGCTCGGACACGTAGAGAAACCCCGTGCCTCGCGGGCCACGGAGAAACTTGCGGCCTGTCGCTGAGAGGTAGTCGCACTTGAGCGCCGATACATCGATGGGCAACTGGCCGATCGCCTGGCACGCGTCGATGTGATAGGTCACTCCCGCTGCCTCGCAGATTGCACCGATTGCCGTGACGTCCTGAATCGTCCCGGTGTGTGTTGGAATCCACGTGATCGACACGAGCTTGCAGCGCGGGTTCTGCGCCAGCAGCACGCGAACACCATCGGGATCGACGCCGCCTTCGGGAAGATCGGGTGCATGCAACACCACAACGCCATATCGCTCAGCGAGCGCGAGATATTGAATCTGATACGATGTGTAGTCGAGACGGCTCGTGATGATCACATCGCCCGGCTCGAACGCATGCACGCTCACGGCTTGAACGAATGCGGCAGTGGCACTCGATGTAATCGCGATGTTGTCCGGACGTGTCGCGCAGAGATCGGCAATGTGCTCGTATACTTTGGCGAGCTGCGTACGTCGCATGTCGGCGGCTTCGTAGCCACCAACCACGCTTTCGAGCTCGATGTGGTCGCGCAGGACGGACGACACCGAGCGCGGCATGAGCCCGGCGCCAGCATTGTTGAGATGGACGCGATGCTCGGTACCGGGCGTGTCGGCGCGCCACTCGGCGATCTGCGCGCGCTCGTCGGGGGTCAATTGTTGAATGCTCCTCATCTCGTTTAGTTGCGGTGGGTGAAGTACGTGCGGTTCCGTGATCGTGATGTCCGTCGCACTCCTCGTGCTAATCGGCCGCGGCCGAAGGGTTCAACGCTCGTGAAGAATCTTGGTGATGCTGTGAAGCGGCGCCGCAATGAGCTCGAGCTCTCGCTCAGCGATGTGGCGGCCAGGAGTGGCGTCAGTGCGGCGATGCTCTCCGAAGTGGAGCGAGGACAAAAGAGTCCGACCATCCGTGTATTGTCCCATATCGCCGAAGCGCTCACGTGCTCGATTTCCGATCTGCTTGGCGAAAACAGAATGTCCGGTCCCCGTCTCGCCCGAGCCAAGTCGCATAAGCGGTTTATTGATCCGGAGAGCGGCATCGAGCGCGTCTCGTTGAGTGATGAGTTACTCGCACGGGGGATCGAGGTGCTGCTCTACCGCTTACCGGGCGGCGAGGACACCGGCCCCTTCGCGCCCCATCGAAGTGGCGTGCAGGAGCATCTCACCGTCCTCCGTGGCGCGTTGGAGATCCACGTCGGCAGCGATGTCTTTCAGCTCCGTGCAGAAGACTCGATCTCGTACGCCGCAAATGCATCGCATCGGTACCGCAATGTCGGCAAGTCCGTGGCTGAAATGATTCTCGTCATTGATTCCACGATTGCCAGGCCCGGCGGATGAGGTGGTACGGGGGCGTCTACTATAGCGATTTAGTATTCACTATAGTAAATAAACCGCCGGCGCAGCGCAACACCGCCGTCAAACGAGCCATGGCCACCGACCTACTCGAGGCCACCACAGCACGACGCACGCTTCGCAAGGAATCGACGCTCGGTTGCATTTCTCGCGATGGCGAGTGCCGACTCAAAATGCTCGCGCGCAATGACATTGTTGCCAAGACGCAGCTCGAGCTCGCCCATCGCCGCAAAGTAGAATGGGTAGCTCGACAGCCGGTCACGGTCGTCAATCGCGCTGATCGCATCGAGCCCGCGTTCGTCGCCGTCGAGCTGCGCAATCGCGATCGCACGATTGAGCGCCACCACAGGCGACGGCGCAACGTCCATGAGCCGATCGTACAGCGCAACGATCGACGACCAGTCCGTAGTCTCGAGCGTTCGTGCCGCAGCGTGCGTCGCGGCGATCGCAGCCTCGACGTGATACGACGTCAGCTCTGATCCGGCTGCCGAGCGCTCGAGCAGCGCGAGCCCGTCGGCAATGAGCGCGCGATTCCACAACGAGCGATCCTGATCGAGAAACACGCTCAGCTCACCGGCAGAATCAGTGCGCGCCGGAAGGCGCGCCGCATGCAGCAACATCAACGCAGCGAGCGCATTCGTCTCCGGCGTTGCCGCCGGTGCGTGCTCGCGCAGCAGCGACGTCAGACGCATCGCCTCGCCACACAACTCAACGCGAACTGCAGGCTTTGTCGATGCGCCGTGATAGCCTTCGTTGAACAGCAGATACAGTGCGCGCCGAACCGTCGCGAGGCGCGGCGCGAAGTCCGCATCGGTCAGATCGAACAACGCGTTCGCACTCGCAAGTACCTTCTTTCCTCGCGAAATCCGCTTCTCGACAGCCGCTCTGCCAGTCAGAAACGCGCTCGCAATCTCACTCGCGCCAAAGCCGCACAGGATGTTGAGGATGAGCGCAATCTGCACCTCCTCCTGCAGCTGAGGATGGCAACAGGAGAACATCATGCGAAGTTGCTCGTCGCGAATCGTGTTGGCGTCGAACGCCTCGTCGAGCGCGGGCGCGATCGTCCACTCTGTCTCGAGCATCCGTGTGATCTCGGGCGCGAAGGTGCGCGCCGTGCGCTCGCGCCGCATGACGTCGAGCGCACGATTCTTCGCCGTCGCCATCAGCCACGCCGACGGATTGTCGGGAACACCGCGCACTCGCCACACCTCCAACGCCCGGCAGAAAGCGTCCTGCACGACATCTTCCGCGAGCGTCAGGTTGTGCACCCCGAAGATTCTCGTGAGTGCCGCCACCATTCGCGCCGACTCGCGCCGAAAGAGATGCTCGTCGAGAAGTGCTGTCACTCACTTCGCTGATTTGAGCCCGTACCGAAGCACGACGTTGCCAGACGTGTACGGCTTGGCCTCGAGCAATGCGAGCTGTTTCAGCGGTACACCACTGATCAGCGTCTTGCCCTCTCCGAGCAACGTTGGACTGACGACAAAATGATATTCGTCGATCAAGCCGTGTCTTGTCAGCTCTGACACGATGGTGCCGCTGCCGAAAATCATGATGTCCTTTCCGGGCTCGTTCTTTATCGCCTCGACGACACGCGGGTCGAATTCTTTGATCAGACGCGAGTTCTTCCACGTTACATCCTGGAGCGTCTTCGAGAAGACGATCTTCGTCGCATCGTTGATCCAGACGGCCATCGCGTGCAAGGCGGGCGAGTTCCGTCCTGCGGCGTGTGGATCCGGCGCCGTCCCCGATGTACTCAGCACGTTTGGCCAGAAACTCTCGAACTGCTTGTACGTCTTTCGCCCGAAGAGCATCGCATCCGAGTCGGGCATACTCTCGGTGCCCGACTTGTCGATCTCATCGTCGGGTACGGTCCAGTTCAGGTTTCCATCGGGCGCGGAGAAATATCCGTCGGCGGAAACGCGGTCGAACATCACGATTCGTCGCATGTTTGGTCTCGTTGTGGTGTGGAGGTACGTGGCTCGTTCAGGCCGGCGACTTCATGACTGGGCGAACTTCCACCGAACCTCCGCCCTCGAGCATCGGACACCCGGACGCAAGCTCCGTCGCCTCGGCGATATCGCGTGCGCTGATCACGATGAAGCCGGCCACCAGATCCTTCGCTTCGAAATACGGTCCGTCGGTGACGAGCTTTTTCTTGCCGCGGACGACCTTGCCCGTGCGATCGAGCGGCTGGCCGCGATGCGCGAGATGTCCGTTCTTCTCCAACTCGCCCATCCACTGCATCCAGCGCTGCATGCTCTGCTGCGCACGTTCCGGCGTGCCCATTGCCTCGCGCTGTGCTGACTCATCGATTCGAAAGAGATAGACGAACTCGCTCATCTTCACGCCTCGCGTTTGTCTGAATGTCATGCGGTCGCATCGCGCCGCCGTGAGCTTTCTTCACTCCTTCGACGTTCGAGCGGACGACCTCCGGACATATCTTCGGTGTAGCACATCGCGTCCTCACCACCCAGTCCCAACTTTACGCACGGAGCGCGATGTCCCACCTGCCGCCGGTCGTCTGGCTCGTCATTGGGATCGTCGTGCTCGTGATGGTGGGACTTTGCGTCGCGACCGCGTACGCAATACTGAGGGCGAGAGCGAAGATAGCGCGCTGCCCCGCTTCTCGGCTCATCGTGCTGGGGGTTGCCGCGATCGTGCCCTGGCTGGTAGTGTGGCTCGTGCCCATCGCGATCTCAGTGAACATTCACGGAGCGATCCAGGCGACTAGCTGGCTGATACTCATATTGCTCGTGTTCGCTCTCCTCGTCCTCCTTCCCGTTGCTGTGGTGACAAGCGGCGTCGTCTGGTGGAAGGAATCGCGTCGCCCAATCACCGACTCTCGAGGTCCTACATGAAGTTCATGGTTTTGATCTACAACGACACCGCGCTGCTCGATGCGCTGCCGAAGAGCGAATACGACGCCGCGATGCGCGGTTGCCTCGCGCACGCCGATGAGCTGCGTCTTTCAGGCCGGTTGCTCGACTCGCAGATGCTCGAGGAGCCGACGCTCGCCAAGTCGATACGCGTGCGCAATGGGCGACAGACGACGTTCGACGGACCCTTCACTGAGGCGAAGGAAGTCCTCGGCGGCTTCAACCTCATCGAGGCCGACAGCATGGAAGAGGCTGTCGAGATGGCGTCGCACTTTCCGTGGGCGCAAACGGGATGCGTCGAGGTCCGTCCCGTGCGTGACATCAGCACGGTGAGAGCGCGCGTGAGCGCACACTGACGAGCCCGAATATCGGGCTCGTCAGCATTGCACATCGATCACTGATTGGTTGCAGGCTGATCGTCGAGAAACGGAATCACCGCGGCCGCCAAAGCCGGTGAGTTGCCGATGGTGTAATGCGTCAAGCCAGGCAGAATCGCCAGCCGTGACTTCGGCTGGCCCGATCCATCCCATCCTCCATCCCTCTTTCCGCCGCCAAGCAGTCCGAACACCTCGACGGCATGTGCGGGCGGAAAGATGTCGGCGTCCCCAGCGATCACGAGCGTGGGCGCAGTGACGGCTGCCACCTGTGGTGCGAAGTCGAAATCCTCTTTCATCGCCTCACCAATTTTGCCGATCAGCCTCGACCAATCCTGTGGCCTCGGCGCCACGCTGGCGTACAGTTGATACATGGGCGTCTGCTTCATCGCGTCGGCCATGTTCGCGTTTATTTGGCCCTGCTGCGCAAGAATGTCGGCATAAAACGCGTCGCGCCGGATTGGAGTCGACGCCAGTACGAGCTTGTTCACCACCTCCGGATGGCGCGCGGCGGTCTGTAGCGCCACGCCTCCACCGAGCGAATACCCCACGATATCGGCCTTCGCGATGCCGAGGTGCTTAAGCAACGCGGCGATGTCATCAGCCATGAAGTAGACACTCAGCGGACGATCGATATCGGCGGTGCGCCCGTGACCCTGCAGGTCAACGAGAACCACCTGATGCCCCTCGGCGAGCGCAGGGATATTCGGACCAAACATGCTTCCCGCGGTGAGCCCACCATGCAGAAGCACGAGCGGCCGGCCTGATCCATGAATCTCGTAGTACAGATTGATGCCGTTGACCTCGGCATAGTGCCCCGGAGCTTTCGCCGAGCTCGTCTCGGCCCCCAATGAGCTGGACTGTTCGCGAGCGGTCGATGTCATAGCCGTTGTGGTAAGAGTGAGTGCGCTGGCAACGGCGCTGCGCTGCCGGCCGTGAAGAAAAGGAAATCTCATTCACTTCATGAACACGTCGAACGACGCACGTCAAAATCGACATGCCGACTCAGCCGCCGTTCGCATGGTTCATCGAGCCGCGAGTTCTTTCGCGCCGCGCGATGCAGACGTACCTTCGCCGCTCATGAAGTCTTCCGGCAACTTCTTCGCGAGGTGGCCATTGAATTGGCTCGCCAACGCGCGTCGAGTTCGCGACGCCGGCGTCGTCGCGATGCTCGCGAGCTCGTCTGTCATGCACGCACCACAGTTCGCGCGCGAAGCAGTGCTACCGGCGCCGCCGCGCGCGACCACCGACGCCGGCATCGTTGAAGGGCGAGTGGATTCGTCCGGACAGGTGCTCGTATTCGAAGGAGTGCCGTACGCCGCGCCGCCCATCGGTGCACTGCGCTGGCGAGCGCCACGTCCGCCGGCCAAGTGGGACGGCGTTCGACCAACGGACCGGCTCGCGCACAACTGCATGCAGCTCCAGCCGTACGGCGACATCGATCCATATGCCGCAGGCGTGTCGGAGGATTGTCTCTATCTCAATGTGTGGACAACGGCATCAACCGGCCGACGCCCAGTCATGGTGTGGATTCACGGTGGCGGCTACTTCGCGGGCTTCGGCGGAGAAGAGCGTCACAATGGTGCGACGCTTGCGCGCAAAGGCGTGGTCGTCGTCACGCTGAACTATCGTCTCGGACCATTCGGCTTTCTTGCGCATCCGGCACTGGCGTCGGAGTCGCCGGGTGAGGGAACCGGCGACTACGGATTGCTCGATCAGATTGCTGCGCTCCAATGGGTGAAGCGCAACATCTCGAGCTTCGGCGGTGATCCCTCGCGCGTGACGATCTTTGGTGAGTCAGCGGGCGGCACGAGCGTCGGCGTGTTGATCGCGTCACCGCTTGCGAAGGGTCTGTTCCAGCGTGCGATCCTCGAGAGTGGAACAGGTACGCGCTCGATCCTGCGATCAGACTCGGCGCTTCGCATCGGTTCGCGTGTCGCGGCGGCACTCGGCATCTCCGGTGGTGATGCGGCGACGCAACTTCGTGCACTCAATGCCGACACCGTGCTGGCAGTTTCTGCGCGCGTTGCCGGTGGTCCGGCGAAGACGCTCTATCCCGCATCGATCGACGGTCATGTGTTGCAACATTCCGTCGACTCGAGCATCACGCTCGGCATCGCGAACCTGGTGCCCGTGATTGTTGGCAGTAACGCGGATGAGAGCCAGGAAGGTTTTGGCGCACCGAGCCGCGCGTTCGCGCGGCTGATTTCGTCGCACGGTCGTTCGGCGTATCTGTATCAGTTCACGCGCGCTGGAGAGGACAGCATCGGTCGCGCGCATGGCGCCTTTCACAGCGGAGAAATCACCTTCGTCTTCGGCCGGTCGCACCCGCTGCTCGCCGTTGCCGGTCGCGCGGCATACGACTCTACCCTTGCCGACGCGATGAGCGACTACTGGGTCGCGTTCGCGACATCGGGCGATCCGAACGGTGCGCCGACGAATGGAAAGTGGCCGCGGTGGCCGTCGTATGAGCGCAGTGCCGACGAGACCCTCGAGCTCGGACCGCAGATCGTCGTGCGGCGCGAGGTGCGGCGGGCATTGTACGACTCCCTCGACGCCATCGCACGTGCACACGGCGAGCTCCGTCCATGAGTCTCGATCGAACCTCACCGTCCGGTTGGTAGCGACGGGCCGTCACAAAAACGAGCGCTTTATCGTAAGGGGTCGTGAAGCCACTGAGACGAACGCACGTCTCTGCGACGCCTGACGTCCAATTTCCTCTTATGCCTCATCCTTCCGACGAGTTCCTCAACCTGCAGGCAGCCTTAGCCGGCGAATACTCGCTCGCGCGCGAGCTCGGCCGAGGGGGCATGGGGGTGGTGTATCTCGCGCGCGATGTGCAGCTGGATCGCGACGTCGCAATCAAGGTTTTGCCTACCGCTCTGGCGTACAACGCCGCGGCGCGCGAGCGGTTCGTGCGAGAGGCGCGTATGGCGGCCGGACTCTCGCATCCGAACATCGTTCCGATCCATCGCGTCGGCGAAGCAGGCGGCTTCGTGTTCTTCGTCATGAGCTACGTCGAGGGCGAGACGCTCGGCGAACGGCTCCGCACGCGCGGTCCCTTGCCCCCGGCCGACGCGACGCGCGTGCTGCGCGAGGTCGCATGGGCTCTTGCCTATGCGCATGGACGCGGCATCGTACACCGCGATGTGAAGCCGGACAACATCCTGCTCGAGGCGGGCACGGGGCGCGCACTGGTGACCGACTTCGGCATCGCGCATGGCGGCGAACAGTCCGGCACGGCGACTAACCCGGGCAAGATCATGGGCACCGCGCACTTCATGAGCCCGGAGCAGGCGGCGAACGAACCCGTCGATGGGCGCAGCGACATCTACGCGCTCGGCGTGGTTGGCTATCTCGCACTCAGCGGCCGTCTGCCTTTCGAGTCGGGCAACCTGCACGCGCTCATGGTGCGGCAGGCCACCGAGACTCCGCCAAGCGTGATGCGCGCCGCGCCCGGACTGCCGCCCGGGCTCGGCGTGGCAATCGACCGGTGTCTCGCGCGCGACCCGGCTGCGCGTTTCGCCGATGGCGAGGCACTCGCAGCGGCACTCGTGCCGAAATCTGATTCGCGTCCTGTGCTGCCACGGTCGTTACGCGCCTGGCTTGGCTCGAGGAATCCCGCGTCCGCCGCGTACCTGGCATTTTCCGGATTGTTCTCCACGGCGCTGATCGGGAACCTGGCCAACGGGTACATGCAGGGGACTCTCGGCGACGCCAGCCGAGTCCGCGATATCGCGCTGCTGACGACGCTCACGTTGTTTCCGCTCGTGCCCCTGCTCGGCTACCACGTGAACCAGGCCCGCCGTCTCTTCCGCGCAGGACATACGCTCGCAGATCTCCGGACCGCGTTGGATGTCGGAGCACGCGAGCTGGCAGAGGGCGAAGTATTGGAGGATCGTGAGACGCCAGCCGCGCGGTTGTTGCGCGCCGGTTTCTACGCAGCGGGAACATGGACTGTCGTCACATTCTCGCTCGGGATCACAGGTGTCTTGCACGAGCGTGCATTCGGACCATGGGTTTTCGTCGTTCCGCTCATCGCGACCGCACTGTTTGGCGCAGTGTGCAACGTTCTCGATGTTCCGCTCATGCCCGATGCAATGCGCAACCGCGTGAAGCCTGGTCTGCGCGAGCGTCTATGGCGCAGCAGGTTCGGCAGTTGGCTCGCGCGTCGGCTCGGGGCGCCTGAGCGTTCGGGCCTCTCGAGCGCGTCGGCGTTTCGTGCAACGGAGGCCGCACTCGGTATTGCCGCGTCCGAGCTCTACGCCGCGCTTCCAAAAGCGTATCGGCAGCAGTTCACCGATCTGCCAGTGATCGTCGCGGCACTCGAGGCACGAGCCGCTGAGGCTCGCGCCGAAGTCGACGTGATCGCCGCGCTTGCCCCGTCCGGCACCGCCGACGCTGAGGTGCTGCGTGCGCGGCGTGAAGTGGCTGTCTCACAGTTGGCCGAGAGCGTCGCCGCGCTCGAGGGCATTCGTCTCGACCTCCTCCGCCTGCATGCGGGCGCAAGTGATCTCGCGCCGCTTACCACGTTGATGGACGCTGCGCGCCACTTAGGCGAAGACGTGAGCCGGCTCGCGGATGCTCAGGGGGAAGCTCGACAACTTGGCGCGTCGTGGCTCCGGAGCACGCCGACGCCGACGCCCACGTAGTCCTGCTGCCGAGCATCGCTCGCGTTGGCGTGAAGTCAGGAGCGCTTACACGATGAGCACACTGCTCGCGAGTGGGAGACCGTCAGCGCGACGTGCCCAGCTGCGCCCAGCATCCGTTGAGACGTAGACGTTGCCTGCCTTATCGGCCATAGCCAGCGCCGCGTCATTCGTTGCGATGCAACTCGTGTCGACGATGCCGTTGAGCCACCGGGGCAGGCCAGCGCCGACTGGGACGAGCGGATCCGCTCCGCCTACGGCTCGCCGATAAACGGCGCTCTCGGTTGCGAAATGATCAGCAGCTGCGGACACCAGGAGGTCGTCGCCGGAAAATGCCACTGCGGCGCAATGCAACCCGTGAAGCCCCTCGCGCTCTACGATCCACGTCGCTCCACTGTCGCGACTGACCCAGAGTCCATTTGCCGCCGCCGCGATCACGACGCTGGGATCAGTCGGGTGGGCACGGACTTCGTGCACGTCATTGTTGACGTCGACGGTGGGTCGCCACGTCAAGCCGCCGTCAGTCGATCGAGGTATTCCTCCGACGTGGACGTTGACGAGGAGCACAGCGCCATCCGAGGTCGCGGTCATCGACCGAATCCCGAGAGGAGGCCCAAGACGCCGACCGTCTATGACTGCCGAGCCCGCGTACCATGTCTCTCGGCCTGGCACGCTGTTGAACCCAGTCAGCTCACTGATACCTCCAGCTGCGCTGACGTGAAGCACCCGCGCGTCGTCGGTGCCGATGTACGTTCCGTCGCCGACGCGCAGTGCACACGACAGTTGAGACTCGCTTGTCGCGATCGTCGTCCACTCACCGTCATGGTTGCGCCGGCAAAGTGAGTGTCCGTCGATGATCGCGAGAGTGCCACCATTTCCGTCGGGCGCGAGGCCTCGCACCGCCTTACCCGCAAACTCATGGCGGCGGCTCTCGCCAGTGATGACGAACAATCCGTCGGCCCACGTCGCCACAAGTATCGAAATAATCGTCATTACCAGTCGGTTGTCGTGAAGTGCCAGACGCATATACCACAATGCCGTGCGCTAGCTCCGCGAGCAACGATTCCTCCGCGTTCTCCGCGGCCGTTGCGGTTGCCTCTGCGCTCCTCTGCGCTAAATGCGGTGACCGTAGTTCCCGACGGCGCGAAGCAACTCCACTTCTAATCAAGGATACAAAAGGTATTATCGATCACTGAGCCAGAGGCTTGTGACACACCGCCTCGATATTGTAGCCGTCCGGATCGAGCACGAACGCACTGTAGTAGTTGGCGTGATACTCCGGATGCAG
>JBDUCR010000071.1:0-3618 GCA_040003345.1 bacterium
GGCTTCGCCGTCACACTCATCGCCGGCATCGTCGCCTCCATGGTGACGTCGATCTTCGTCGTGCGGACTTTCTTCCTCCTGTGGCTGAACCGCTCGCGCGGTGCCCAGACGCTGAGCATCTGAGATCACCATGCTGCGCATCCTTCACGGAACCAACTACGATTTCATCAAGTGGTGGCGCGTCGCGGTCGGCATCACCGTCGCGTTCATCGTCACCGGCCTGATGTTCCTCGCCATCCATCGTGGTCTCAACAAGAGCATCGAATTCACCGGCGGCACGTTGATGCAGGTCGAATTCAAGCAGCCGCCTGACGCTGGCCAGCTTCGGTCCATCGTCGACGCCTCCGGCTACACGGGCTCGGAAATCCAGCCGTTCGGCTCACCGCGTGAATTCACCATTCGCGCCGCGGGCCACGACCAGACCGCCGCGGTCGAAAAAACAGCGCGCGACATCGAGGCGTCGCTGCATGCGAAGTTCGGCCCCACGGAGCCGAAGGTCGTTCGCACCGAGATCATCGGACCGCGCGTCGGCGATGAGCTCAGTCGCAACGCGATGATCGCTATCGTCATCTCGCTCTTCGTCACGCTCCTGTACCTCGCCTTCCGCTTTGAGTGGCGCTTCGGCGTCGCTGCCGTGCTCGCGACGGCGCACGATCTCCTCAGCACGCTCGCGTTCCTGGCGATCATGCGGCTCGAGGTTTCGCTCACCGTTGTCGCGGCACTCCTCACCGTTATCGGATACTCGCTCAACGACACGATCATCATCTTCGATCGCGTGCGTGAGAATCTGAAGAAAGCGCGACCGGAGCCGTTGTACGATGTCCTCAATCGCTCCATCAACGAGACGCTGCCCCGCTCGATCCTCACGCACGTGACGGTCGCCGCAGCCACGCTCTCGCTGCTGCTGTTCGCCGGCGAAGTGATTCGTCCGTTCTCGTGGATCATGCTCTTCGGTATCGTGACCGGAACGTTCAGCTCCGTCTACGTCGCCGGTCCGATCCTTCTCTGGATCGAGCGCAAGTGGCCGCGTCAGCGCACGGAAAAGGGCGCGTCGCACAACAAGCCGACCGCAGCGCCAACTCGGCCCGCCGCACGGCCGCCCGTCGCAGCGCGTACGACGCGCTGATCGGGTCAGTCTCTCTCGCTCGAACCGCCGCTTCGCGCGGCGGTTCGTGTTTCCATGACGACATTCATCGATAGTCACGCACACATCGCCGATCCGGCCTTCGACGTCGATCGCGACGAAGTGATCGAGCGCGCCCGGCAAACCGGCGCTGCGGGTATCGTCTGCATCGGCGAGTCTCTCGACGCGGCGCGTCGCGCGGCACTCATCGCGAAAGCGCATCCCGGGTTCTGCTGGCACACCGCAGGTGTTCATCCGCACGACGCAGCTGATTTCGACGCTGAGCGCGACATCAGCGCGATTCGCGAACAGGTCGCGGATGGTGCCGTCGCCATCGGTGAATGTGGGTTGGACTACCACTACGATCACTCTCCACGCGACAAGCAGATCGCTGCGTTTGGCGCACAGCTCGCAATCGCACAGGAGCTCGCGCGGCCCGTCGTCGTGCACACGCGCGAGGCCGAAGCAGACACGCTCGCGATGGTCCGCGAGGCTGCGCGCGCTGGCGTGCGCGGAGTGCTGCACTGCTACACGGGAAGCAGCGAGCTCGCCGAAGTGGCCATCGATGGTGGCTGGCACGTGTCGTTCAGCGGTATCGTCACTTTCAGGAAGTGGGCCGACGAAGCGCTGCTGCGACTTGTGCCCGATGATCGTCTCCTCGTCGAGTCCGACTCGCCGTACCTCGCGCCCGTGCCACATCGCGGCAAACGAAACGAGCCCGCCTGGGTCAGTTTCACGATCGCTCGCCTCGCCACCGTGCGCGGAGTGGACGCCGCCACACTCGGCGCGAGTACTGTCGCGAATGCGCGACATTTGTTCGGGCTGGTGTAGCTTTGCGTACGGTAGAATCAGCCCGCGGGTATCACGCAACCCGCATCACTTCAATCATCCGCGAAGGAGAAGCCGCCTTGCCGCTGCAATCCGTGCACACCGAGCATGCTCCCGCCGCCATCGGCCCCTATTCACAGGGCATCATCGCGAATGGGTTTCTGTTTACCGCAGGACAGATCGCACTCGATCCGGCGTCGGGTCAGGTCGTCGCCGGTGACGTCGTCATGCAGACGGAACAGGTCTTCAGGAATCTCGCTGCGATCCTCGCCGCTGCCGGCGCCAGCTGGACCGATGTCGTCAAGGCAACCGTGTTCCTGATGGACATGAAGGATTTCCCGCGCGTCAACGAAGTCTATGCGCGCGTCATGGGCGATTCGCGTCCGGCTCGTTCGACGGTACAAGTCTCCGGACTTCCGCGCGGCGTGCTCGTCGAGATCGATCTCGTCGTCGCGCTTCCACGCTGAGTGCTGCTCGTCTGAGCGGCGCTGATTCGTAGTTCACCTCAACCCGACAGGCATGTCGACGAGCAACACGCGGGAGGAGCTCTTTCGCTTGACGAGCTTCGCTCGCTGCGCTGGCTGAGCCGCCAAACTGGGTCCGGGTGACCTGGCTGCGGCGTTGAGCGGCGTGCCCGTGCACGCCGATCCCCGATTGCTCGTCGGTCGAGAAAGCTTCGACGACGCGGGGATATTTCTGCTGCGCGAGGATCTCGCGCTCGTGCAGACCGTCGATTTCTTCGCACCAATCGTCGACGACCCGTACGACTTCGGGCAGATCGCCGCCGCGAACGCCCTCTCCGATGTTTTCGCGATGGGCGGCGAGCCGCTCACTGCGCTCGCCATCGTTGGTTTTCCCGTCGGCAAGTTGCCTCTGAGCGTGCTCACGGACATCCTGCGAGGCGGTCAGGATAAGGTGCGCGAAGCAGGTGCCGTGCTCGCCGGCGGACACTCCATCATCGACGAAGAGCTCAAGTTCGGACTCAGCGTCACCGGTCAGGCAGATCCTCGGCGCCTCCTCACCAACTCGGCAGCAAAGGCCGGCGACCTTCTCGTGCTCACCAAGCCGCTTGGCACTGGTCTGCTCGCCACAGCTGGCAAGCAGGGTCGTCTCGATTCCGCTTCGCGCGACGCGCTGCACGCCTCCATGCGCGCGCTCAATGCCATCGCGAGCCGCGCGGCGTTGGCCACCGGAGCACGTTGCGCTACCGACATCACCGGCTTCGGTCTGCTTGGACACGCATCACACATCGCGCGCGCCAGCAACGTCACGTTGCAGTTCGATGGACGCGCGCTTCCCGAGCTGCCGGGTGCACGCGCACTGTGGGAGAGCGGAATACGGACCGGCGGGGCCGAGCGCAACGAGACCTTCGTCGCGCCGCTGGCCGAGTGGAGCACGGCGCGTCCCGAGGACATCGCGCTTGCACTTGATCCGCAGACCTCGGGCGGTCTCCTCGTTGCTTTGTCGCCCGATCGCGTCGCGGACTA
Organism: bacterium; assembly: GCA_040003345.1. GTDB lineage: Bacteria > Gemmatimonadota > Gemmatimonadetes > Gemmatimonadales > Gemmatimonadaceae > AG11. The sequence goes on from JBDUCR010000071.1 coordinate 3,439, forward strand.
TCTTTCCGCCGTCGAGGGTAGCGCGCAGGTCGGTGTCGTAGTGCCGAGGGCGCGCACGCTGGTCGTGCTGAGCTGATCGTGGGGAGTGGTTGTGGCCTGGTGGCTGCCTTCGTCTTCAAAACGGATGCGAGGCGCATCGCGTCTTGGGTGGGTTCGATTCCCATGCACTCCCGCCACGAT
>JBDUCR010000061.1:0-3608 GCA_040003345.1 bacterium
ATCGATGGCGACGGGCGTCTCGACATGTACGTCGCCAACTATCGCGCTTACAATCTCGACGACAGCCTGCCGCCGCAGAGCCGCGCTTTCAACCAGATGGTCCGTGAAGTTTCAAAGGGCAAGTACGAAATCGTGCCGGAGTTCCGAAACGAGTACAAGCTTGTCGAGCGGCCGGACATGGGCGGTTTGCGAATGAGCGTACGCGGCGCGCCGGATGAACTCTATCGCAACGAAGGTGGTCGCTTCGTGCAAGCGCCGGTGTCGCAACGTTTCATCGACGCGACGGGCAAACCACTCGCGTCCGACCCCGAGTCGTTCACGCTCGACGCCAAGCTCGTGGACTTGAACGGCGATGGTGCGCCAGACCTCTACGTCAGCAATGACTTCGAGGATATGGACATGCTGTGGTTCAACGACGGCCACGGCAACTTCAGACTTGCCGACTGGCGGTCGCTGCGACAGATGAGCAATTCGTCGATGGGGGTCGATGTCGCGGACGTTAACGGCGATGGATTGCCCGACATCTTCGTCGACGACATGCAGGCGAACGACTCGCATCGTCACAAGACACAAATCCCGACGCACACCGCCTTTCCCAAGAAGCCTGGTGACATCGAGACGCAGTTGCAGCAGCAGCGAAACGTGCTATTCGTGAATCGCGGCGACGGCACGTTCGCAGAAATTTCGCAGGCGGCCGGTGTGCAGGCGACGGGGTGGTCGTGGGGCGCGATGTTTCTCGACGTCGATCTCGATGGCTTTCAGGACATACTCATCGCGAACGGGCACCTGTGGGACATCATGGATGCCGACGTGCAGGAAGGACTGCAAAACCGGCTCAACGGCATCGACTGGCGTCGTCTGCGCTGGCAATTCCCGAAGCTTCCTCTCAAGAACGTGGCGTATCGCAATCGGGGCGATCTCTCGTTCGAAGAGGTCGGCGAGAAATGGAAGTTCGGCGCATCAGCCGACGTGTCGCATGCGATCGCCGCCGCGGACCTCGATGGTGACGGAGATCTCGATGTCGTCGTGAACCGGCTCGACGCTCCGGCACTGGTGCTGCGCAACGACGCATCGGCACCGCGTGTTGCCGTGCGCCTCATCGGCGATGCGCCGAACACACGAGCCGTCGGCGCGAAGATCACGCTCACGAATGGCGCAGTGCCGCTGCAGACACGCGAAGTCACGGCTGGCGGTTTGTACATGTCGCACTCCGACTACGAGCAGTCGTTCGCGATGGGCAAGTCGACTGACGCAACACTCACCGTCGATTGGCGCGACGGCAGGCGCACGACCATCAACAACGTACGTCCTAATCGCCTGTACGAAGTTGGAATGTCCACAGCGGTCGCTCGACCCACCGTCGACAGCTCAGCGATCAGCCAACCACTCTTTGAAGACGCCACCGCGCAGCTCGGCGGACACACGCACACGGAAGACACCTTCGACGACTGGGACAAACAATTTCTTTTGCCTGACGCACTCTCACAGGGAGGACCAGGCATCGCGTGGTTCGATCTCGATCGCGACGGCGCAGAAGATCTTCTGGTCGGCACCGGGAAAGGTGGGCGCATTGCCGTATTTCACAACGAACACGGAAAGCTCGTCGCCAGGCCGACGCAGGGACCGATCGCTCCCGTCGACGTAACGACGCTCCTCGGCTACATGAACAACGGTGCGCCGAAGCTGCTCGCTGGAATGTCGAGTTGGGAGCTACGCTCGCTCGCGGAGCTGACGTCGCAGCCATCCGTTGTTGGGATTGATGTCACGCGTGGGTCGCTCGATGCGAAGATGAATCCGATCGTCGGCTCGCATGAATCCGCGACAGGCCCTCTCGCACTCGGCGACTACGATGGTGACGGCGCACTCGATCTCTTCGTCGGCGCACGTGCAATACCGATGCGCTATCCGACAGCGTCGTCGTCGGGACTGTTTCACAGCAGGAATGGCCGCTTCGTGCTCGACACGACAAACAGTGCACTGCTGCACAACATCGGCATGGTGTCGTCGGCTACGTTCGCTGACATCACTGGCGACGGTTTCCCAGATCTCGTGCTCGCGCGCGACTGGGGTTCACTCGTCCTGCTGATCAACGACGGCAAAGGCCACTTCTCGATCGCACCTCCGTCATGGGGTCTCGATCAGCTGACGAGTCGATGGAATGGCGTCACCGTTGGCGACATCGACGGCGATGGGCGGCTCGACATCATCGCGACGAGCTGGGGACGCAACACGGACTATCATCCGACCGCGGAGCATCCACTCAAACTCTATTACGGTCCCTTCGGAACCGATGGAGCCGAGGAAATGCTGGTCGCGCAGTACGACGCACGCATCAACGCCGAGGCGCCGCTCAACAGCTACGCGCGTGTGCGTGTCGCGATGAAGGATGTGGTGAATCGAGTACGAACGTTCGCTGAATACGCCGATGCCCCGATCGCCAAGGTGCTCGGTGCCTTCACCAGTCAGCAGTTGAGCGCCGTGACGTTCGACCACACGGTGTTTCTCAACCGCGGCAATCACTTCGAGGCGAGATCGCTCCCCGCTGAAGCGCAGTGGGCGCCGGCATCGTACGTGGGCGTCGCAGACTTCGATGGCGACGGGAACGAAGATGTGTTTCTGTCGCAGAATTTCTATCCGACCGGCGTTGGCAGTCCGCGCTACGACGCAGGTCGGGGCCTTCTGTTACTCGGCGATGGGAAGGGCGGACTTCGGCCGGTGAGTGGCAAGCAGTCAGGGATCGAGGTCTACGGCGATCAACGTGGTGCGGCCTATGCCGACTTCGACGGCGACGGTCGTCTCGATCTGGTAGTCTCGCAGAATGGTGCGGCGACCAGGCTCTTTCACAATCGCGGCGCCAAGCCGTCGCTCCGCGTTCGCGTTCGGGGTCAGGCGTCGAATCCGGACGGCGTCGGTGCGCAGATTCGCATCGAGTACGGCAACCGAATGGGCCCAGTTCGCGAGATCACCGCCGGCTCCGGCTACTGGTCGCAGAATGGCGCCGTGCAGTTGTTCGGACTCTCGGCGACGCCCACCGCGGTACAGGTGCGATGGCCCGGTGGCGGCGAGTCGCGTGTTCCGGTTTCTGTTGGGGCTCGCGAAGTTATGGTCTCGCGCACACCTTGATGGCTGCAGCTTTTGCAGTAGCGCTGAGTCCGCCCGAGGCGAAGGTGTTCAGGTTGTAGAAAGGAATTGGCCCTCGAATTGCCCTGATTGGAGAGCGTCGGTTCCCCTGTCGGGGCACTGCAGGCGATAGACTCGGGAGAGTATTCAGTGAGCACTGATGAGCCGGCGCTGCCACCTATCATGGTGGTGGACGACAACCACGACAACGCGGAAATCATCCGGCAGTATCTGGAGATCCGTGGGTATCCTATCACTGTCGCGCACGATGGCGACGAAGCGTTGGCGCTGTTCGAGACCGTAAAGCCGGCGCTCGTACTACTCGATGTGATGATGCCTGGTCGTGATGGATGGGAGGTATGCCGCCTCATGAAACAGCACCCGGTTCTTGGCCGCACCGTGCGCGTGATCATGGTCACCGCGCTCGACGCATGGGACGACAAACGTGAAGCGCTGCAGCTCGGCGCGGACGACTACGTGGAGAAGCC
>JBDUCR010000010.1:0-37169 GCA_040003345.1 bacterium
GATCCGGGGAACGCGGAGCTCGCGATCACGGTTGGCTCGACGCATCGCGACATGCCGCATCTCTATGGCGTCTCGTACTTCTCGTCGCGCGGACCAACGGGCGATGGACGTATGAAGCCCGACCTCGTGGCGCCTGGAGAGCGCATCATTTCGTGCGCGGCCGGTCAGGAGAAAGCAAAATACAGCGGAGTCGGACTACCGGCGGCAGGCGAGACGCCGTCTGAAGTTCTGTACTGCGAGCAGACGGGAACGAGCATGGCGGCACCACATGTATCGGGTGCGATCGCGGCATTCCTTTCCGTGCGCGGCGAGTTCATCGGACAGCCGGAGCGCGTGAAGGAGCTCGTCGTCGCCAACACGATTGATCTGCGCCGCGACCGCGCGTTTCAGGGATCGGGTCTGCTCGACATCATGAAAGTGCTTCAAGCTGTCTGACACCCCACTCACATCGGCAATACAGATGACGATCATTGCAGACTTTCCCTTCTTTCCACTTTCGTTTGACAACGACGGAAAGCTGACGGACGCGACGCAGCTCGCTGCACTTCAGAAGCAGATCGAGAGCGACGCGCTCACAGACGTTGTCTTCATCTCGCACGGCTTTCGGAACAGCGAAGCCGACGCGACGAATCTCTACACGCAGTTCCTCACGAATTTGCGCGCGCACCTCGCGAGCGCGGAATTCACGTCGCTTGCGCCGAGGAAGTTCGGTGTTGCGGGAGTGATGTGGCCGTCGAAGTCGTTCAAGGAAGCGAGTGATTCGGTGGAAGGTCATGCGCAGTCGATCGGCGACACGTCGTCCGGCCGCGATGAAGCGATGGCGGCGATGAAAGATGCGCGCGATACGATGGCTACACCGGCACAGAAACAGAAGCTCGACAAGGCCATCGGGATGCTCGATCAACTCGAGGCCAATCCCGCGATTCACGACGAGTTCGTGAAGCTCGTGCTGTCGCTGACGGACGGCGTGAAACTGGAGCCGAGTGAGGGGCTCGACCAGCTGCGCGCGAAGGACGGTGCGGATGTGCTGGAGATTCTGAAGGCGCCGGTGATTCTGCCGACCACCAGTGATGATGGTGACGGCGGCGGCGTTGCATCGTTTGCGCCGGCGGCGCCTGTCGACGATGACGGAAGCACGCAGGGCCTGGGCTCGTTTTTCGGCAGCGTGTTCGGGGCGGTCGGCACGCTCATGAATGTCACGACGTGGTATGTCATGAAGAATCGCAGCGGTGTCGTCGGCGCGAATGGTGTCGCGGAGGCCGTGCGATCGATCAAGGCGCTTCCGAATGCACCGCGCGTGCACCTCGTTGGCCACAGTCTGGGTGGGCGGCTCATGGCGTCGTGCTCCAAGACGCTTGCGTCACCGCCGCTGTTGCAGCCCGATTCATTGACGCTGCTCGAGGCAGCGTTCTCGCACTATGGCTTCAGCGCAAAGGGGCCGAGCAATCCGGAAGGATTCTTCCGCGCTGTGGTGGCGAACAAGGTCGTGAAGGGTCCGATTGTCGCGACGTACTCGTCGAAGGACATTGTCGTCGGGCTGACGTACGCCGTTGCGTCGCGGCTGGCGAACGACAACACGAAGGCTGTCGGCGACGCGAACGATCAGTTTGGCGGCATCGGTCGGAACGGCGTGCAGAACTGCGACGTCGGAGTGCTGGACACGTTGCATGCGTCGGACGTTCCGTACGCGGATATCCCGCTGGGCAAAGTCGTCTGCTTCGACGGCTCGGCGGGGCTGATCAACAATCACAGCGACATTACGAATCCTGCAGTGACGTATCTGTTCGCGTCGGCGCTGACACGAACGTCGTGAGCGGTTCTAGATGACGATTCCTCTGTTCCGGGAATCGATCCATCGCGTCAGCGTAAAGGACGGGATGGTGAGCGGCGCGACGACTGGAGTTCCGTCCACCCAGAAGTCGAGCGGCTCCCGCTTCGCGCCAGTGCGATAGAAGTTCAACAGGTACTTCACGTCGCACTCGGCGTAGTCGGAGAACCACTGATCGAGATCGCGGATACCGGCGTCATGCAGCGCGTGCAGGCTATAGCGCGCTGCCTGACGCTCGTACGCCTCGAGATCACAGAGCAGCGCTTCGTCGACGCATGGCGTCGGCACCGGCAGCAGGCCGATCGCGCGCTCCTGCGCACTGACATTCCATTGGATGGTGTGACCCACAAGATGCGCGGCGATGAAGAGTGCGTCGGCTGGCGCAAGATCGTAGTCCACTTGAATGTCAGTGCCGTCGAGATCTCCGGTAAAGGGATCCGGCACGTCGCGCACGTGAATCGGAATGCCGTATGTGCGCTCGATGTGCGACACGAATGCGTTATATGCCTTGAGGAACGGAACGTCGTCGGTGATCATGCGAAGGTCGGTTGTTGGATTAACCTGCTGAGGCGACGCGGCGACGATCGAGCGTCATCGGAATCACAATCATCAACGCCGCGATCAGCAGTGCGACGACACTGATCACCTTCCCACGTGCGTAGGCGGCCGAGTCGAACCACAGCCGCACCTGCTTCGTTCCAGAGGGAAGATCGACACTGAGCAGCGAATGATCCGCGCGTCGCACTACTGCCGGCTTGCCGTCTACGGTTGCATGCCAGTCGGGATACCAGTTTTCCGAGATGACCAGATGCCCTTGCACCGCGTCGGCTCCTTGCAGCGACACTGTCATCGATCCGGGCTTCCAGCTCATGACGCTCGCCCGAACCGCCGAAACAGGAAATGGCTTCACAATCGAGTCGGCGTGAAGTGACGACGTGTCCGGATACAGAGCGACGCGATCGATCGGAAAGCGTGGGTCGACCAGCGCGGGAATGTCCTGCGGCTCTGGCGCTTTGCCGACGAACAACATCACGCGTGCATACGGTGAAAGCGAATCGCGCTCGAACAGGACTGCGGGATTGCCGACACTCGTGGTTGTTGTACTTCCAACCTGATGATATCCGGGGACGGCTGCTGGTGCACCAAGAATCAGAAATCGGATCGACAGGAGATCGAGCAGATTGGGCGTGATGACGTTGCGCCACCCTTCTGTCAGACCGCCGAGCTCATCGTAGTTTCGCAACTCGAAACCATGATATCCCAGTGCGTTCGGAATTCCATACGCCATGAGTATCGAATGGCCGTAAGCGTTTCCGACGTCGAGGACTCGATACGGGAGCGCCACCTGCCGGAGATATGATGTGATCGCGTCGTCCCTGAACAGCGTGCTTGCGCGGGGCGAGAACTGGTAGAACTGACGATCGATGCTCCACAGATCTCCAACGATCAGAGCGATGACGAGCGCAGTCGCCGCGAAGGAGCTCAGTCGCTTGCGCGCTGCCGCCCGCAAGACGCCGCCGCTGAGCGCAGCGAACAGCAGCAGGCGCAACGCTCCGAGACGCAGCTGTGGCGCATTCGCTTGCACCTCGGATGCACGCTCCGGTATTGCCATCAGCTCCGCGACACTCTGAAGAGCGCCCACGACGCCGAGTAGCGCGAACAGTGCAACGCCACCAGTGACGATCGCGACTGTCCGCGCCGACGCGTTGCCCGAGAGAACGTAGTCCGCGCCGATGCCAGCAAGCAGACACACAGGAAACGCCACGAGAAAAAACACCATCCCCATCGCGCGAATCTTGTTCAGGTACGGAAGCACCTCGAAGAAGAAGCGATAGAGCGGAGAATATCCTCCGAATGCGAACAGCAAAAACACCGCGCCGCCTACGGTGAGTGCCGTCACCAGTCGGCGACGAGTCGTGTCTCCCCACGCGAGGCCGGCGAGTGCGAGTGGAAGGAGGCCGATGTATTCAGTGTGAAGCTTGATGGGGTTCTGTCCCCAGTAGTGCTCGAGCACACCGTTGAATTCAGGGAGCAGCGCAGTGAGGATCTCGCGCGGCGGGAATGCATAGCTGGTCGCGAACTCCCACCCGGTGCTCGTGCCGCCGTCTGCGCGCGGCGAGTATTTGATGTATTCGAGAAAGGGCACGACCTGCAACGCAGCAATGCCGACACCGACCATCACAGCCGCTGCAGCACACGCGATCGGAATCCACGGCTGCACATCCGTCGGTCGGTGAGAATCCCAGAAGGACAGGTACAGGGTCCACAGGCCGAGTGCGATGAGCAGAAAGTACGACATGTGGTAGTGGCCGAGCACCGTGAGTGCGACCACGAGCGCGAGGACGCCGTATGCCCATCGTCGCCGGTCACGAATGGCGCGCAGCACGATCCAGAACGCGAGCGGCGTAAGTGCCGAGACAAAGAGCTTGCCGTCGTGACCGGGGCTCATCTGCGAAGCAACGATGCCACTCAGCTCGTATGCAACCCCCGCGACGACTGCACCGCTCCAGCGCATGCCGAGCGCGCGTGCAAGGATGAACGTCCACCATCCGGCGAGTACGAGATGAACGACCATTCCCCACGTGATCGCGAGATCGACGGGCATCACCCAACGCAACCACGCCGTGGGATAGAAGATGTCGCCGTGCATTGCCGCGATGTACGGCAGCCCACCGAACAGGTAGGGATTCCACTGCGGAATGGAGCCGGTACGCGTAAACGCTTCGGCGCCGAACAATCGAAACGAGTAGCCCGCGATGAACATGTCCGATCTGTCGCCGCCGAACAGAATGTGTCCGGTGAGCAGCGGCCAGAGGAGCGTGAGCGCGGCGAGCGTGCACACCGCGGCAGCGAGGAGTCGCGGAAATCGTGGCGTGAATGGCTCACGCAATACCTGTGGCTCTTTCATGGCGAAGTTGTGCTGGCTCGTAACTTCGCCCTCGGCGCGACGATTGCGGCCGGCGAATTCTCTTCCTGAGCGGAAAGAATTGTACGTCTGCACGAGACGTTGCGTAGCCCCGCTCCGCGAAGTTGTCAGCGCGTCAGCGTGAACATCGCGGGAAAGCCGGCCTGGAGCAGCTCGGCGTTGGTGTACGTGCGAGAGTTGCCTGCGCGATCGAGCAGCTCGATCGACAACACCGGATAGAGCCCGACCAGCACATTCCCCGAGTAGGTGAGCGTGCAGCTCCAGGTCACGTCGCTGCGATCCGGATTTGCCTCCAGCTGCGAGCAGCGCGCCGCGTTGCCGTTCATCAAGCCGTACTGATTGCCGATGTCCACGCCCACGGAGTAAATACCGCTCACCGCGTCGGTGGCGTGAACGGTGAGCACGGTCGTGCCTCCGGTAGCCGCGACTACCGTCGATGACGGCAAAATGGTGAACCCCGCGAGCACGGGCGAATCCATGTCGGCGGCGTTCTCCAGAACGGAGACGCCCGACGATACACCAAATGCCTTCGCCGCCGTGCCGGAGAAAGACGCTTCGTTCGCGGCCGCGTTCGACATGCGATAGTTGAGGAGCGACCAGCGGCCGGCAGGTACTCCCGCAACGAAGGTCATGCTGCACGACCACGTGCCGTCGGCTGCACTGCCGTCCGTCAGCCTGAAGTCGCAACTCTTCGCCAGGAGCGCCGAATTTCCGGGTGGTGGATTCAGCGATACGCTCCCGCCGAGTGCGCCCGATGCATCAGTGACGTGAACCGACGCGGTCACCATCACGGGCGCACTCGCGGGCGTGATGGTGGAAGGAGACAGTGTGAACGACGTCAGGATTGGAACGGTCGGATCCTGCACGGTCGCTGTGGCGCTGCCGATCTTGCCTCCAGCCCGCGCGACGATCGTTGCCGTGGCGCTGAGCGAGCCGCTCTCCGACACGGCGGTCACGACGCCAGTGCTGGAAACGGTAGCGACGTTCGGCGCACTCGAGCTCCACGACACGATGCGGTCGGTGAGAACATTGCCGTTCGCATCGCTTATTGTAGCAAGGAACGTTTGGGCGGATCCCACCGCGAGCGACGAGCGACCAGGCGTTACGACGATGCGATCGACGGCCACGCCAGACGTCTCGCTTCGGACGCTGATCTCGTCCGCGCTGCACGACGATACGCAAACGATGCCGAGCGAGCTCGCGAGTCGCGTGAGTGTCGACATGACGGCGGATACCCGATGAATGACGCAGAACCGCTCCGGTCACGGAGTCAGGCGACTCCGTGATCAACTGGAACTACGTTCCGCGGGCGTGGCTCGGCAAGTAGCGTGCACGTTTGCCGGGTTTCTCCGTTGCCCCCCGCCAATTCAGGCCGGTCGCGTTCGTCGCCGTCCACGTCGGGAAGTCCGCTTCGTTCACTCCGTGCACGAGCGCGTTCCTTCAAGAAAAAGTTGCAAACTTGCGACGCTTCGTGACACTGTGTGTGACGACCGCTGGTGATTTTGCACGCTACCTGTGATGACGGGGCTGCTTTTCCACGCGCCTGTCGCCACGCATCCCTCATCGCGAGCCCGAATATATGAAAAGCCGGATGCAGAAGTCGGCAGTTGCATTGGCACTGAAGGTCGCACTTCTGCTCTTCATCCCCGCATCACTCCTCTACGCCCAGGGCGTGACGACCGGTTCGCTCGCCGGCGCGGTCCAGAGTGAGCGCGGCCCCATCGCAGGTTCACGCGTCGTCGCGGTGCATCAGCCGTCGGGGACGACGTATCACACGGTGAGCCGAGCTGACGGACGATTCCTGATTCCTGCGATGCGGGTTGGCGGCCCGTACACCGTCACCGCCATTGCGATCGGCTTCGAGCGCAACGTGCAATCCGGATTGCAAATCACACTCGGCGCCACCACCGACGCGCGCTTCGACATGAAGCAAGCCGTCGTTTCGCTGAGTGCGCAGGAAGTCACGGCGACGGGCGGCGCGTTGAGCAGTGCCGTCACCGGCGCATCGACGACCATTCCGAAGGAAGCGATCATGGCGTTCCCGACGATTGGCCGCACGATCACGGACTTTACGCGACTCACCCCGCAGGCGATGGGCTCGTCGTTCGCGGGGCAAGACAACCGGATGAACAACATCACGCTCGACGGATCGTACTTCAACAACTCATTCGGTCTTGCGGGCCAGCCGGGTGGACGCACCGGGGTGTCGCCGATTCCCATCGACGCCATCGAGCAGCTGCAGGTGAACGTCGCGCCGTTCGATGTACGCCAGGGCAACTTCACGGGCGCGGGCGTCAACGCGGTGACCAAGAGCGGCACGAACAACTTCGAGGGGTCGCTCTACTACGCCACGCGCAACCAGAGCTACGTCGGCACGAAGACCGCCGGTCAGAATTTCAATCCGGGCACGTTCAAGTTCCATCAGCCAGGCGGATATCTGAGCGGACCCATCATCCAGAACAAACTGTTCTTCTTCTTCGACTACGAGAACGACGCGCTGACACAGCCAGCGACCACGTTTCTCGCAAATACCGGAAATCAGACCATCACCGGCAACACCACCCGTGTGCTCGGGTCGGATCTCGATGCATTGAGCAGCTTTCTCCAAACGAAGTTCAACTACGCTACCGGCCCTTATGCGGACTACAGCTTTGAAGTGCCGTCCACGCGGTACATCGGCAAGGTGGACTACAATGTGAACGACCGAAACAAGTTCAGCTTCCGATACAGTCAGCTCGACTCGAAGTCCGACCAGCCGATCTCAAACTCTACTGCCCTCGGATTCGGCAACCGTCGCGATAACGCGAACTCGATGAGCTTCCAGAATTCGGGCTACAGCATTCTGGAGAACATCCGCTCGTACATCGGCGAGTTGAACTCACAGATCGGCACGAACATGTCGAATCAGATCATCGCCGGCATTACGAAGAATGACGAGAGCCGAGGGTACAAGGGGAGCATCTTTCCGCTGGTGGATATCCTGAATAGTGGCACCAACTACGTCTCGTTCGGCTTCGAGCCGTTTACGCCCGCGAACCAGCTGCGCTACAAGACGCTGCAGTTCCAGGACAACCTCTCGGTCTACGTCGACAAGCACTCGTTCACCTTCGGCGTCACGGCGCAGAAGTACAACTCCGAGAACGTGTTCTTCCCCGGCGAGCAAAGCGCGTACGTCTACAACTCGCTTGCAGACTTCTACGCCGATGCGAATTCCTATCTCGCGAATCCGGCTCGCACCACGTCACCGGTGACGCTGCGCACGTTCCAGGTGCGCTACAACAACATTCCCGGGCAGGTCGAGCCGCTGCAGCCGCTCGAAGTAAGGACTTATGGCGGATACGCGCAGGATGAGTGGAACGCGACGCCGAATGTGAAGATCACGGCGGGCATTCGCGTGGACGTTCCTGTGTTCAGCGCAACGGCGTTCAACAATCCGGTGGCCAATGCGCTCAACTTCCGTGATCAGAACGGCGCAACGGTGCAGTACAATTCCGGCCAGCTGCCGAAGGCGAATCCGCTGTTCTCACCGCGCATCGGCTTCAACTGGGACGTGATGGGCGACCGTCGCACGATTCTACGCGGCGGCACGGGCGTCTTCTCCGGAACGCCGCCGTATGTCTGGATCTCGAATCAGCTCGGGCAGACCGGCATCCTCACCGGCTTCGACCAGTTCAACAACACCACCGCTCGGCCATTCAATCCCAATCCGGACGCGTACAAGCCGACGACGGTGACTGGCGCATCGGCTTCATCGTTCGAGCTCGACGTCACCGATCCGAATTACAAGTTCTCACAGACGTGGCGCACCGACGTTGCCGTCGATCGCCGGCTTCCCTATGGCGTAGTGGGAACGCTGGAAGGGATCTACGGCACGGAGCTGAATGGCGCCTACTACATTCAGGCCAACTTGCCAGCGGCGCCCTCCAAGTTCACCGGCGCAGATCAGCGTGTTCGCTGGCCCGCTGGGACGAATCAGATCAACAAGAACATCACGGCGGCGTATGTGGTCAGCAACGCGAACACGGGCCACTCGTACACGCTGTCCGGCTCACTGCTCAAGCAGTTCGAGAACGGTTTCTTCGCGAAGGCAGCGTACACATACGGCGTGACGAAGAACTCGGTCGATCCAGGATCGACGGCGTCAGCGAACTGGAACAGCAACGCGATTCCGAATGATCCAAACAATCCGGGCGTGGGTTTCTCGTCGTTCTCGCCGGCACATCGCGCGTTCCTCGCACTGTCGTGGCGCCGCGAGTACTTCAGGCTCGGCGCAACGTCACTTTCGCTATTCACCGAGGGGCGCACGCAAGGCAACGCGAGCTACACGTTCAGCGCGGACGCGAACGGCGACGGCGCGACCAACGATCTGATCTACATCCCGCGCAATACGTCGGAGATGAACTTCGTGCAATACACGGCGACGATCAACAAAGTGCCGAAGACGTTCAGCGTCGCCGATCAGCAGGCCGCGTGGGAAGCCTATATCGTGCAGGACAAATACCTGAGCGCTCATCGCGGCGAGTACGCCGCGCGTAACGCGATCTTTCTTCCGGTGCAATTCCACAGCGATCTCGGCGTCACGCAGGAGTTGTTTGGCGCGGCCGGCGGCAAGCGAAATACGCTTTCGCTTCGCTTCGATATCCTGAATCTCGACAACCTGATCAATCACAACTGGGGCGCCGGCCAGCGTCTGGTGTCGAACCAGCCATTGATCCCGCAAGGCGCTGACGCAAATGGTGCGCTGCTCTACACACTGCGCAACATCGGCACCGATCTGCTGCCGCCGGCGACGTACCAGAACACGATCGGCATTTCGGACGTGTGGCGCATGCAGCTCGGCGTGCGATACACTTTTCGGTAGGCTGCTGAACGACGACGTCGCGACCATATCCTGATGTCGGGACGTCGATAACGAATCAGTTGAGAGAATTCAGTCCGAGTAGGCAAACGTGAGGGCTTGCACAGTACTCATGTCTGCGGCTCGCGACTGAATTCTCGCTGCTGATAGCGAATGCAACGAGATTGTCGGAACCGCGACCCCGTTGTGTCGCGCTGTTATTGCGGGTAGCTGTTCGCCACGTCGCGATAGACTCGCACGTAGTCGATGCGCTGGTACTGCGGAAAAATCGTCGTCGCCGACGGCGCACCGTCGAAGTCGCCACCGACCGCAGTGTTCATCACGATCTGCATCACGCCAGTCGTGATGTTCGACGTGTGCTTCGCGCGCTGCACGCCGTCGACGTACCAGGCAATGCTGTCGGCGAACCACTCGACGCGGTACGTGTGATAGCCAGTCGAGAGCGCATTCCCGGCGAATTCCGACGTTTCGTGCTGCACGCCGGCCGGATTACGCCACCAGTGCGTCATGAGATTCACGTCGGGCGCACTGCCGCGGATCTCCATCACATCGATTTCCGGGGGCCAGCTCTCGCCGCAGCCGTGAAGTCCGTCGCACGGCGTATTGACGAGCCAGTTCGCCGGCCAGATGCCCTTGCCCGACGGACTCGCTGTCCGCCACTCGATCGCGTTACCCATGCGAACCGTGTGCTTTGCCCCCGAGCGTACTTCCCCCGACGTATACGCACGTCCGCCCATCGCACGCTGCTGGCTGCGCAACACCAGCGCTCCGTTCTCGAGATAGACCTCACTCGGCGTGTAGTACTGCAGTTCGTTGTTGACGTTCGATGCACCGTCATTGGCGATCCAGCTCGTCGTGTCGAGACTCGTCCCGTTGAACTCGTCGGCCCAGGCGAGCTCCCATTTCGCCGGCGCGACGACTGGCACGCGGCCCGACTCCGTCGCGCGCGCGCCACCGCACGAGAGCAGCAGAAAGGCCCAGGCGACTGCGCGGTCACGACGCATCTATCGCAGCAGACCGGGCATGACGATCACCTGAAAGCGCTGATGGTATGCCCATGCCAGCACGACGAGCGCGAGCACAAACGCGATCGCGCCACTCCATATCCAGAGTCGCGCGAGAAAGGCCAACTGCTCTTCGCCGAACGTCGACACCAGCAGTTGGCGCCCATCCTCCGCCACACGCAGACGTCGTTCCGTCGCGCCGCCTGGTGAGATGCTGACAACCAGTTCACCCAGGACGTAGACGTCGTCACCGTCCTCGAGCATCCGCTCGATCGTGCGTCTCGTCGAGCCCACACCGCGACCACCCGACGTCGACGTGGTGTGTCGCGTGTGCACCGTCATTCCGTGCGGTTCCACGATGGCGTCGCCACTCGCGTCGCGCATGAGGAACGTCTCCGCAGACTGCTCGTACGACGTGCTTGCGCCTCTCAAGCCGCTGCGTCTCTCAAGCTGGTACCAGACGCCCTGAGCGTGAGAGTGTGGCCCAATGACACCAGAGGAACCGGGACGCTGACGCAGAACTCCCTTGAGCTCGACGTACCCTGGCGTCGCGGAGGCGATCAGCGACGTCGACATGCGAGTCATCTCACGCATGTCGAGGAGGCCGCTGACGCCGGCACACAAAGCGAGCATACCCACGAGCAGGAGCACAAACGTGTACGCCTGTGCCTCTGCGTCGCCCAAATCACGCACGAACGCGCCGCTCAGCACGCGTCCGCGCACGCGACGCTCGAGCTGGAGGTAATCGAGCGACTGATCTGTAGTCGAAGACTTCCACGCTGCGCGCCCTGCTTCCTCGAGAATGCGATAGGGCGGTGACCACTCGGGCCATTTCGCACGCAGCTCGTTTGCGGCGGAAACAGCGCTCGCAAGAAGCTCGTTCGCGCGTGCTTCATTGCCGTCCGTCCACGCGATGTGCGCGGCCGCGAGATCGACCCACGCACGCTGCGCCTTCAACTCATCACTCGCGAACGCGTGATGACGCTCGGCGTCGTCGATAAACGCACGCGCCGAGTCCGGCTGGCCGATGTTGAGCATCAGACGTCGCGCCTGGTCGGCGTACGCCGCGTCGCCGATGCATTCGTCGCGATACTCCATCAGGCGCGAGAGCAAGACTGTGTCCGCAATGTTGCCCGAGCCGTCCTTGAAGACGGTGTCGAGCACATGCGCACAGCGGGTCGGCCTGTCCGCCGCCGCGATCTCTCGACGACGCACGACCCACGTCAGTGCCGCAGCGACTGCGACGGACAACACGATGATGAGCGTTGTAGTCATGGCGCGCAGCATCCGTTGCAGAAACGGCGACACGATCGGCGGAGCAGTGCGTCGGCGACCGCGTTACTTGCTCGAGGGTGGCACCATGTTGTTCATCCGCATGTACGTGACGAGGTTGCCATAGTGTTCGCCGTCATGCGTGGCGTTCATGATCAGTACATAGAGACGCGAATGCTGTTTGCCGAAGACATCGACGCTTCCGCCGCTGGCCGCGTCGGACTGCGCGTATGCGCGCTCGCAGTTCGCGTTCGACTGTTTGAGCGCCGCGACCACGTCGGCCTTTGTCGTGACTTTGACAGCATCTTCAGCCGGTGGCTTCTGCCCCAGGGCGACAGCGCAGAACATGGACTGCGCGCCGGCGACGTGCGTGAACAGCTCGCCCATCGATCTCACCGCAGGCGTCGGCTTGAACGCATACTTGTCTTCGGGAACGTCCATCGCGGCCTGCAGGACGTAGCCGCTCAGCGTGTGCCACTGGTCGCGCACATCGGCGACCGCAGATGCGGCAGCGGCGGGCGTCTTCGGAGCACCGGCTTGCTTGACGCCCTGCGCGAGTGCAGGGGAAGCGACAGCGGCGAGTAACAAGAGAGAGTAAGAGCGCATCGGCGTAGGTAGGGTTGAGGATGCGTGGAATTATCGCTGCATGCACCGATCGGCAAGGGCTGGCGCGCACGGCCTATCGTAGGAGGTGTGCGTCGCGCGCATCCGGCTTCTCGACGCGGACAGGGAGAGCAGCGTAAAGACGGCAGGTTCGAGCTGCGGTCGTGAGCAGATACGGAGTTCTCATGCCCGGTATCGTCCGCCCGAAGTCTGCGCTGTCTCGGAGTCGACATGGCGATTGCAGTTGCAGACACGAGCACTACACCCTTATTCCTGTAGAGGATGCGCGGATCCGGTAGCCAGGACTCCTTCACGGTGCTCACGATGAGATCTACACACCCGATGCCTGCGTGTGCGTTTTGAGCGCAACTGACGCCGCGGCCGCAGACGTCGTGTCGAGTCACGAGACCTCGTGCGTCATCGTGGGTGGCGGGCCCGCCGGACTCGTGCTCGCGCTGCTCCTCGCCCGACGTGGAGTTTCCGTTACGCTGCTCGAAGCGCACGCGGATTTCGATCGTGACTTTCGCGGTGACACTCTGCACCCTGGAATACTCGAGATGCTCGATCAGCTCGGTCTCGCCGAGGGCGTGCATGAGCTACCGCACGTGAAATGGTATGGGCCCTCGCTGGTCACCCGACGCGGTGTCGTTCCGCTCATGGATTTCAGCCGACTCGCGACAAGGTTTCCTTACATTATGGTGATGCCGCAGCATCAGTTTCTCGGATTCCTCGCGGCGGAGCTCGCGCAGTATCCGCATTTCCGGTTGCTCATGCGGGCGCGCGTGCAAGAACTCGTCGTGGAGGATGGGATCGTTCGCGGAGTGCGCTATCACGAGGGAAATGGCGACGCGTGGCATGAAGTACGCGCGTCGCTCACCGTCGGCGCGGACGGCAGATTTTCGCGTGTTCGTCAACTCGCGGATATCGAGGCCGTTGTCGTGTCGGATCCGATGGAGCTGTTGTGGTTTCGTCTTCCGCGGCTCGATGATGACGCTGAGCACTTCGACTCAGTGAGTGCGCTCGTTCGTGAAAAGCCACTCGCTGTGCTGAACGGTGAGCGCGGATCGGCGGTCGGATTCGTGAATCGTGGAGACGGCTTCCTGCTGGCGATGTTCAACCGCATCGATCACTGGCAGGTGGCGTACATCTATCCTGCGGGCACGTATCAGCAGCTCAAGGCGGCTGGCCTCGACGCTTTCCGTCAATCGATCGTCGACCTCGAGCCTCGCCTCGTTCGCCATGTTGCGTCGCTGACGAACTGGCGAGATCTCGCGCCGTTATCGGTCGCGTTCAGCCGATGCCGAAAGTGGTACAAGCCCGGCCTCCTCCTCATCGGCGACGCCGCACATGTGATGACGCCCGCCGCCGGCGCGGGTATCAAGTACGCGATCGAGGACGCAGTGGAGACGGCGAATGTCGCCGCCGGACCCTTGCTCGCTGGTTCTCTCGTCGTTGAAGATCTGGCGCGCGTTCAGCGGCGGCGCGAATGGCCAACGCGCGTGATTCAACGCGTCGCGTCGTTTCAGCAGCGTACCGTCCTCGCGCGGGCGCTACGCGCCGGCAAGCGCGCGGAGCTGCCCGCCGGCCCGCCGCTGCTCGCTCGGATACTTCTGAAAATACCATTGCTCCGTGACCTGCCAGCATATTTCATTGCCTTCGGCGTGCGACGCGTCCGCGTCGAAGATACCAGCGACGTCGCACTGCGTCGCTGATAAAGGCCGCGACGAGACATGTGCGAGCGAGGTAGTGCGTGCAGCTGACAGACATTCCCTTTGGCGTCACTGATTGGAAGGACGTTCCAGCGACTGAGCATCCCGGTGAGAGTGGGGTTGCCTCATGGCGCACTCGCCAGTTCGGGTCGATACGCGTGCGCATGGTGCAGTACTCTGCCAACTATCGCGCAGATCACTGGTGCGAGAAGGGACACATTCTGCTGTGTGTGTCTGGTGTCATGGAAACCGAGCTCACTGATGGTCGGACGTTTGTGCTCGGGCCTGGTGTGAGCTATCAGGTCGCGGACGGAGCTGACGCGCATCGCTCTTCGTCGCGCGAGGGAGCGACGGTGTTCATCGTGGATTAGACGCCCAGCGTCGCCTTGGGCCGTTCGCTACGCGGCGCGCACGGTATGCGGTGGTATGCGGAACAGTGATCGCCCTATCGCCGGCAACTGCTTGTTCAGCGCGCGTCCGGGCGCTGCTGATGCTGGGTTGGCACATGATGCTTTCGGAAGCGTGCGGCATACCAGACATGAAGTCCCGCCGACACGATCGAGACACCGCCGCCGACCATGGCATCCATCGCCAGACTCGCGTTGGCGATCGCGCACACGCCACTGGCGAACGCCCCCGCGAGCACGGAGTTCAGCGCAGCAACGATGCCCGACGTGGTGGTCAGACTGAACGCAAGTGTGCGCATGCGCTGTGGCGATCCATGCGCAAGCGAGCGCGGATCGGTGTTGAACTCGAGGTCGGTGATGAAGAACTCCTCGAGCTCCGGAACAATCCGGAGATAGGCGTGCCGCAGCAACGTGATGCCGGCGACCCATCGCGCGTCCTCGAAGTTGATCACGACAGTGCGGACGAACGTCGTCACTCCGATGAACAACGCGACGGAGATCAGCAGCACACCCAGCACCATGCTTTCTCGGCCAAACCGTGTCGCTTGCGCCAGCAGCGCCAGTGAGACGATGACGCCCGAGACGATCGCGATGAAGATCGTCGCGCGACCGAGAATTTCCTGGTAGCCGAGCGAGCGGGTGGAGAGGAGGCTCCAGTGTTCCGTGGTCAGAATGTCGACGGCGCGCGGATGATCGAGGCCTGTCCTGGGCCCGTCGGTCACCGAAGTCTCGCCCGGCTGTTGAACGCTCATCCTTGTGGTTTCTCCTTCGACATGTTTCTTGATGACCGTCAGAGTGATCACCCTCGGGAGCCATCGATGCGCATTGCCCGTTCCACGATCGTGTCGGCGAACTGGACGACACTCTTGCGCGAGCTTGTCGTCACGTTCATCGGTGTTCTCATGGCGCTCGCCGTGAGTGCACTCTGGAGCGAGCGGCAAGACCGCGCGAAGGAACATACTGCACTCACGCAGTTGCTTGCGACCACGCGCGAAAACGAGCGCATCATCGCACAGGCGATCTTCGAGGATAGCTCCACCATGGTCATCGACGGTACACTGCGACGAGACTTCGCCGCGCCGACGACGACGCTGCCGAACGACTCGGTCGCGGTGTGGCTCGCCTGGTCGGCGTACATGTCGACATTCGAGCCGCTCACCGGCGCGTACAACGCGCTCACCCAGTCGGGCGACATCAACCTCATTCGCGATGCCGCATTGCGCAGCACGATCGTGACGTACACTGGCCAGCTCGACGCAAAGATCCAGGCACTGCGGATCTTCGAGTCAGTTGGCGTCGCCAACTTTCTCTCGGCCTTCGTCGATTTTCCGTCACCCCTTCGGTTATGGTGGGCAAAGCCCGTTGGGCCGGCGCCCTCAACCGGACCCCTGCGCCGCGACGCGCGGCTCGAGGTGTTGCTCACACAGCGGTACACGACGGCGGGAAACAGAGTCGCTCGCCTGCGACGGTTGCGCGCGCAGACAGTCACGCTTCGTGAGGCACTCGAGAAGGCGCTCAAAGTAAGCCCCGTATCACCGAAACCGACGCACGTGATACGAAACGGTATGCTCGCCGCGAGCTAGTTGTCGTCGTGCGCAAACGAATCGGAGTATGCCGAAGGAGATACGTCGTAGTCGATCAAAATGGCGCTACACTGGAGAGCTGAATGACGTCTCGCCGTGAATTCATCGAGCACGCGGCATTGGTGGCCGCCGGTATCTCGTTGCCGAGCTCGAACATCATCCCGCATTCTGCGCCGCTCTCGCCACCACGCAGCTTTCTCGACCTCCATCGCGCGCCGGACAGCGTCACGGTGCAGGCAGCGACTGGCCACCTCCGCCTCGTGCACGAGAGCGGTGGACGCTGGACGAACAATGGCGTCGTCGTAACGACAGCAGAGAGCCGCGATGCAATGCGTGTCTCGCTCGCGTCGCCAGCATTGGCGATTCAGCGCATCCACCTCCGCTGGCGCGGACGTCTGAACGACACCCGCCTCATACTTGGCGACGCATGGGAACGCGGATACGGTGATCTCGAGTGGCGGTCATGGGTGCCCGATCGCGTGATGCCGTGGTACACAGCGACGTACGACGGCTCCCTCACCCATTCTTACGGAGTTCGCACGGGAGCACGTGCGTTCTGCTTCTGGCAGGTGGATCACCAGGGCCTCAGCCTCTGGACCGACGTACGCAGCGGAGGCGTCGGCGTACAACTTGGCGACCGCGTGCTCGACGTCTGTGACGTCGTCTGTCGCGCGGGTCATGCGGGCGAGTCGGCGTTCGCGGCGGTGCACGCGTTCTGTCGGCAAATGTGTGCGGCTCCGCGGCTGCCATCGCAGCCCGTCTATGGCAGCAATGATTGGTACTGGGCATACGGAAAGAACAGCGCAGAGAGCGTTCTCACCGACGCGCATCACATCGTCGAGCTATCGCCATCTTCGGCGAATCGGCCGTTTGCTGTGATCGATGATGGGTGGCAACCGGAGCGTGGAACGAGCAAGACCGGCGTGGGCACATGGGATCGCGGCAACGAGAAGTTTCGCGACATGCCCGGCCTCGCGAGCGACATTCGCCGTGCTGGCGCGCGCGCAGGAATATGGATTCGTCCACTGCAGGCGATGGCCGATGCGCCGGAGGCGTGGCGGCTTCCACGAGATCATGCGTATCTCGATCCCACCGTGCCGGAGGTGCGCAAGAAGATTGGCGACGACATGGCGCGCCTTCGCCAGTGGGGCTTCGAACTGATCAAGCACGACTATACGACGTACGACATCTTCGGCCGCTGGGGCTTCCAGATGGGCGCCGCGATGACGCGCGATGGTTGGACGTTCGCATCCGGCCCGTCGCGCACGACGGCCGAGATCATCAATCACCTCTACTCGACGATTCGCAGCGGTGCTGGCGACAGTCTCGTCATCGGCTGCAACACTGTCAGCCACCTCTCGGCGGGCCTCTTCGAGATGTGTCGCGTCGGTGACGACACGAGTGGCACGGAGTGGTCGCGTGCGAGAAAGATGGGTGTGAACTCGCTCGCCTTCCGCGGCGCGCAGCACGGTGCGTTCTACGTCGCCGACGCGGATTGCGTGGGCGTGACGAACGCGATTCCGTGGGCGCAGAATCGCATGTGGCTCGATGTCTTAGCGCGCAGCGGCACGATGCTGTTCGTGTCGCTCGACCCGGCTGCGCTCGGACGAGAGCAGCGAAGTGATCTCAAGGCCGCGCTGGCGTTAGCAGCGGTACCGCAACCGCTCGCGGAGCCGCTCGATTGGCAGAGTACGGTCTACCCAGAGCGCTGGCGAGCGATGGGTCGAGAGTGGACGTACGACTGGGTCGGCGCGGATGGTGCCGGACTTCCGTGATTCGGATGGCTGGACATGAGTACGTGCGCGCGTGCCATGCCTCTGTCGACACTGGAGGTCGCAGAGGAATGCCCGTACCTACGGATTTAAAAAAGGGAACGCGCTGATCACGACCGCCGAGTCCGCGATGACAACGACGTCATCCGCCAGCTGAAAGCGCGAGACGCGCTGCTGCAGATCCTCGATGAGAGCGCTCAGCTCCTTCACGGATGTCGCGATCGTCTGGTTGCCGCGCACGGCCTGGTGCGTGACACGCGAGATCGTCTCGACGTTCTCGGTGATGTGCACCGTCGCCGCCGACTGCTCCTCGCTCGACGAACTCGCCTGCTGAATGCACGCCAGCATCAGATCGGCGTTGTCGATGATGCCGTCGAGCGCCGCGCCTGCCTTCTCAACCATTTCTCGACCACGCTCCATCTGTCCGCTCACGCTCGTCATCGCCTTGACCGCCGTCGACACCTCATGCTCGTTCTTCGTGATGACTTTCGCGATCTCGCTCGCCGCAGTGGCTGTGCGCTCCGCGAGATGCCTCATCTCCGTTGCCACCACAGCGAATGAACGACCGTGCTGGCCCGCATGCGCCGCCTCGATGGCAGCATTGAGCGACAGAAGCTCGGCCTGCTGACTGATCTGCTCGATTACGCGAGTAATCGCGCTGATCTGCTCACTGCTCTCGCCGAGCGTCGCCACGCTTGCTGCCGAGGTGCTGACGGTCGTCACCATATCGTCCATGCCTGCGAACGTTTCGCGCACGATGATGCCTCCCGCCTGCGCTTCCGTACCCGAACGGCGCGCGATCTCCGACGCCTCGGCGATCGATCGCGAATTTGCCGCGGCAGATTCGGTCATCTGCTGCGCCGCACTCGCTACGACGAGCGCCTGGTCGATCTGTTCCTCCGCCCCACGCGACAACTCGATCGTCTGGCCGTGAATGTGCCGACTCGTCGTGACGGTTGCGTCGAGTACATCGCGTACTTGCTTGACCATCGCGTGAATGTTCGCAACGGCCGTATTGAAACCATCGCGAAGCTTGCCAATGGCATCATCCTTTTCAACGGGAAGTGAAACGGCGAGATCGCCGGCTGAAAAGCGTTCCATGGCGCCGAGCACCTCGAGCACGTTTCGCTCGAGGTATTGCTGCGAGCGTCGATCTCGCTCTGCAGCTTCGGCCAGGGTCACGTTCACGCGCTCGAGGTTTTCGCGGCGCGCACGCGACGCACGAAGCGCGTACCGCGCGGCGGCGATCGCCGCGATGAGAAGAAGCGTCCGAAACCACCACGATGCCCAGAATGGTGGCGCGACATGAATGACCAGCGACGCACCTTCCGTATTCCACACCTCGTCGTTGTTCGAGCCTTTCACGCGAAAGGTGTAGCTCCCCGCTGGCAGGTTCGTGTACGACGCCGAGCGCTTGGTCCCGATCTCGTTCCACTCCTTGTCGAGGCCCTCCAGTTTGTACGCATATTGATTCCGTTGCGACGCCACGAAGTCGAGCGCCGCGAACTCGATCGTGAACACGGATTGTTTGTGCGCGAGGTCAAGCCGCTTGGCGACAGTGATGCTCGTCTCGAGCGGTGAGCCCTTCGCACCAATGAGCACCGGCTTGCTGAACAGCTGCAGTCCTGTAATCGCGATCTGCGGAATGTGCGTGTTCTGGACGATGCTGTCGGGTCGCAGCGTGTTGAAGCCCTGCGGTCCGCCGAAGTAGAGCGTGCCGTCACGCGAGCGGAACGCCGAGCTACCATTGAATTCGGTGCCCTGCAGTCCGTCGACGGCCGTGTAGATCTTGCCCTTTTTCGTCTTTGGATCGAAGCGCGTGAGCCCGCGATCTCCGCTGACCCACAACTGATGCTGTGCGTCGAGCGTGAGTGCGGAGATATACGAGCTCGCAAGACCATCGGCATCGGTGAAGTGCGTGATCACGTTCGTGTTCCGGTCGAGCCGGTCGAGTCCCGCGGATGTACCGATCCACACGATGCCCGGCTCGCCCTCCAGCACGGACGTCACCTGATTGCTGCTGATCCCGTCCTTCCCGGCGAGGTAGGTCTTCTTCGTCGACGTGCGCGGATCGAAGATGACGAAGCCTCCGGACTCCGTGGCGAGCATCAGGTGTCCGTCGCTCGCTTCGACGATCGCGTGAATGGGACTCTCGACCTGACTGATGGGAAATGTCGTGAAGCCGCCATGCGCAGGGTCGTATCGCTGAAGTCCCTCGTGCCACGTGCCGATCCACAACACACCGGCACGATCGGTATGCAGCGAAAAAATGCCAATTGATGCGACGCCGCTGTTCTTGTTGGTGAACGCCGTGAACTGCCCCGTCTTTGGATCGAAGCGGCTCATCCCTCCCGCCCACGTGCCAATCCACAACATCCCCGCGCGATCCTCGGCGATGGCGAGCACAGCGTCCGAGTTGAGGTTGGCGGTGTGTGAGTTGAATCGCGTAAAGCGTCCCGTCGATCGATCGAAGCGATTCAATCCGCCGCCATCGGTGGCCACCCACATGCCGCCCCTGGCGTCCTCCGCGAAACTCATCACCGAGTTGAAGCTCAGGCTGTTCGCATCGCCAGCGACCGAGCGAAAGCGGCGAATGGCTTCGCCATTTTGTTTGGTGATATTGATACCGCCCGCCCACGTGCCGATCCAGAGCGAGCCACTCTGATCGCGAAAGACCGTCCACACCGAGTTGTTGTTGATCCCCGAAGGGTTGTTCGGGTCGAACCGGTTGTGCTTGAACTGATGCGTCGCGAAGTCGAAGTAATCGAGTCCGCCGTTTTCCGTGCCGACCCACAAGCCGCGAACACCATCCGGCAGCAGGGCCCGCACATGCTTGCTTGCGCTCAACAACGGATCGCTGGGATCGATCGTGAAGCGAGTGGCAATGCCGGTCGCAACGTCGAGACGCGCGAGCCCGCCATCGTATGACGAGACCCACATCGCGCCCGATGCATCTTCGCTGAATCCGCGAACGTCCTTGCCAGGTAGGCTCGTCGGCTTCGACTGATCGTTGGTCCAGCTGTGCGCTGAGCCGGACGCGGAATCCAGCGCGATTGCGCCGGCGGTCTCCGTACCGAACCAAAGCCGTCCGCGCCGATCTTCGTAGATGGCCCAGACCGAGAGCTTCGCGAACGTTGCCGCGGCGAATGGCGCCGCCTTACCTGACTTGCGATCGAACTCGTAAAGACCGCGATTCGTGCCGACGAGCAGCTTGCCGCGCGCCTCGTACATGACTTGCACGGACAACGTTTCCGATGGCGTGACACGGTAGCTCCTGAATGCTTCATGCGCACGATCGTATTGCGACAGACCAGCGTTCGTGCCGACCCAGAGGTTCCGTTCGTGATCCTCGTAGACCGAGTTCACGTGATTGTCGGCGAGGCTCGTCGTATCGTCCGTCTTGTGGCGGTAGACGATGAACGAATAACCGTCGTAGCGACTCAGTCCGCGAAAGCTGCCGAGCCACATGAAACCGCGACTGTCTTGCGTGATGACGTCGATCTGGGAGCTGAGCAGTCCGTCGTCCGGAGTCAGCTGCCGGAACTGGAGCTTCTGTGCCTCCGCGTGCGATGCGGAGAGCACTATCAGCAATGTCGCAAACGCGCGAAGCACAGAAACACGCGTACGCGTCGGAGTTGATACTACACATGCGTTCGCGCGATTGGCGGATCTGCGGAGCATAGGCTCACTGAGGTCGTTACGTACCCGACGCATCATTCATCGGTCAGCAACGGCCAGAGCGCCAACCAACCTCTTTATCATCGGCGTCTGAACGGGTTTGGCACACGGCTTGGTGGCGAGCAACCCTGCTCGGCGTTGATCACGCTGGTACATGCCTCTTCCTTGCGCCCACGGAACGCGTACGGATATTCGCTTCCATGCTCAATGATTCCGCGCCTCACCCGCTGCCGTTCACTCGACGCCATCGCTTGCGATTCCTTGGCTGGGTCTGCTTCAGCCCACCGGCGCGATGGCGGGTTCTCGTGCTGCTGCTCGCCCTACCGCTGTGCGCGTCCGGCCAGGCCACGCCGCTCGAGCACGCCCACGCCCACAACGACTACGTGCATGCCCGCCCGCTATTCGGCGCGCTCGAGTTGGGGTTTAACAGCGTAGAGGCAGACGTGTACCTCGTGGGCGGACAACTGCTCGTCGCCCACAGTCGAGACAGCGTCGATGCAGCGCGAACGCTGGAAACACTCTACCTCGCGCCGTTGCGAACGTACGTGCAGCAGCACGGCGGGCGTGCGTACGCGGGCAGCCAGCCGCTCACGTTGCTCATCGATGTGAAGTCGAACGCAGAATCGACGTATGTGGTGCTGGATTCCCTCCTTCGCCGATATGCGGATCTCTTCACGATCAGCGCAGGAAGTCTCGTGATCGAGGGTCCTGTCGTCGCTGTGATCTCGGGCGAGCGCGCGATTGGCGCAATGCGGAACGCGCGCGTGCGCTTTGCGGGACTCGATGGACGACTGCCTGATCTGCGCGGCGCAGTGCCACCTTCGCGCATGCTCATGCCGCTGATCAGCGATTCGTGGGATCAGATCACCAAGTGGAAGGGCGACGGGCCCATGTCCGAATCGGAGCGACGAGAGCTTGCGCGCGTGGTCCGTGTCGCACACCGGCAGGGAAGGCGAGTTCGTTTCTGGGCAACTCCCGACAACGAGGCTGTCTGGCAGGTTCTCGTAGATGCGCACGTGGACCTCATCGGCGCGGACGATCTCGAACGACTCCGCAGCTTCCTGTTGAGCCATCATACGTCCAGTTCGTCTTTCGATCGCACGAAATCGCGTTGTGACAGGTTTCCAGGAATGAGCACAACACATGCAGCTTGTCTGGCCTGAAACGTCTTATCTCCCGAGCTACGTCCATGCATTAGAGCAGGGCTGGTCTCCGGATAATTTGCGACCGCAAGCAACCGCCGAAGAGCTCGAGCACATCGCGCGCGACTCCGATGACTTTCTTGCCGCGCTGGTTGATCGCGACGCGAAAGGGCCACCGATCGCGCTGCCGGATGGCAGCCTCGTCCCTCGGCTGCCGGGATATCACAAGTGGATGTGGGATGGGGAATTCTGTGGGAGCATCGGATTTCGCTGGCAGCCCGGGACCACCGATCTTCCTCCGCACTGTCTCGGCCACATGGGATATTCGGTCGTACCGTGGAAGCGAGGCAATGGCTACGCAACGCGTGCGCTGGGATTATTTCTCCCCGACGCGAAGGAACAGGGGCTCGCGTTCGTCGAGGTTACGACGAATGTCGAAAACGTCGCATCGCGAAAGGTGATCGAGGCGAACGGCGGCGAGCTCGTCGAGCGCTTTCGCAAACCGGAAGGACTTGGCGGCGGCGAGGGCCTGCGCTTTCGAATTTACCTTCCTTAGCGGCGGGCTTCTGCTCGACGCCTGGATGTAGCAGCGCACCATTCTTCCCGTTCTCGAGTCGGAGTCAGCCATGAGTCGTCGCCACGCCGTCGTATTCAGTCTCGTCATCGTGCTCGCTGCGCCATTGCCGGCACAGAATCCGCGCGCACGCGAGCTTGGCATCTCGACGCTGATCGGTGGAACGCCAGGCCAGCTCGATGCGATCACCGACGTCGCCGGCGTGGAGGTTGGACACACGACGCTCATCTCGGGATCCGGACGGCTCGTCGTCGGTAAAGGGCCTGTGCGCACGGGAGTGACCGTGGTTCATCCGCGCGGCAAGGACAGCGCCGATCCTGTATTTGGCGCGTGGTTCACGCTGAACGGAAACGGCGAGATGACCGGCACGACGTGGTTGCAGGAATCAGGAATCCTCGAAGGGCCGGTTGCGATCACCAACACGCACAGCGTCGGCGTGGTGCGAGATGGAATTCTGCAGTGGCAGGTATCGCGGCCTGGTCTGCAGCCGTGGGGACTGCCCGTTGTCGCCGAGACGTACGATGGTGGCTTGAACGACATCAACGGCTTTCACGTGAAGAGTGAGCACGTGCTCGCCGCGCTCAATTCGGCGAAGGCCGGTCCGGTGCAGGAAGGGCCTGTTGGTGGTGGCACCGGCATGGTCTGTCTCGGATTCAAGGGCGGAATCGGCACGTCGTCCCGACGGCTCGAAGTGCGTGACGGCGGATTCACCGTGGGCGTGCTCGTGCAGTGCAATTTTGGATCGCGGCAGGACCTTCGTGTCGCCGGCGTTCCGGTGGGACAGGAGATCACGGACCTCATGCCCTGTGTCGCGAGTGCGGATACGACGCTGCGGCCGCGCGTGCGCCGGTGCGAAGGTGTGCGCGGTGCGTCGACTGGCGATGTGAACGACGCCGAGCTGGGCTCGATCATCGTCGTCGTTGCGACTGATGCGCCGCTGCTTCCGCATCAGCTCAAGCGACTCGTCACGCGCGTTGCGCTTGGCATCGGACGGTCGGGCGGCTTCGGCGGAAACGGCTCGGGTGATATCTTCGTCGCGTTTTCGACGGCCAATGCGCACGCGGCGAACGCACCGGACGTCGCGAAGGTGGACATGCTGCCCAACCCGCGCATGAACGCGCTCTTCTATGCGACCGTGCAAGCAACGGAAGAAGCCATCGTCAATACACTGCTTGCCGGCGAGACGATGACGGGCGCGGACGATTACCGCGTGTACGCATTGCCGCGTGAGCGACTCATGGCGGCGCTGAAGAAGTACGGTCGCTAATTTCCGGACGTCGCCCTGACGCGCGTGCGTGTCCTCGGCGATCGCCACGGCGTCCAATCCAGCTGAGCGGCGGCGGGCGACTCCAGCTAGCTCCGAAAATCCATCCCTACTCCAATACTCTTAGGAAGGACCGTCTGGTTCACCCGCACTGCGCGAGCGATGAGCTGCTGGAGTCCGACGTCGCTCAGCCGCTCCCAATCGTATGGAACGGGCGCCAAACGCCAACGTCCGAGCGCACTCCGGAGCACAAGCCACGAACGTCCTTTCCGGCGGGCGGTGAGCCATGCGACGAAATCGCCGAGTCTTCTCTCAAACGAGGAACGTGGAACGGATCGCCGGTCGATGAGTCGCCGGCGATCGATCATGTTCATGTGGACTTCCCAGATGTCCCATGCGTGACCATCTGCATCGACAAAAGAGCGGAGAGCCATCGAGCGCCTCGCGAGTTGGTCTGCTCGGATGAGTATCGGCGGCATGCCACACATTCTTCATGGAGACCGGGTTGTGGTGCCGAGCACGAGGCGCATGCGGTGTAAATTCAAGAAGGCCGGCGACCAAATCTTGGTGCGCAGACTGCCGAGGAGAAATGCGATTGCCATTCCTCGAAATCATCGCCCAAATGCACATGAGCAACGTTGGCCCGCGATTCTTTATGCAAATGCTCACGATCGTGCTCTGCATGAAGGGGGATCTCGGCGCACAGCCGACTTCGGCGACGCGACTCAAGGTGACTGTGACGGTAAAGTCGTACACGGCGCGAGGCGACACTGTTGATATCGCATACGTCGTGAGAAACGATGCGAACAGTCCGGAGGGCTTGATGACCTTTGCTCTGGTGACGTCCGTATCGCCGACGCAGCTGAGCAAGCCTGTCGATCGGCACGAGTGGCATACCTCGACGCTGCATGGCGATGAGCGCATCGCAATTTGGACTGCCAACGACGTCGACCTTGATGCCGGCGAGGCCACGACTCCTCTGCACATGTGAGCGGTCGGTGTCACAGACCTCGTGCAATTCATGGCTGTGCCGGACCTCAGTGTGATGCGCGACACGGTGGACGACGGGGAGCACCAAGACTAGATGCGCGAGTGGGCGACCTTTGGGATTACCGTGAGCATTGTACCAGTACCAAGCGGCCGCTCGGCGACATCCCAGTTGAGGCGAGTACGTGCCTTTCTCGATCGAAGCTGCAGTGAAGGATGGATCACCCAAACCAGTGTGTGCACCAGCCTGCGGACGAAACTGGATGCCATCGCCAGCGCCGTCTCGGCCGGCAACTCATCCGGTGCCGTGTCACGTTGCACGGCACTCCTGAGTGAGCTCGCTGCGAAGTCAGGACCGCAAGCCGGAAAGCGAGTGACGCCAACGGCGAACGCGTTGCTTTCACCGAATGCGCGCTACCTCCTCCGACTCGTGCAGTGACCATCGGCGTCGTCGCCGGTGAATGCAACCGGTGGACGCAACGCGAACGTGATCTGTCATCCCGCATGAGCCAAGCGAGTGGCGGGATCTGCTCTCCGTGTGCGTTGAGTACCAGCCAGCACGCTACTTCCTGAAAGCCCAGTAGCCCGTCACGCCGGACGCGAACACCCGGTCGCTGCCAACGGCAACGGTCGCAAACAATCCTTCGGCGAACGTACCGACGTCCCACCGCACAAGCGGCTCCGTCGCTGAAAATGCGTTGAGATGACCGTTCGCATGTATGACATACACCGACTGATCGTCGTACACAATCGGCGACGCATTCGCTGATCCGTTACCCGCACCGACGCGCCACGCTTCCTTTTGCTGCGCAAGGTCGTACGCTATGAACCATCCCGAGTTCGATGCGGCATACAACGTGTTGCCATGAACAACGATGGAACGGACGTCGGCTCCCCACGCATGAACGGGCTTCTCCTCTGACGTTCCAACGCCGCGGAACCACCAGAGTGGCGCGCCCGTGGAACGGTCAAGTGCCCAAATGCGTCCGTCCATACTCGATCCAAAAACAATCTGCTGCCACAAGGCAGTACTCTTCCCATCCGTCAGCGAGTCGGGGGCGATGCGCGGGAAGCTTACGTTCCATCGGATTTGACCCGTCCGTGCATCAAGGGCAGCGACACCGCCGAGACTTGGTTTGGTGAAACGGGTGATCGCCCCCACGACAATATCGTCATCCACCGAGAGCTGAGTAATCGAGGTCAGGTAGCTCGTATCCGTGATGACCTGCGTGGCCCACCGCAGCGATCCGCTTTCTGCGTCGATCGCGTACATTGTTCCCGACGGCGAGCCCGCGTAAATGCTCCCGTTATGCTCCTTGAACTGATACGCTCCCGGTGAGTAGCCGAGTGTCGCGTGATATCTCCACGCAAATGCGCCATCGGACCGACGAAACGCGACAATGTCTTCGTCTCCACAGACTACTACTGATCCGCTGACCAGACAGCCACCGAGCCCGTAAGTCGCGTCAGGGCGAGGGTCGGTCAACGATCGCCATCGCTCTGTGCCTGAGGCCGGAGCGAGGGCGATGACGTGATGATCGTTGGTAAGAAAGTACGCACTCGTGCCGTCGAAGGCCGGCGGCCCGGGCGCAGCACCTCCTCCGATGTGCCACAGGACAGTCGCCTTCGATGTTGTGCCGGTGACACGATCAAGTAGGTTGCAGCCCATCGCGCCAATGCATGCCATGCCGGCGATTGCCAACATGACATGCATCAACGCGCTGAAGCGCTTAGTGGCGAGAAAGGCCAAAGTACGTCTCGAATACGGGGCCGATCACGGCTGCGCCGATGTCGGTCTCGGATAAATGAACTGGGGCTCCTGAAACATCCACCTCGGTACCGGCGGCGCTCCTTTGCGACCACACCGGTACCAGTTCATCGTTGGGACCGCATACTCCGTAGGAGCCCGCGCTAGAGTTGACAGCGCGACACCAATCCTCGTCGAAGTAGAAGAGGTCGTCCGAGGCATTGAGTATCCAGTCAGCTGCGTACGCGCCGTACGGCTCGTCCGAGAAGTAGAGATCCGCCGCGATCAGGTCGAGGGATGCGGAGAACGCGTAGTAGTACGCTGCAACAGAACTACCATTGAATTCGCCCAACACGCTACGAGGCATGCCGCCAAGGTAATAATCGTTCGTCGTCAGTGCGACGTTCACCTCACGCACGACATTGGCGGCCTCCGCGCTGAGCCCGCTGGATCCGTTCAGCGTTGAGTTCATGAAGGAACTACTGTTTGGCGACGGCTTGACGGAGGGAGCTTTCATCGGTATTGTACCGATCGTTCGGTACAATACCAAACATACACACCACGAAACCTCATGTCGAAGACCACCATCATCGTTCTATCCGACCCCAACGGCGGAGAAGAAGCGCTGGGTCGAGTGTTCAACGCACTTGCCGCAGCCCTCGACTTCAAGCAGCAACAACGCCCAGCACAAGTCGTGTTCCAGGGCACCGGCACGCGGTGGCCCGGCGTGCTGGCAAAGCCCGACCATCCTGCCCACGGGTTGTACAACGCCGTCGTCGATACGGTAGCGGGTGCATCCCCTGCGTGCGCCACTGTGTTCGGCGCGCTCGCCGACGTGGAGCAGGCGGGGTTGTCGCTGCTCGCGACCAATGCAGTCCCCGGAACGGCGGGGCTGCCGAGTCTCGTTGGGTTCCTCGCCGACGGCCCAGTGCTCATTTTCTAGGCGACACATGACAGAGGAAGGTGTCTATCACGCGGGCGAGATCGCCGTGCAGGAGCGCGCTGGCGAGCGCGCGATCGCACGCCGTCGCGAGACGATGATTGGCGATCGCCTCGTTGACGGCGCTCGCGCCTTTCTCAGTCAACAGGGCGTTGTGGCCGTTTCCGCGGAAGGGTCCGACGGCGCGCTCTGGGCATCGATGTGGTGTGGAATACCTGGATTCATCAGCAGTCACGGCGATGGCACGAGCGTCGAGATCAATTCGGCGCTCAACCACACGCGTTCCATTGATCCCGTGCGAGGCGCGATCCGGACGGATGAGCCGCTGGGCGTCCTGGTCATCGACTTTGCCACGCGCCGACGGATGCGCATCAACGGCCGCGTGCGCCGCGCTGATGCGGCTGGCGTCGAACTCGACGTGCAGGAAGTGTTCGGGAATTGCCTCAAGTACATCCAGCGACGCCAGCGCGCCTACGACGTTGTTGCCAACGTCCCCGAACAGGAGGAAAGCGGTCGCGCGCTTGACGCGCCTCGCCGGCGCTTTGTTGCGCAAGCCGACACGATGTTCGTCGCGAGCATTCATCCCGTGCGAGGGTTGGACGTCTCGCATCGCGGCGGGAAGCCTGGCTTTGTGCACATCGACGACGAACGCATGCTGAGGATTCCCGACTATCCCGGCAACAGCATGTTCCAGACGCTCGGGAACTTCGACGTCGACGAACGTGCCGGCCTCGCGTTCATTGACTTCGATCGTAACAGGGTGCTGTCTCTTACCGGCTCGGCGCGTTCGGACTTCGGAGCCGAAGATGCACGATTGCCGACGAGCGGAACTGGGCGGTACTGGTCGTTCAGTGTCGAGCGATGGTTGGAGTTCCCATTGCCCGCTAAGATGCAGTGGACGCTCATCGAGCCGAGTCCGTTCAATCCCCGAAGCCCGTAACGCATGCCCGCGCCAGTGTTGTCGAAGAACGACGTCCTCGAGCGACTGTTGGACACATTTCGCGACAGGGGTTACGAAGGGGCGTCGCTGGCGGAACTGTCGGCGGCCACTGGGCTCATGAAGTCCAGCCTGTATCACTATTTTCCTGGCGGCAAGGAAGACATGGCCGAGCAGGTGTTGGCGCACCTGGATCAGCTGCTCGAGACGAGCCTTTACGAGCCACTCCGGTCGGCACGCCCGCCTGCGAAAAAGCTGAGCGCGATGCTCGATGCCCTTGATGTCTTCTATGAAGGCGGGCGGAAGGCCTGCTTGTTCGAGCGGTTGTGTGCCAGTGTGGATAGTGCGCGTTTTCGACGTCCAGTGCAGCGAGCCTTCGCGGCCTGGATGAATGCCGTCGAGGCCATCTGCGTCGAGGCCGGGCTATCTAAGGCAGTCGCACGTGTTCGAGCCGAAGACTTTGTGGTTCGCATCGAAGGCGCGCTCATCGTGTGCGCCGGCACTGGTGACTGCAGTGTCTTCGCGCGAACCATCAAGAGCTTGAGAGCGTCGGTGCTGGCGCAATAGAGGGACGGTCGCTTATCGGCTCAGTGACGAGCGACGGAAGCGCCCGAGTGGGCTGGCGGTGTCGCGGTGTTGCCAGTTGTTCCTCCTTTGGCAGGAGCAGCGTGGGCGGCCGGTGGGGTTGCTGCTGGCGGTGTGGCAGCGGGTGGAGTTGCTGGCGTTTGTGCGCCGGCCGGCGGCGTACCAGCAGCAGGCGTGCCCGCTCCTGGCCGAGCGGCTGGCGCTCCGGCCGCTGGCGCTGGTGCCGACGCCGGACGATCCGCCCGAAGCCGATCGCTCAGCTGCGATTCGCGCGACGTCTCGCCGGCGCTTTGTGCGGTGCGTCGCGCCGTGCGATCCGCCGAGGCGAGCTTTGCTTCAGCTTCCGGATTGAGCGCGTTGACGCGAATGCGTTGTCCGTGACAAGACGCGCACATGAGAACGGACTCAGGGAAGGGAAGGACCCAACGGTCCCCGCCGACCCGGAGTCAATATGATGAACCCTCCGGAGCCCCCACCCGCGTGCAAGAGACAGAGCTGATCGAGCGGGTGCGCACCGGAGACATGTCGGCCGCACGCCAGCTCTACGACGCACACATTGGCGCAGTACATCGGCTTGCCATGCGCATGACGGGCGACGACGCGCTGGCGCAGGAGGTCGCGCAGGATGCGTTCGTGCGCGCGTTCCGCTCGCTGGAACGATTTCGCGGCGAGTCGCAGTTTGGAACATGGGTGCACCGGATCACGATGTCCGTGGCGCTCAATGTGATTCGCGGTCGCAAGCGAGCGCGGGCGAGATATGGCGACATCGAGGAAGCGGATCATGTGCTCGACGAGCGACGACACGCGGAACCGGATTTGAAGACGAAGCTCTACGCGGCAATCGACGCGCTCCCGGACATCTATCGATCGGTGTTCGTGCTGCACGAAGTGGAAGGACACAATCACGACGAGATCGGCGCGCTGCTCGGCATTCCGAACGGCACGTCGAAAGCGAGACTCTCCGGGGCGCGTGCGAAGCTGCGCAGTGCGCTTCGGGAATTCGAAGGAGAATGGGCCAGTGCCTGACGACAACAAGTTCGACGACTTTCTGCGTCGCGAAGCGAAGGACTACAATGCTTCGGTCACGCCACCGACCGATGCGATCTGGTCACGCATCGAGTCCGACGTGGCCGACGCGATTCGGCCGCGCGCCATTCGACGGATCACGCCGCGGCGTGCATGGATTGCGATTGGTGTCGGGATCGCCGCGGCGATGGTGATCGGCGTAAGCGTTGGCCGATGGACTGCGCAGCCCGTGGTCTCCGTCGCAACGGCTCCCGTTCGTCGCGACGCAATGAACGATTCCGTTCGCACGGCGGCACACGCACGTGCCTCGACGATGGAGCATCTCGCAGAGACCGAGATTTTCCTCACGGAGTTTCGCGCTGATCTCAAGAGCGGACACACGGACGCAGAACTGCGTGATCGGAGCCGAGAGTTGCTGGCGCGGACGCGATTGTTGCTTGGGGCGTCGACGGATCGGTCGCCAGCGACCGAACGGTTGCTCGAAGATCTCGAGCTGCTGCTTGCGGAAATCTCTGCGCTGCCAAAATCGCGCCCTTCGATGGACGTGCAACTACTCGATGAAACGATGCGCCAGGGGAATATCCTCCCGCGCATTCGCACGACACTGCCGGCGCAGTCAGCCGGAACCTGAATGGAGACGAAAATGAAGGTGATGCTGTTTGCCGTCGCGCTCTCCGCGATGCTCAGTGTGGATTACACGCAGGACCCCTCGAGCATGGTGCGCCGGTGGGCGACGACACCCCAGCCGGCGTGGCAGGATGCCGATCCCGCGGACTCGCTGTACCGCGCGGCGCGTCGTGCGCTCACGCAGAAGGAGTACGAGACGGCCGCGAGATTGTTCGAGTCCATTGCGTCGCGCTTTCCAAAATCCGAGTATGCGCCGGATGCGCTGTACTGGAAGGGCTTTGCGCTCTATCGCGCCGGCATTCTGGACGACGCGGTCGACGCACTCGAGAGTCAGGGCAAACGATATCCGAACGCGGGAACGCGCGGCGACGCGGAAGCGCTGCTGATTCGTATCAAAGGCGAGCAGGCGAAGCGTGGTGACGCCACTGCGCAGCGGGATGTGAACAGTGCGGCGCAGGGCACGGCAGGCGACAAATCGTGTCGCGACATGGAAATGCAGGTCGCCGCGCTCGATGCGCTGCAGCAGATGGACAACGAGCGCGTGGTGCCGTTGCTGAAAAAAGTGTTGGCGCGCCGCGACGCGTGCTCGACGTCGCTGCGGAAGAATGCGCTGTTCATTCTCGCACAGAAGTCGGGATCGGAGCGGGAGAAGATGCTGCTAGACGTGGCGAAGGGTGATCCGAATCCGGAAGTGAGACAGGATGCGGTGTTTCATCTCTCGCAGGCGAAGAGCGATGCGGCGGTGGATGCGCTGGAGGATCTGCTGCTGCACAGCGACGAGCGCGGCGTCCGTCAGAACGCGTTGTTTGCGCTCGCGCAGATCGGAACGGAGCGCGCGCGGAAGATCCTCAGAGTCTTCGCGCTGTCCGATGCACCGGTGCCACTGCGCGACGACGCGATCTTTCAGCTGGCGCAAACGCACGACGATGGCGATGCGTGGATCAAGGACGCATATGCCAAGGTCAGCGACCAGAAGCTTCGCTCGGACATCATGTTCCACATCGCATCACGCCCGGGTCCCGAGACGAACAAGTGGTTGACGGGCGTAATCGTCGATCCGAAGGAGAATATCGAGCAGCGGAAGAATGCGCTCTTTCACCTCGCGTCGAGCAAGTCGGGCGGAACGGAGCTGACCGACGTGTACGATCGTGTGCCAGTGCAACTGAAGAAGGAGATCCTCTTTCACATCGCACAGCGTCATGATGCGGCGTCGCTCGACAAGCTCATCGCGATCGCGAAGAGCGATCCGAGCCCCGAGCTTCGCAAGGACGCGCTCTTTCACATCTCGCAGTCGAAGGATCCACGCGCCCTGAAGGCGCTCGAGGAGATCGTGACGCCATGAGCACATTGATAATGTCGCCGCGTCGGCGCGCGCTGATTGGTCTCGTCATGGTTGCCAGTGCGTCGCAGCTCTCCGCTGCACAGTCGCTGGAGAATCGCATCGGAGCATCGCGAGGAACCGTTGGCTTCGAGTTCCCTGCGCGGCGGAACGTCTGCGGCAACGGGCAGAACATCACCATCAGCGACGATTCGTCGACGGGGTGGATGACGCGCACGACTCGTTCGGGAATCAGCATCGGCCGTCGCGTAAACGGCGAGCAATACATCTGCGAGCAAGGGCCGGTGCGCGTCATTGTAAGTCGTGCGAATGGAAAGGTGACGGACGTGCGCGTGAGCGTCGGCGGCAAGACCGATCGCGCCGAGAGCGATCTTGGTGCGGTTGCCCCCGCTGACGCTACGCGGTACCTCCTCGCGATCGCGCCGGAGCTTAACGGTCGCTCAGCGGACAACGCGATCATGGGCGCCGCGATCGCTGATGGCGCGATCATCTGGCGCAGACTGATCGAGATCGCGCGCGACAACGGCGCGTCGGAGGCGTCACGCAAGGCGTCGCTATTCTGGGTAAGCCAGGAGGCGAGTGCGGCGGCGACGGCAGGCCTCGACGCGGTGGCGGCGGATGATGATGCGCAGACATCGGTGCGAAGCGACGCGCTCTTCTTCCTCGCGCAGCGCCCGAATGGCGAGGGCATTCCCGGCCTCATTCGCGTGGTGCGCGAGTCGAAAAGCGTGAAGCTGCGCAAGGACGCAATCTGGCATCTCTCGGCAGAGCAGAGATCCGCGTGCGATCGAGCTGTTTGAAAAGCTGCTGGCCGGGCGCTAACCGAACTGTCATCCCGAGCGAGCCCTTCGATCGTGATAGTGACGCCGTAGCGCACCAGCAGGTTCGGCTAACGATCTACGCAGCCGTTCGAACTGGATGGGTTGCGCCAACCATGACCTCTCGAGGTGACGATGCACGCCACTGCTTTGTTCTCTGCATTGCTCGTGTTCGTCCCGGCGCTCCTGCACGGGCAGAGCGTCCCGTTGCTCTCCGCGGAGATTACTGCTGGCGCAGGCGCCCACACCGGCCAAACTGCAAGCGCGGCGTACCGGAGCAACGGTAGCGACCTCGTTCGTATGGCAGCGACCGTGCGACTTGGTACAGCTGGAGCGATTCGGCCCACGCTTACGATCGAGCACACGCCAGATGGTGGCTTCGGTTGGCAAGGCGCTGAGAGAGGCTGTGAAAGTGCGCCACGTGGTGGGTGTTATCGAGACTACACTCTTCCTCAGGGCAACGCGATCGCCCTCGGCGCAACCGCGGCCAGAGGAAACGTTCTCGGAGGCGTTTCGGCGGGGGTTGCCCAGTATTCCACGCGCGGCCGGTTCATCGACGCGAACATGTCGGTTCGTCTAATGTCGCATTGCGGCATCGTGGGTCACGCACGGTTCCTGAGGTGGAGCAACGAGTTTGGGGAGAGCACCTGGTATGCTCCGCTCTCCGTCGGTTTCCGCGTGTTTTAACGCGGAGCCGGCGCGTAATGACGTCGAGCGAGGGGATATCACTATCGCCAAGGCTGCGCGGCACGCCAAATTTGAGATGACGCCGAGCGAGTTACTGTTTCATCCAGCGGCGCGATTCTCGAGAGGAGGCTTCATGTCGCTTCGCACCTGGTCCGGCCGGCGAATCCTAACGCTGTGGGTTACAGGGATCGCGATTCAGGCGCTGCTGATAGTCGGCTCCGCGCTGCTCGCTCGACAACTCGTCGCTGGCGATCGCAGTCGGCTTGAGCGCAGAGCGGCCGCACTCGATGCGCGCTCGCATGTAGGTGGTGCGGCCGACTCACTGTCGATCGCGACGCAACACGATCAAGCGCGCGCGGCCGGCACGTACTCCATCACGCCGAAGGGGGACACTCTTTTCGCTCGCTATTTCTCGTATGTGTTCGTGGGAGGCATCCCAATGGCGCTGATCGCCATCACGTTCGCGTGGCTCTTCGCGCGCCGTGGCCGCAACGAACCGCCTCAAATGCTCAGCGCCACGTAGCGGACGACGATCAGTTCGCGATGAAGGTGCTCTTCGTCTGCAGCCAGAATCGGCTGCGCAGCCTCACCGCAGAAACAGTCTTTGACGGGGAGGGTGGACATCAGGTGCGCTCCGCCGGCACGGAGGAGGGCGCGCGAATTCGCGTAACAGCCGGACACCTCGGCTGGGCCGATCTCATTTTCGTCATGGAGAAGCGCCACGTCGAACGGCTGCAGCGGAAGTTCCGGGAAGAGATCAGTGCGAAGCAAGTCGTGTGTCTGCACATTCCAGACGACTATGAGTACATGGACGAGGAGTTGATTCACCGCCTTCGCGGCGGTGTCGAGCCGCATGTTGATTTTGGCGACGATCTACGCACTCGGGAGGTGCGATCATGAATCGACGCTTGCGCGGAATGTTCGGCATGGCGCTCACGTGGGGCGTAGCATGGGCAATCGTTGGCCTGACGCTCGCAGGCGTCGCATGGCTCTTTGTCCCTCGGGGCGTTCTGCCGCGCGGCGTTGTGCTCGGAGCTACGATGCGATGGGGCGTCTTCGGTGCGGTAAGCGGTGCAGCATTCGCGCTCGTTCTCTCGTTCGCGGAACGGCGGAAGCACTCGCTCGACGCGCTCTCGATGGAACGCGTCACCGGCTGGGGCGCACTCGGCGGAGCGATCCTGCCGCTCGCGCTGCTGCCGGTATTGGCAATTGCTCTTCCTGTCGCCCTTCGTCCTGTGCTTTCGCTCGTTCCGATGGGGAGCATACTCGGCGTTGCATCGGCCGCCGCGTCGCTGCGCATCGCTCGTCGCGCCGACAGGTCGCTACCAACCTTGACGTCTCAAGGCTCGTCGACGGATACTGTTCAGTTGGTCGCACCAGCGATGCTGGTGATGGAACACTGACATGGAACAAGCACACGACACCATGACTCAACCAGACGTTGCAGCAATGAACGCCGTTCTCGTCGGTGCGCCCGACGCCGAAATTGTCGAGCTCGAAGCGCTGATTCGCGCTGCGCAGCTCGACGCGGACATAGTCGTACTCGACCGCCTCATCTCCGACGACCTGCTATTCACCGGCCCCGACGGCCAACTTGGCACCAAGGCACAGGATCTCGCGGCACATGGCTCCGGTGTCGTGCGCTTTCGCACTCACGAGCCGGAAGAGCTTCGCATTCGCCGAGTCGCGAGCGACGTCGCCGTGGTCGCGTTGCGCGCCAAACTTGCTGTCGAAGTTGGTGGCGCCCTTGTGCGAGGCACGTACCGCTACACGCGCGTGTGGGCGCGAGAAGACAGTGATCAGTGGCGCGTTGTTGGTGGACACGTGAGCGAAGTTCCGGGCGGAGGCTGAACGTCGGCCGGTCGGGTCGGCAGCTGTCGCGCGCTCGCGTTGCGTGATGACGTGTGGCTCGAGCAATCACTCGTGGCTGCACCGGAGCTCAACGCGCACTGGGCGTGGTTTCATGTTGCAGAAGACGAGATGAGCCATTGTGGGCAAAGTCGGTGGCTCAGGAAACGACTTCCATCGGTGCGCGCCTCGGCTGCGAGTGACCACAGCCCGGATTCGGAGGTTTGATCTGGACG
This sequence comes from bacterium, assembly GCA_040003345.1. Classification (GTDB taxonomy): domain Bacteria; phylum Gemmatimonadota; class Gemmatimonadetes; order Gemmatimonadales; family Gemmatimonadaceae; genus AG11. The sequence goes on from JBDUCR010000010.1 coordinate 36,398, forward strand.
GAGGCGACAGCACTAACCTGGATTCAGCTCATGAGATCATTCAGCAGTACCGCTGACATTGCGGCGAGCGCAGACCGTGTCTGGCAAGTCATGATTGATGTGGAGCGATGGCACGAATGGACGGCGTCGATCGCGAGCGTCACGCTGCTCGATGGAAGTCCACTGGCAGTTGGACGCCGAGCCAAGATTCGGCAGCCAAAGCTTCCCGCGGCGGTGTGGAGGGTTACGGCCATCGAGCCCGGCAGAAGCTTTACGTGGATCAGCGTCGCGCCGGGAATTCGAGTGGTCGCGAAGCACCAGATTGAGCCAACGGCATTTGGTTGCCGAGCGTCACTGTCACTCGACATCGAGGGGCCGTTCGGCGGACTGTTGGGACGTCTGACGGGCGACATCACCAGATACTATCTCGGTCTCGAAGCAGCTGGCTTGAAGCAGCGGAGCGAAAGGCCAGAGGTTCAGCGTCATGGAGACGTGAGTACTGCGCAACAGCAGCGGGCCTGATTCTCTCGTCCTGCCCATTCGCAGAACCACATCATCGATGGAGGACGTGTGGACGACGATCTACTCGACCTGTCGCGCGAGGCGCTGATCGCCGAGGTGCGCAGATTGCGCCAGGGCATCCGAATGCATCGCGACTCATCCGGTCAGGAGCTATGCTGGCACCACCCAGCATTGTGGGAACTTCTGCCGGAGCGCACGGATCCGCAGCCGACGGTTCCCGAGTGGCCGGAATTCCTGAAGGGCTGCGTGCACTATCGCGAGTCGTTGGATA
>JBDUCR010000294.1:0-3598 GCA_040003345.1 bacterium
GCGGACGTCCTGCTAGGCTTTGCGGAGCTCGGGATAGTGCCTTCCGCGCCACTCGCGCGGACGACGCAGCGTCGATAAGAGAATGCGAAACGCCGCGAGAGGATCCGCCAATGGCGACAGCCAGAATGCGATGCCGCGCCGGTCGTACGATGCCGCCAGCGCGCGCTGCAGCATCACGCGCACGATGAGCAGTGAGACGCTCGTCGCAAGCAGCGGAGCAACGCGTTCCGCCGGCGTACCCGATGCCATCAACGCAACGAGGACGATGAGCACGGGAATCGGCGTGCCCTGCACCACGAGCAGAAATGCGACGTCCAGCCATTGTCGCGCCGGCGTCGATGCGTCCTTGAGATCGAGTGATCGTCCCCATTCGCGCCACGCTTCGCGCGCCGAGCTGTACGAGCGAACGTCATAGAGGCGCGAGCCGTCGAGAAAGCCCACGCGATGTCCTGCGCGCGCGAGATGGCGTGCGAGCGTGACGTCGTCGCAAAAGGAAGAGCGCGCACTGATGTATCCGCCGACGGAGAGCATCACGCTTCGGCGCGCAAGAAAGCATTGGCCGTTCGCCATGACGCGGTCCGCGTCGATGTCCGCATCACCTGCAGTCGCGCCGAAGCGATAGACGATCGTGACCAGGAGCGCCGGCTGCAGCCAACGCTCGGCAATCGTGGACAGCTTGAATCTCGGCGCGAATGACACCGCATCGAACCTTCGCGAATCGGCCGCGCGAAGGGCGCCTTCGACCATGCCGGGTCGTGGCTCGATATCGGCATCGACGCCGAGTATCCAATCGGTGGTTGCGTGGGAGAGTCCGTGTTGAAGTGCCCACACCTTTCCAATCCAGCCATCGGGAAGCGGATCGTCGCGAAGAAGACGAATCCGCGAGTCGCGACGCATCGCGCTTTGCACGAGCGTGACAGTGCCGTCGTCACTGCCGCTATCGACGACGAGGATCTCGCGCACTACTGGACCTTGCGCCATGAGTCCTGCCAGGCACGGCTCGATGCGACGCGCTTCGTTGAGCGTCGCGAGGAGGATCGTGACTGCATCGACGTGGCTGCCGTCGGGAGCTGGCGGAACGGGAGGGAGTCTGCGACGCCCTGGCCAAAGGCGCGTGAGGAGCAACGCGAGCGCGGCGCCTTGGAGTACTGCGAACGCGATGATCACTCAGAGAAGATGCCGTGCGGCAGCTGCTGGACCGACAGCTACCTCGTCTCGTTCGTACTAGTGAACCCAGACGCCACGCGACGCGCGCGGGTGGCTTGCGAGCAATACTGCTCGAGGCGCTGGACAGCGCAGCGTTGCCAGTCTGCGGGAATTGGAGTCAGCCGTCGCTTCTCATCTGGTGCCTCGAAGCACAGCCATCCAGCGTCCATGCCGGCGGTCAAGACGGCGCGCTGACCCTCGAGCACTCGACGGTCGGTGCGCATGCGGCGATCCGTATGCGCGGCTTTGGCTATGGGCGATCGTCTCTCACTTACTCGGCGCTCGCCGAGACGCGGGACGACGTCCCATGTCTGCCACTCGGTGCCTCGCGAGTCCGTAAAAATTCTGTAGCTCATCCGCGTCCCTCCTTTTGTGAGTTCGACTCGGCGCTGATGCTGCCGATTCAACTCAATGCGGGGTCCGCTTTTAAGGTAACGCAGAGCAGGTGCCAAGTGTGCCTGTCGAGTTCACTGCACGCTCACATTTCTTTGTGGATTTTTCATGTATCAGCGAGCTGGGCGGTACACATCGTGCGATGTCCATAGGGTGCGACGTTATTTACACGGCATGCACAGTGCACATCGCCCGATACGTCCATCTACCCTCAGGGAGTGATTTCGTGCGCTCATTCGTCACCCTTCTGCTCTCTTTCGCGCTGGTTGGAAACACTGCCGATGCGCAGGGTGCCGATTCCAGTTCTGGGAACAAGACCTTCTTTGTTCGCAACGATCTCCTGTGGGCGGGTCTTGCCGCCGGTGGTACGGCAATCGTTGCGCATTATGACGTCGACATCGCACGATCATCGCAGTCGCCGAGGTTTCAGAATCGGGACAGCTCGTTGCATCGTCTCGCGCTGAACATCAGCAAGGTCAACGAGACGACCTTGACGCTCGCCGGCATTGCGACCTACGGCGTCGCGCGACTTGCTGGCTCGAAGATGGTCACCGACGTCGCCCTGCACGCTACGGAATCGGTTGTTCTCGCAAGCGTCGCGAGTCAGCTGATCCGCGGGCCGCTGGGCCGGACGCGACCATACGTCACGCATGACTCGGATCAGTACGACTTCCATCCCGGCAAGGGATTCTTCGGCAAGAGCAGTTTCGACTTCCGCGCGTTCCCTTCGATTCACACGTCGTCGAGCATGGCGATCGCAACGGTACTCACGATGGAGACGCATCGCCGCCATCCGGGCGCGACGAAGTTCGTTGCTCCGATTCTGTTCGCTGCGGGACTCTTACCAGGTCTCGCGCGCATTCAGCTCGATCAGCATTGGGCAAGCGACGTCGCCGCTGGCGCCTTCATGGGGGTGTTCTCGGCGTACAAGGTCGTGTCGTACAGCCACGCGCATCCTGACAATCGGCTCGACCGGATGTTCCTCAGTGCGTCGATCATGCCGGATACGCATGGGCGGATGATCCTGGCATTCAATCCGACGTTCTAAGCAGGCGCCGGCAAGCAACCGAATGCACAGTACGGGCGGATTTGAAAAAATGAAAAGGCTGATCGATCTCGAGCGATGACAGTCCTGCCGCAACGGCCGACTGACCAAGATCGATCAGCAGTTTCCTGTTTCCAATCCGTAGTTTCCGTGCATTCGGTTGGTTCAATCATAGAGGTGCTTCGACTTGCTGCGCTCGCTCAACAACGTTCAACGCAGCAACGCGGGAACGAACGTCATATAGCGAGTAACCGCGAAGGGACGCAGATGGCCGGCGTCGATACGCAGCGGTGCGCCGTGTTCATCCATCGTCATGCAGCTGTCGTGCGGGCAGAGAAAGTCCGTTGGATGAATCAGTGTGGCGCCTGTCGATTGAGCAACGCGGGCGAGCTGTCCATCCATCCACGCCGCACCACGCTTTGAATCGACGGCGGAGAACGACGACGCAAACGCGGCAACGCTCGCGGCGCGGAAGCGCACGCGCAGGGGTGCAACCATGCGTGCTGGATCTGCGCTCATCGAGCCAGGGTGCGACGCGATGATGACGATGTCCTTTCCTTGCGATCGCAGTGTCGCGATGTCCGCAGCGAGAGTGCGGAACGATTCCTCGACGTCGTGCACGGTCGCCTTTCGCGAGCTCTTCGCCGTAAGAATCGTTTGACCACCAGAATCTCGTCCGAAATGTTCGTCGACATAACCACTCCATACCGACGCAATGACGACGCGTCGCACTGACGCACTTTTCGCGAGCGCGAGAGATCGACGATAGACGTCGCCGCAATAGCGCACATCGAGATCGGGAAGAAACGGACAGCCGCCCTTCGTCGAGAACATCACGGAGGGCGCAGGCTCGAGCGATTCTGACGCGTGCTGGACTGCGGGATAGTATTGCTCCGCATGCGAATCGCCGACGAACAGAATGACCGGAGCGCCGCTGCCACTCGCGTAAAACGG
>JBDUCR010000469.1:0-3582 GCA_040003345.1 bacterium
ATGGGCAAGGTGTGGGGCAGTCGTCCCGTGCCGTGATAACGGAGGGGTTGCCCTAATCCCGGGATTGGAACGCAAATCGATTTCAGCACAGTTGCGCTCCTCTGCGAGCTCTGCGGTTGTTTCAGTTGCCTCTGAGCCCCTCTGCGACAAAAGCTGTCGTTGCCGGCAATGACAAAGCAACTGCATTTTGACGCGGAGGATGCAGAGAGAGGAACGCAGAGGCCGCAGAGGACAGCGCGACTGCATGAGCGCGAAGTTCCAGGCAAAGCGCCGCTCGACGCGCCGGTCGCGGTTTTAGACAGCTCGCCAAAGAATGCACAGAAACAGCGGATCATTTGGAACGAGCGGATCCACTTCTCGACCGTTCGAGATCGATCCGCCGTTTCCAGAAAATCCGCTGTTCCCCCAATGTCAGTTGCAGTTCAGCCAGAACGTTGAGCCCAACCGTCGGCATACGTGTGACGATCAACGCGCGAGAAGACGACGCGCTCCACGATGAACGCAGCACCTCGCGACAATGGATCACCGAAGCCACCGAGCCCGACTCTCCGCATGATCCGCAACCGTCGATAGAGCGCGACATTGCTGTCATCGATGTGGCGATTCTGCCCGAACGCGCCATAGTGAACGAATGAGCGGCGATACTTCGCGTCGAGCACCTCGAGCTCGAACCCACGCAGCCTGAGCGCGCGCTGAAAGTAGCCCGCATCATCCCACGCACTCTTCGTCAGCGGGCCCTCCTGCGACTCGGCGCGATACGCATGCGAGACGGCACACTCGAGCGCTTCACGCTTGTAGATGCAGAAATGCGTGTGCCAGCGTTCATTGAGCGTGATCTCGGCTCCTGAATAGCTGTCGGAGTAGGCGTTGATCTTTGGATTGTAGTCCGTCGACATCGCGATGAGTCGCGAATTCTCCTCGAGCCGTTGCAGCATCACCGGGATGAAATCGCCGTCGAGGATCTCGAAGTCAGCGTCTACCGTCGCGTGATACGGCGTCGCCCTGAGCTTCTTCAACTCACGATCCCAGATCGGATAGCAGAGCTCGAACGGTCCCCAGAGCCGCCGATCGACCGGCTTGCGATCATCCGTCTGCTCCGCGCTCTCCCAGATCTCGACATACGGCAGCTCGCGCCAGCGCGGAAAATACTTGGCGCGAAGTGCCGCGAGCACCCAGTTGCTGTAGACCACCAACTTGAATGGCACTGTCGTGACCTTCGCACAACTGCGCACCGCATAGTCAGCGATCACCATGTCGCGGTCCGTCACGATCATGAAGAATGTGATGACGGGCTCCGTCATGAGTCGCGCGTGCGTCGCGCAATCGCAATTGCGTTGCGCTCGGTAACGGTGAACCCCGCATCTCGCATCGCATCGAGAAACACGTTACGCGCCTCGCCGCCATGCAGCTCGACGATGCATGCTCTCACCCTATCGAGCCAGCGCTCCGGATTGGCGCCGAAGACAGCCGTCTCGCCGCCTTCAATATCCATCTTGAGCAGATCGATTCCGTTCGTACCCGAGAGCGCAATGAGCGCGTTCATATCCACGCCCACCACATCTGCCGCTTCACCATCGTTGCACTCTCGAACGGTCGTGCCCCATTCGCCGAGTACGTTGTCACGAACCAGACGCAATGCGCTCGCGTGCGACCACACAGCCTCATTGCGCAGCGTGACCCGATCGCCGAACTGCACAAGATTGTGCCGCAGCAATGCGAAGTTGTCCGGATCCGGCTCCACGGCGATGCATCGCGCAGCAGGAAAGCGCGTCAACAGCCAGGCGGTCGTGTAGCCGACGTTGGCGCCGCAATCGACAATCGAGCGCGGATCATCGCGCACACCGATGAAGTCGTATTCTCCCTCGACGAAGATCTGCTGGAACACCATCCAGTCCGTCGTTCCCGCGCGCGCCAACAATTCGAGACCGGCAACCGGCGACGGCATGCGGTAGAGCAACGATCGAGGATCCTTCCCAAGGTCGAGCGCGAGTCCCTGCTGCGCGCGATCGCGTCGCTGCGCCTTCGCGTACGCCCTGCGAATCATCACGAGCGCGTACGACTTGCGAAGCGCCGCGACGACACCATGTCGTCGTGCATATCGCGCGAATCGCGGCAGCGCAGTGAGCAACGACATTCAGTCCGTCGCTCGCCTCTTTCCCTCCTCGAACACGCGAAAGAGCGCATCGCGAAGTCTCGACGGAGAGAATTCCTGTAGCCGAATATTCGCTCGACCCACGAGCGCGGCGCGCGCGTCGGCGTCGGTCCACAGCGCGCGCAGCGTTTCACACAGGTCGTCCACCGATCCCGGATCAACGAGTAGCGCGGCATCCCCGCACATCTCGCGAATGCCCCGCAAATCGGATGTCACCACCGGACACTCCGCCTCCCATGCTTCCAGAATCGGAAGATTGGTCGGCCCGAAAGAGCTCGGCATCACCATCACATCGGCCGCCGAGAAAATCCCACCGAGGTCGTCGTCGTCAACGAAGCCGAGGTAACGGATCTGATCAACGACACCGACGCGCCGAGCCGTCTCCATGACGTTCGCGAACGTACGCGCTCGCAATCCCGCGCCGCGATCTCCCACCAGCACGAGCGACGGCCGCAATTGATATCTCATCCGCATGACGCCCATCGCCTCGATCAACACTGCGTGATTCTTGTGCGGCAGAAAATTCGCCGGATAGAAGAGAAAGCGTTCTGGCAGCGAGAACGTCTCGCGCACGCGCGCGGTTTCGTGCTCGAGCGGACGCTTCCGAAGGTACCCGGGAACCGCGTACGGTACGACCATCACGCGATCAGAGGTGAGTCCATGCTCCGAATATGCCTCGAGCAAATCCTCTCTCCCCGTTTCCGATTCCGCGACGAGAAGTGCGCTCCCCGACGCCGCGCGTCGCAGGATGTTCTCGAGCTCATCCCACAATCCCGGCGGCGCGTACTCGGGCAGATGCGGCTGAAGGCGATGTTGAATGTCGTGCACCGCGATGATGGACGGAAACGGCGTGGAGGCCGCCAGTCGAGAGACAGACGGAAAAAACAAGAGATCCACGTCGTGTGCACGAATCGATCGCGTCGCGTGATGGTCGATCGCGAGGCCGGAAGCGCGCCGCGCTTCCCGTCGCACACCATACGCGGTCTGCAGCGCGCGCCGAATCGTGACGTCGTCGTCGACATAGGCGAGCAACGCACTGCGCGCGTGCATCGCGCCACTGCTTCGAGTGTAGAGCAGGCCGAGCCTCGGCTCCGGAATCCAGCGCACTGGATTGCGCGCGCCGGTGAAGCGACCGAGTGCGTCGCGCACATTCTCGTCGGCCGCATTGTCGACGACGATGATCTCGAACGACCCTTCCTGCGCCTGCAGCGAGTCCAGCGTCCGCATGAGCGAATCGAGGCGGCGATACGTGGGAATCAGGACAGAGAGCGGCCAGGACTCGTTCATCCCGCAAGGTATCTCCGCAGGCGGGCCGAGCGCCAAACAGTCGCCGTTCACGACGCGTACACAGTGTATGATCCGTCGCCTGCTCGTACTCTTCGCGCTGTTGCTCGTCATGGCGCCCGCGCTTCACGCCCAGGTCGGTGCGA
>JBDUCR010000248.1:0-12090 GCA_040003345.1 bacterium
TCGCTCACGAACTCGATCTCGTTCCACAACGTCACCGATGCGGCGCGCGACTTTCCGATCATCCGCGTCCTTGGTACCATCGGCTGGATCGTCGCTGGCATCATCGTTGGCAAAGTACTCCATGCCGACGCGCTCGCGACGCCGATGCGCATCGCGGCCGGTGCGTCGATCGTGCTCGGATTGTTCTCGCTGCTGCTGCCGCACACGCCACCGAAAGCGGCCGGCGCGCCGTTTAGCGTGCGCGACGCGCTTGGCCTCGATGCATTGCAGCTACTCAAGAATTCGGACTTCCTGATCTTTGTACTGGGGTCGTTCCTGCTCTGCATTCCGTTGCAGTTCTACTACGCATTCACGAATCCGTTTCTGAACGAGATCAAGGCGCCGGAGCCGGCGTTCATCCAGACCTTCGGACAGATGTCCGAGATCGGCTTCATGCTCCTGCTGCCGTTCGCGCTGCGTCGCTTCGGCATCAAATGGATCATGCTTGGCGGCATGCTCGCCTGGTCGCTCCGCTACTTCGCGTTCGGGAGTGGCAACAGCGGATCGGGGATGTGGCTCATTTACGCGGGCATCCTGCTCCACGGCGTCTGCTACGATTTCTTCTTCGTCGCGGGCCAGATCTACACCGACCAGCGCGCGGGTGAAAAGATTCGCGCGGCCGCGCAGGGCTTCATCAACTTCGTGACCAACGGCGTTGGCTATCTGATCGGTGCGTCAGTGTCCGGCATGGTCGTAAACCACTATGCGACGACCAATGGCACGGTGGTCACGCACGATTGGGCGAAGATCTGGCAGGTACCTGCCATTGGCGCGGCCGTGATCTTCGTGATCTTCGCCCTGCTCTTCAGACCAAAGGCAATTTCGACGACCGCCTTGTGACGTTCCGCGACGTGCCGTGACACGCTGTGACGCGATATCGTCGAGCGTTACAGCGCATCAAAGTGCGGAAGTGCCGGCACCGCCAGCCGCGTCATGATCTTGTTCGGAGGGCCGAGTGCCAGCATCGTCGCGAACGCGTCTGGTGGCACTGGTCGGCTGAAGTAGTAGCCCTGCGCCTCATCGCACTGATGCGCCTGAAGGAACTTGAGCTCTTCGATCGTTTCCACACCTTCAGCGATGACCCGCAGTCCCAGACTGCGGGCCATGTTGATGACGGCGGTCACGATTGTCGTATCGTCGCCTGCGGTGCTGATCTGCCGAATGAATGACTGATCGATCTTGAGCGCGTCGAGGGGAAACTTGCGTAGATAGCTCAGGCTGGAATAACCAGTGCCGAAGTCGTCGACTGACACCTGCACTCCCGACTCACGCAGCGAGCGAAGTATTGTCGCTGTCGACTCGACGCGCTTCATCAACACGCTTTCGGTGAGCTCGAGCTCGAGCAGTCCGGGCTCCATGCCGGTCTCCTCGAGTATCGCGAACACGGTCTCGAGGAAGTGCTCGTCGCGGAACTCCATTGCCGAGACGTTCACGCTCATCGTGGGCACGGTGAGTCCGACGTCCAGCCAGCTTCGGACCCGCTTGCACGCTTCGCGCAGAACCCAGCGACCAATGGGCACGATGAGGCCGCACTCTTCGGCAATCGGAACGAATTGCGCGGGCGACACGAGGCCGCGCGTCGGATGGGTCCAGCGAATCAATCCTTCTGCGCCGGTAATCGCTCCCGTCTTCAGATCGATTTTCGGTTGGTAGTACAGTGCGAATTCCTGATGTTCGAGCGCTCGACGCAGGCCTTCCTCGATGAGCTGACGTTCCACGGCACGGACGTTCATCTCCGACTTGAAGAACCGATAGCTCTGGCGACCGTTCTCCTTGGCCTGATACATCGCGGTGTCGGCATTCTTGATCAGCGTTTCCGCGTCCATGCCGTCGTCCGGATACACACTCATGCCGATGCTCGTCGTGACGTGCAGATCGAGATTGTCGATGTGATGCGTCTCTGCCACTGCCTGCAGCATTCTCTTCGCGGTGATGGCGACGTCTTTCCAATGCTCGGATTCCGACAGCAGCACCACGAACTCATCGCCGCCCTGCCGACTGACGGTGTCCGAGTGACGGACGCACGCTACCAGGCGCTCGGCAACAGATTGCAGCACCTTGTCGCCGACGGGATGTCCGAGGGAATCGTTGATGTGTTTGAAGCCATCCAGGTCGAGGAATAGCACCGCGACGTGCTTCTTGTGACGCGGCGCCATTGCGATCGCCTGGCTGATCCGATCGTTCAGCAGCATTCGATTTGGCAACCCAGTCAGGAAATCATGCTGTGCCGAGTGGGTCATCTCTCGGGTCATCGCGCGTGCGGCGGTGACGTCGCGAAAGACGATGACCGCACCCTTTGGTGTGCCATCGCGATCATTGATCGATGCGATCGAGTCTTCGATGGGAATCTCGGTCAGGTCCCGACGAATGAGGATTGAGTCCACCGGCAATCGCGTGCCGCTGTGTGGGCTCAGCTCACTGACGTCGACGACGACTGGGCGTCTCGTGCCATCCAACACGCGAAAGACGTCAGTCATTGGCCGTCCGATCGCTTCGAGCAGCGACCAGCCGGTCATCGTTTCAGCAACGAGGTTGAGGAACGTGATGTTTCCCGATGTGTCCGTGCACGCAACTGCGTCTGCGATGCAGTTGAGTGTGACCTGCGCGCGCTCCCGTTCGACGAACAGCGCCTCTTCCATCGTATTGCGCTCGATAGCGTAGTGCAGTGCGCGCATCAGTCCGGGCGACTCGATCTGACCCTTGATGAGATAGTCCTGTGCGCCTTCCTTCAGCGCCTGCGCAGCCACGAGCGCGTCGTCGAGGCCCGTCAGGATCACGATAGGTATATGAAGCGCGGCGGCATGAGCGCGGCGCACTGTTTCGACTCCCTGCGTGTCGGGCAGACCAAGGTCGAGCAGAATGGCGTCAACCACATTTTCCGCGAGGTACGCGGTGGCGTCGTCCATGCGCGTCACACACGTCAGCTTGATGTTGTCCGAGTGCTGCTCGTTGAACATTTCGCGGAGAAGTCGTGCGTCGCCTGGATTGTCTTCAATCAGCAGCACGATGGTGACGGGTTTCTTGCTCACCCGGCGACTATACGCTGTGGCAACTTCACCTTGATGAGCCAGAAGTCGTTGATGCTTCGCACGAGACTCTCGAACGCGTCCAGCTGGACGGGTTTGCTGAGGTAGCAGTTCGCCTGGAGCTTATAGCTGCTGATGATGTCCGCTTCGGACTCGGACGTGGTGAGAATGACGGTCGGAATCATTCGCAGTACCTCATCCGCCTTGATGTGCGCCAGTACTTCGCGGCCGTCCATTCTCGGTAAGTTGAGATCGAGCAGGATGAGATCGGGGCGAGGTGATTCCGCATGCGCCTGCTGTTGTCGCAGGAATGTCATCGCCTCGACGCCATCAGTGACGACATGCAGACGGATGTGCATGTTTGCGTCGCGGAATGCTTCCCGCGTGAGGCGGACGTCGCCCGGACTGTCTTCGACCAGAAGGACTTCGAGCGTTCGCTCGCGCACGGCATTCGTCATTTTCTATCGCTCCCGACCAGTGCAAATCGAAAGACGGAACCCTGGCCGATCTTCGACTCGACCGTGATGGAACTGCCATGCCGCTCGACGATCTTCTTGCAGATGGCCAGTCCAATGCCCGTGCCTGCGAATTCTTCGCGCCCGTGCAAACGCTGAAACATGCCGAAGATTTTCTCGAAATACTTCGAGTCCATTCCGATCCCGTTGTCCTGCACCGAGAACACCCATTTTCCGCCGACGCTTCTGATCGCGCCGATGTGCACGAGTGGCGTGCCGGGATTCTGATACTTGATGGCGTTGCCGAGGAGGTTTTGAAAGAGCTGCACAAGCTGCATCTCGTCCGCCTTGACGTTCGGGAGTGGATCATGCGTCACCAGTGCGCCGCTGTCGTCAATCGCGCCGCGCAGATTGATGAGCGCCTGGTCCAGTGCATCCTCGCTCGACGTATCGATCAGCTCTCTTCCCTTCGTGCCGACACGCGAGAAGGCGAGCAGGTCCTGAATCAAGCGCTGCATGCGCCTTGCGCCATCGACCGCGAAGGCAATGAACTCGTCGCCGTCCGCGTCGAGCTTTCCCTTGTAGCGCCGAGAGAGTAGCTGCGTATAGCTGGCGACCATGCGAAGCGGTTCCTGCAGATCGTGTGACGCGACGTACGCAAACTGCTCCAGTTCCTCGTTCGAGCGGTTCAACTCGTCCATCTTCTGCAGCAGCAGTGCGTCGGCTTTCTTGCGCGCGGTGATGTTGCGGATGGCGGCCGTGACGAGAATGCCCTCCGGGCTCTGCAGAGGACTCAACATGATCTCGATGGGAAATGCGCTTCCGTCCTTCCGTCGTCCCACGAGCTCTATTCCCGTGCCGATTTGTTGCGCAAGCGCGTCGGCCGTGGACCGGAGTGCGTCAGAGACCAGTCGCTCGGCGAATCCATCCGGGATGATGTTCTTGACCTGTTGGCCGAGCAGCTCATCGCGACGATAGCCGAACTGACTTTCCGCCTGCGCGTTCAGCAGGACGATCTCTCCGCTTTGGCTCACGACGACCATGGCATCTGGCGCGGCTTCCAGCAGCCCGCGATAACGGCCCTCCATCTGTGCGAGATGTCGCTCCGCATCCTTGCGCACGCTGATGTTGCGGATTGCCGCCGTGACCAGAATGCCCTCATCGCTCTCGAGAGGGCTGAGCATGATCTCGATCGGAAATTCGCTTCCGTCCTTACTGCGCCCCGAGAGCTCGATGCCCATGCCGATCCGTTGCGCGAGAGCCTCTGCCGCGCTTCGTGTGCCGTCTGCGATCAGGCGTTCGGCAAAACCTTTCGGAATGATGTTCACCACCTGCTGCCCGACGAGCTCATCGCGATGATATCCGAATTGCTTTTCCGCTTGCACGTTCAGCAGGACGATCGCGCCGTTCTGATTCACGACGACCATCGCGTCAGGTGCTGCCTCGAGAAGTCCGCGATACCGCCCTTCCATTTGCGCGAGATGCTTTTCCGCCGCTTTGCGCTTGCTGATGTTGCGGATCGCGGCCGTGATGAGAATGCCGTCGTCGCTATCGAGAGGGCTGAGCATGATCTCGATCGGGAATTCACTTCCGTCCTTTCGACGACCTGACAGCTCGATCCCCGCGCCGATCTGCTGCGCCAGCGCATCTGCCGCACTGCGAGTGCCGTCCGCGATGAGTCGCTCGGCAAAACCTTCGGGGATGATGCTCGTGACCTGCTGACCGACGAGCTCATCGCGATGGTAGCCAAACTGCTTTTCCGCCTGGACGTTCAGCAGCACGATGTTGCCGGCCTGATTCACGACGACCATCGCATCAGGCGCTGCCTCGAGTACGCCTCGATAGCGTCCTTCCATCTTCGCCAGATGCTTTTCGGCGACTTCGCTGGCGACAATCTCCGCGATGGTGAGCGGGGGAATTTGAAGAGCCCGATGAAGACGGGAATTGAAATTCATTTTTTCCTGGATTCGGAGCAGCTGAATGCGCGCTCGCTCGATCACAGGATCAGTATCGGCATGCGTAGCCGACAACTCGCTGCGTTTATTTACGGGCGCAACGGACCGGCTCGCTTCGATGCTCGCTATTTCGCGAGGAGAACAGATGGAAGGAGCTGCGGGCTGTTTTGCCTTGGCAACAATTATTTACGCAGAGGATGGCAGAGGTGATACGGCCGCAGAGGCCGCAGAGAACTGCTGCGACAATGCTTTCGCCGCAGTTCTCGACCGCCGCGCCAGTTGTTGCTCTCCGGCGTGATCCCTGTGCGACGTGCGCCAGCTTACTGGATGAGCGGCGCTGCTTCGTGTGGAGGCAGTGTCGGCCGTCGTGATGCCGGATTCGACGTAAGAGGATCGGCGTCGAGCAAGCGCAGATGTGCACGGGTGCGCTCGAGCAATGCGCTTTCCGGCGGACGACCCGCGATGATGTCCTGCTCGATCTCACTCCGCAGCGCAACGAACTGCCGCTCCGGCGCACCGCGATGCAGCAAGTCGCCGATAGCAGACACCGCAACACCGGGCGGCACTCGCTTCGCCACGATGTCGACGAGAACGACGAGCGCACTCGTTAACACAGCTGGGTCACCGAAGACGTCGCCAGACGGATGCACGAGGCGCCGCAGATCAGTCGCCGATACGCCAGCATGCAGCGCACTCGCAGTTGCGCCGAGCAGCGATGGGTTGTTCGCACCGCCAAGCACCGCGCGCGCACTTCCGAGCTCGCGCACGAGCGACTGCACCGCGAGCACGATGCGCTGATCCGTCGCTCCCTTCAATACGCCTTCGAGCACCTTGTCGTATATCGGCTCCGTAGGCAAACCCGCAGTACGCGCCGAGTCGACGACACGCTCTATCGTCGCTCGGCTCTCTGCACTGAGTCGTTCAGGCAGCGATCTCGCGCTGCCCACAGACTGCTGTGCGCCGAGCGGATTGCCGAGTGCGAGCAGAAAGACGATGGCGACGCGGGCGAATCGGCTCACAATGAGCCACCTGCGCGCGATACCATTCGGACGGAGTTGGGAATGCCGAAGTCGTCGCCTGCGCCCTCGGGCGCGCGCGGATCGCGCGTCAACTTTCCATCCACGACGAATCCGTACGTGTACCGACCTGGTGGCAAGCGCACCTCGATCTCCCACTGCGTTCCGTCGGCCGAACGCCTCATCGGCAGCGACTCCGCGTTCCACTGATTGAAGTCGCCAACAATCGCTACCTGCGACGCTCCAGGTGCGACGAGATCAAAGCGAACATTCAAGCCGGATTGAGATGCGGGCGACGGTGATTTCACGCTCGCGGTCTGACTCGTGTCGCCACTCCGATGCAAGGTTGCCACGACCGCCCCGCCCAACACGGCGCACAGCAGGCATGCGGCGATCGCCGTCAGCGGAGTGACGGTCCACCCGCGGCGCGTGAATCGATTGCCTCTGTCGATATCCATCTCACGATCATCGGCGAGACTGTCGTCGAAGTCACGGCGCCATTGCTCGCGCACTGGAGGCAGCTCACGGAGCAACTCGGTGGCGCGACGCAGCGGTTGTGGCAGATCTTCGTCGTCTCTGGGGTCTCTAGGCATAGCGATCTTCCTCCAGGAGCAGTTGCAGGCGATCGCAGGCACGCTGCACCCGCATTTTCAGAGCGGACAGACCAACGCCCGTCACCGCCGCGATCTCGTCGTAGCTCAACTGCTCGACATGCTTGAGCAGAAATGCCTCTCGTTGTCCTGCGTCGAGCTGGGCCACTGCGCGCTCGATCGCATCGCGCAGCTCCACATCATGCGCCGCCGAGCGCACGCTTGCCTGCTTTACCGCTTCTTCGTCCAGCATCACTCGTGTCGTGCGGCGGTGGCGATGCAGCAACGCCGACCGGCAGCGGTTGACGAGGATGCTCATCATCCACGTGCGAAAGCTCATTTGCGCGTCGTAGCGCGACAACGTTCGATGCACGCGCATGAGCGTCTCCTGCGTTACTTCCTCCGCATCCTGGATGCTGCCGAGCATTCGCGTGGCGAAGCGCAGGCATACGGGCGCGTGGCGATCCACCAGCATCGTGAATGCGGCTGGATCTCCCCCCAGGACGTTCTGAACGAGCATTGCATCGGTCATCTCCACCGGGTGATACCTGCGCACCTCGGCGAAAGTCACCTCAGTGCACGACGATGATGCCCACCGTTCCATTGAACTCGTCCTCGACGGTCGCCATGCCGGGCGGCGCCTTCCACTGATCACCATCTACGCGCACGTTCATGCGGTACGTGCCGGGCGGCAGCGTAAGCGTGGTCTCCCACGTGTCCGGATGCGTTTCGCTCAGTGCGACAGGGCTCCAGCGACCGAAGTCGCCCGACAGCTCGACGGTGCGCGCGCGCGGAACGTGAATGGAGACGACATACGCGTCGGCGCCGAGTGCCTTGAGTGCAAATGCGGCCGCGACGGGACGTGCAGGGATGAAGCGCACCGGCCGCAGCAGCGACGCAGAAGAGAGTCGCACGCCCAATGACGCGACGCGCGATTGCGGTGTGCCCATCGTGATGCGTGCTGGATCATTCCCTGCGCTTCCGATGAATGCAACCGCCGGTGTCGCCTGTACGACGGCACTGACGCGTCCCCAGAGGGCGCGCGGAAAAACGTCCACTGCCGGACGCGCGCCGAACGCGACGTCGAGTGCGACAGGGCCATGCGCCCATGCTGCGCCGATTTCCAGTTCCGACCAGAGCCGCGTGCGTGCCGAGTTGCTGGTGCTCGAGTGAATCGATGTCACGATTGAATCCAGCCGTCCGTTGCTCGGATTGAATATGCTGTCGTACTGCGTATATGACTGTTGCTCGACGCCAAGTCGCGCCGTGTGCGATGTGCTCGTCACGCTGATCGTGGCCTCGCCGAACTGTTGCCAGAATCCGGCGCGCATCATGAGTGAGTGGGCGATGGTACTGTCCATTTTCGGCGTCCGCTCCATCGCTGTGCCCATCCACACGCCACCCGCACCAGTGGCGTATGACACGGACGACTCCATCGTAAGTGTCGATCGTGTGGTATAGGCTGACGACGCCAGACGTTCGGCACGTCCGCTCACACTCAGCCGAAGTGGTCCGATCGGCGCGGGAGAGAATGCGGCGTCCAGCGTTCCGTGATTGAGAATAACGCTCTGACCAGAACTGACGATCGAGCCATCGAGCGAGAGCTGCGTCCATCGTTGATCGAGCCGAAGTGACGGCGCGAGGCGAGTGGTACTCTGCCAGAGGTCCGGGCCGTCGCGCTGCATGAGTGCGCCGAGATCTACCGCGCTGGAGAACCGCGTGGTGTTCTGCGCGCGCGCAATGGGAGCGACGACGATCGCGCTCACGAAACCAAGACGAATGAGCGGGAGGTGATGCACGTGCCTCCTGAGTGCGGGACAGCGAGGAACGAGGCGTACGAGCGCCATGCTATCTGGCTATACCTTCGGATCGGGCATGCGGGTCACAAGTGATCACAACCGCCGCTAGAACGGCCGAGTGGCGCGCGATGATGTTGGCGCACCGGCGGCGCTGTCGGCAAGCGAGTCCAACACCGCGCGCGCGGCAGCGACGCGCGCAACACCCAACTCGGCAATGAGATCTCGCTCGACCTGCGCATGTATCCGGCGAGCGGCCCTGAGTGCGGCCTTGCCGCGAGTGGTGAGGACCAGCAGTCGGACGCGTCGGTCTTTGGTGTCGTCCTGCCGCCCGACGTATCCGCGCTCGACCATCTCTGTCACGATCTTGAGGGCGCCTTGCGGCGTGATGCCGAGTCGGACAGCGAGCTGCACGAGGCTGAGCGGACCGTCGGCGAGGGAGCGAAATACGTAGCCGAACGACGGCCCGAGATCGTCGAATCCCGCCGCGGCGAGCGACGTGTGCAGCGTGTCCTTGAACGCGGCATAGGCGGAGTCGAGCAACAGACCGAAATCGGTCGGTCGAGTATCGGTCGTTGACATTTTCATTCACCTTGGTTTATCATTTTCATTCACCGCAGTTTACTAGCTCATGATACCGCCTGTTCCGGAGAATCCAATGCCCACCGTGTCATCACCACTGATCGCGGCCGCCGACGCGCCGGTCTTTTCCTTGCCGAGCGTGAAGTTCACTGGCCTGGCCGCCCCGAGTCGTGGTGCGGCCGAAACTTCGGTGTGGATGGTCGAGATCGAACCGAATACCGATGGCGCTCCGCATTCGCTCACGCGCGAGGAGATCTTCGTGGCGCTCGAGGGTCGCGCGCGAGCGACACTTGCTGGCGTGGACTACGAGCTCGAGCCCGGCTGCGGCTTCATCGTGCCACCCGAGACGGCGTTCTCGCTCGCCAATCCGTATGCGGAGCCGTTTCGTGCGGTTGCCGTACTGCCGGTCGGTGGCGAGGCGCGCGTAGAGGGCGAGACTTTCGTTCCGCCCTGGGCGCGCTGAACAACGCATTGTAGCCGAGGACGCTGATTGGATTGTGGACCGGGTGGCGGACTGCATATTCACGCCAACTCGTGGAGATCGTATGATCAGTTCGAGAGCGTCAATCGCGTGTGTCGTCGGCACGCTCTTCGTGATCGCGGCCGCGCCGGCGTTTGCACAACGCGCCGCGCCGCTCGACATCGTGTTCGTCGGCGGGAGAGTGCTCGATCCCGAGAGTGGGCTCGACGCGGTGCGCACGGTCGGCGTCAGCGGCGGGCGCGTCGTTCTCGTCTCCGCCGACAAATCGATACCAACGGCGCGTGATACGGTCGACGCGAAGGGACTCGTCGTCGCGCCGGGTTTCATCGATCTGCACTCACACGGACAGGACGCCGTGAACTACGGCTTCCTCGCGCGTGACGGAGTGACCACGGCGCTCGAGCTCGAGATTGGTGCGTATCCGGTCTCGGCGTGGTATGCGAGCCGTGTAGGGAAGGCGCGCATCAACTTCGGCGCGTCGGTGGGACATCCGGGCGCGCGACGCGCGATGCTCGACGCCGACTCGACTGCCGAGGGCGTCGAGGTCATCTCGGCGGTGGGGCACTTCGTGCGCGATCCGATTCCGACCGCGAAGCTCTCCGAGCTCGACGCACGACTCGCCACCGGTCTTCGCGAAGGCGCGCTCGGCGTCGGCATGGGAATCAACTACACGCCTGCTGCGACGCGCGATGAGGTTCGTCATGCCTTTGTCGTCGCGGCGGAGCATCATGTTCCCGTGTTCGTGCATCTTCGCTCTGCCGGTTTGATCGAAGGGGCGGGTGGCATTGCTGGCGTGCAGGAAGTCATTGCTGACGCTGCAGCCACTGGTGCCGCGTTGCACGTCGTCCATGTGACGAGCATGGGACTTGGTGCGACGCCGACGTTGCTCGCGCTGATTGATGGTGCACGTGCGCGAGGAATGGACGTCACGACCGAGGCGTATCCGTACATCGCCGGTGCGACGATGCTGCAGAGCGCGATGTTCGATCCCGGCTTTCAGGAGCGTCTCGGGATGACATACGGCGACATTCTCTGGCCCGCGACGGGCGAGCGGCTCACGGCCGAGTCGTTCGCGAAGTACCGCAAGGAGGGCGGGCTGGCGATTCTGTTCATGATTCCCGAAGCGGCAGCCGACCAGGCGTATCGCGATCCGCACGTGATGGTGGCGAGCGATGGTGGCTTTCGTATTACCGAGGGCAAGCCGGTTGGTCATCCTCGCAGTGCGGGCACGCATGCGCGCGTGCTCGGCCGCTTTGTGCGCGAGCGGCATGTTATCTCGCTGATGGATGCGGTGCGCAAGATGACTCTTCTTCCCGCGCGCCGGCTCGAGGCGATGGATCCTGCGATGAAGCGCAAGGGTCGCGTGCGTGTTGGGGCAGATGCGGATCTCACGATCTTTGATCCTGCCCGTGTGATCGACAAGTCGACGTTCGAGAATGCGGCGCAGTATTCAGACGGCATCGAGCATGTGCTCGTGAATGGAACGTTCGTCGTGCGGAAAGGCGAACTTGTTCCGAATGCGCTGCCCGGCCGTGCGATTCGCCGGAGTTTGCGATAGTGCACTGCCGTGGTTTCTCGACTGTGCATTGCAACTGCATTTTGACGCAGAGGGGAGCAGAGAAACTGAAACAGCCGCAGAGACCGCAGAGGACTACGCATACCTGCGCATGAATTCATGCGCACATGTCTTCACGAAGTTGCTTTCCTCCGCGTTCTCTGCGGCTCCTTCGGTTCCCTCTGCTCCCCTCTGCGATAAATGCTGTTGCCGTAGTTCCGGCAGTGTTAAGGCAGCGCGCCTACCAACCACCCATGCTACTCAGCATGACGGTGCATTCCGCGAGTCGGGGATTGTGCAGCACCGTGCCGGCGACGCTTGCTGCACTGAGAGCCGGCGACCAGAACGACGCGTGCGCCGGATCGGTGTTTGCCAGCGAGGGCACGCGCGCCTGAAGCTCGATGAGTGCTCTCTCCGACGGGTATCGCGGGATGGTTCGCTCTGCACGCGCGATCGCGTTGACCACATCGGCGGGCGGGCCGAACATCAGATCGCGCACATTTGTGCACGAGGTCTGCGGGAGCATGCGCAGACTCTCGAGTCGTTCGCCGAGTGGCGCGGCAGGATTGTCGATGCGCGCGATGAGTCGACGGCG
>JBDUCR010000486.1:0-12087 GCA_040003345.1 bacterium
CGCACACGACACGTGTCTCCGGATCGACGATGCGTACTTTCGTCTCGGACCACACAGGCCCGCATCCGGTGATCGGTGTTGCTCGCTGCGCTTCGCGCGTCGCCGAATGGAGCAGTCCCTGCGCGAGCGCATCGGTGTCGGCGTCGCAGACGACGGGTTCGTCATCGCGACCACCGCTCGCGACGAGCAGTGTCGATTCTGCAAGACCGTACACCGGATAGAACGACTTCCATCGAAAGCCCGTTGAGCGAAAGGTCTCATGAAAGCGCACCAGCGTCTCGTGGCGAATGGGCTCAGCGCCGTTGTACGCGCAGCGCCAGCTCGAGAGGTCGAGCAACTCGCGCTGCGGCGGAGTGCTTTTCCGCACGCAGAGATCGTACGCGAAGTTCGGTCCGCCACTGTTGGTGCCGCGATAGCGCGTGATCGCCTGCAGCCAGCGCAACGGTCGTTGAAGGAATGACTCTGGCGACATCAGGTATGCGGGATAGCCTGAGTACAGAGGCACCAACACACCCTCGATCAGTCCCATGTCGTGAATCACTGGCAGCCACGAGACGGACACGCTTTCGGCGTCGTTCTCCTCGAGTGCATTCAGGCCAGTGAGGTTGTGCAGCAGATTGCCGTGGCTCACCATCACGCCCTTCGGCATCGCCGTGCTGCCGGATGTGTACTGCAGAAATGCGAGCGACTCCGAGCTCACCACCGGTCGTCGCCATGTGGCGCTCTGCTCGGGCGCGACGCAATCCGTTGCGAGCCACGGCAATGCCCGGAACAGCGGTGCGAACCGTCCAAGATCGCTGGCCAGTGACGCGATCGTTTGCGTCGACAACACGATTGCAACATCTGCATCGGCAGTGACGGCAAGGAGTCGCGGCAACGTACGCGCGAGCTGCGCGTGATGCGGCGGGTATGCGGGCACGGCGATCACTCCCGCATACAGGCATCCGAAAAACGCTTCGATGAACTCGAGGCCAGGCGCGTACAGCAACAACGCGCGATCACCGGGCTTCACGCCGCGTTCGGCGAGCGCAGCTGCGATGGCCCTGGCCTGCGTCGCAAGCGCCGCGTAGTCGAGTGTGTCGCTCTCGCGCTCGCCGTCGGCGAGAAAGGTGTATGCGCGCTTCGCGCCGAGGTCAGTTGCGCGGAGCTCGAGTAGGTCGATGAGGGTGCTGAAGTGTTGGGTCATGCGTGGACGTTCTCCAATTGTTCAGTACTGCGTATCGTGATTGTGGTTGGTACAATTCCGGCGCGCACGGCATTGTGCACGCGGACGAAATAGTCGTGAACGCGGTCGCGATTGTGCTCGACGTCTTCCACCTTCCACGTCGACGCGTCGATAGGCGGAAGCATCCACACGTTGATCGTCCCGGGCTTCGCGTCGTATCCTCGGCCAGGGTTCGTCTCGTTCGGAATCGCGAGATAGAGCGGGATGATCGTTGCGCCGAGGCTGGTGGCGAGGTGGAAGGAGCCCTTGTTGAAGTGGCCGATCTCGCCAGTGGTGACGCGCATTCCTTCGGGGCTCAGATACACGGAGTCCTGGGTGCGGCGGAGAATGCGGTCTGCGCGCTGGAAGATGCGCGTCCGTTTTTCGGGAAATTCCTGCGGCACCGTCCAGAAGATGCGGATCAGATATCCGATGATCCCGATCGGTACGACTTTGCGGAGGAAGCCGCTGAGAAAGAATCGCGTGCGTGGCAGTGCGAGCGCGATCAGCACGAAGATGTCCAGCGTCGACGTGTGGTTGGAGATGTAGACGAGCTGTCCGGCAGGTCGCGGCGCCGTTTCGAGCACGCGATACCCAACGTTCCACACACGCAGAATTGCAGTGCCGAGCGCTCGGCCGATGACTTCGGCGTAGAGTCGTCGCGCCATGAAGAGCGTCAGTACGGCGACGAGCAGCATGAACAGCGAGCCCGCGGTCATGATGACGAGCGTCAGCACGACGCGCGTGATGAACACTCCCTTCTCAGCGAGTCGTGACGGGGCGGATGCACGGGCACCGACGGCTCCAACGGTCCGGGCGCTCATGACTTCCTCCGGCAGACCACCGTCTGCATCGCGAAGTTGAGTTGCTTCTCGAACGCGAGGATTGGCGCGAACAACAATTGGCCGAGGAAGTACGGATAGATCGCTCGGGACAGATTGAGTCCCTTGCCCTTGAGAATCTTGAACGCCGCGCCGGCGAAGAAGTAGAAGAATGCGGGGAATGCGCCGTAGGGTAGGTGCTCCACCAACTCGAGCCCCGATGCCTCCACCGCGGCAATAAGCGTTGCGCGATCATAGAGCACCGTGTGCTGCGGCGCCTGCAGTCCGGGCCACCGATCGCCGTACAGGCGAAATGTCATGCTGTCGAGGCGCGGCACTTCCACTACGAGGACGCCACCTGGCGCGAGCAGCTCGCTGGCCGTACGGAGCGTTCGCATCGGATCGTAGTCGTGCTCGAGGAAGTGCCACATCGTGATGAGATCGAAGCGCTTCGTGCCGAAGTTCTGCTCGTAGAACAATCCGCAATGGAAGTCGACATTCGCGAGCGCGGGATTCGCGCTGAGATCCTTGAAGTCAACGCCGGTGACCGACGCGTCGTAGCGAGCACGCATCTTCTGCAGAAAGGTCCCGACCGCGCATCCGACGTCGAGCACGTTGCTGTTCGCGTCGAGCTTCACGTAGCGATTGACGAGCGCATCCTTCTGCCGGTCGTGACGGTCCATCACCCAGTTGAAAAAGCCGGTGAGCACACCCCAATCGCTCTTCTTTCGGTGCGCGATGTACTCGTCGTCGTAGTACGGGAGCACCTCGTCGATGACGAGACGTGGATTCTGATACCGCAAGCCGCAGTCACTGCACGTGACGAAGGTGAATCGACCGGGCTTTCCGGTCAGGTCATCCTCGGCAACGATGAACGGCGTGCACGCTCTGCTTCCGCACAGATAGCACGCGATCTGTTGGAACGGTTCGGATGCGGGCGTCGAAGGAATCGACTTCGACGTATGTGAAGCACGGCTTGGCGCGATGGCGGTCATGTCGAGGAACCTCGGCCGAGTGAGCGGCGCAGAACTGGATCGTCCAGCGCCTCGTGAATGCAGAGAGCCAGATACAGCGCGAGCAGAATGCGAATGGCGCGTCCGTCGCCATGATCCCAGAGCGCGGCAGGCGCCGTGACACTCGCCAACACGGGATACTTCACGAGCACGACGAGAGCATTGGCCGCGGGCGCCGAGGTGAGCGCGTTTCGCGCGCCGTACCAGACGGAGATGATTGCCGTGAGCAGTGCCAGCGCCATCATGCGCATGATGGGCTGCGGTCCCGTGAGCACGACGGCAGTCGCAAGCGTTGCGACGACGGCCAGCAGGAGGATGAGCGGAGTGACAGTCGCGATGCGTCCAGTCACACGTCCTGGATGCAGCTGCGTGTCGCGCTCGCGATCTTCGAGATCGTCCCAGATGCGGAAGACGAGCACGAGCAGATACGCGACGACGCTTCCGCGCAGCACCGTTCGCGAATTTGACGCGAGTGTCTCGCGTGCAAGATCTGGCGACGCGAGCAGCCCGACGCCCGCAAGGATCAACGCAAGCGGCACGAAGCGTCGCGCTCCGTACCGCTCGCGCAGATACTCTCGCATCACGTCAACGCTCGACATGAACCCACCCCTTGTCGGCATCGACGGTGACGGTGGCGCCATCGGGAATGACGCGCGTCGCGTCGCGCACACCGACCACGCACGGAATGCCGAACTCCCGCGCGAGGATTGCTCCGTGCGAGAGCATGCCGCCGCGCTCGATGACGAGTCCCGAGATGAGAAAGAACACCGGGCCCCAACCGGGGTCGGTCTGCTTGGTGACGAGGATGTCGCCCTTGCCGAGCCGCTCTGATTCGGTGACGTCGCGCAGCACTGATGCGCGCCCTTTCACTCGGCCCGTGCAGGCCGTCGTGCCTTTCAAGTCGAGTCGCTGATTGCTATCCTGTGGGAGCGCAGCGGCTGAGGGGCCTGCTTGTCGCGCCGTATCGTTGGAGAGGTACGCGCCTTCCGGTAATGTGAACGAATCAGGCGGCGTACTCTCCGACAACGTCCCATGCACTCGTGAACGCAGCGCCACGAGCTCACGCGTGCTCGCGGCGAACATCGCTCCACCACTCGCCAATTCGTCGAGCTCGGAGACCGTCATCCAGAAGATGTCGTCGCGCTTGTCGAGCATGCCGCGACTCACGAGCAAATCACCCATCGCAAGCGCAACTCGCCGCAATCGGCCGTAGAGCAGCGCCTGCTTGAGTCGCGCACGTTCGCGATACCGAATGGCACCATGCGTCCACGGCAACAGAACGCGGAGCACAGCGGCCCACGTCATCCAGGGCACGTACGGCAACCTCTGTGACGACAACGCCATCATCGCCCGCGATGTCTCCTGCTCCCGCTCTGCACTCTGTCGCGCCATCGCCTCCACCGGCGACTCGGCGTCGAGCCGCGCGTATGATCGCAGCAGCGCAATGACGGGTGCGGGCTCCTCCTGAAAGCTCGGCGTCGTGAGCATCAGCTCCGACGAACAGCGAAATCCCCATTCGTCCAGATATGCATTGAACGCTTTCCTGAACTCGACGAAGCGTTCATCACGTTCGATGACGTCGAGCGCGAGTGCCGGATCCTCGTGTTCGATCAGCTGCGCGAGCGCCTCGTTTGCGCGCACGAGCCGCGACAACGCCCACAGCCGATGCACCGGCTCGTTGCTGACGACACGAGGGATCGCCTTGAGCAGCGACGTATGCGCCGCCTCGTTACCGCCAGGAAGCGTATGCGCGATCAGCCGCTGCAGCGCGCCGTAGCACACCATCGCCGCCGCATCCGCAAGCGACGCGTCCTTCCACCCATGGCAGCGAATCGCCATGAATTCCGCGATCAAGCCACGCAGCTCGGCAATCGAGAGCGACGACAGCCGCGACGGATGCGCGCGCGCTGCAAACTCGTCGGCTCTGCTTTCGAAGCGACGAATGCGTCCTTCGATAAAGAGGTATTGCCACGTCGTGCGCGCGGCGATGACGCCAACTTCCATCGCCTGCCGGAAACGACTTCGTGATCCGACAGGATTTCCCGTCGATGGCGCCTCACCGGTGGCACCGACGAACGCGTCGAAGCTCGACGCCAGTGCATCACCAAACGGCGCGAGCCGAATCACGGCGTGAATGTTGGTCAGATTGTAGTACATCCGGGCGCCATGCACGCCGATGATGCGCGCAAACGCCGGCTCCATCGCCGCGATTCGTCGTCGCGAGATACCGAGAGCGCGCGCAATGTTGCGGAAGTAGTGCGTGTATCCAGCGCTCGCAACGGAATAGAGCAGCGGCGAGATCGGCGTCGGGAAATTCTCGTTGACGTTCGCGTTCGACCACACAATCTGTCGCGCGCTGTCTCCGCGATTAGTCTGCAGCTCCCCCGTTCGCCGCGACTCGTCAGCGCCATGAAGCGCCGCCGTGATCGGCCGCGACTGCACGATGAACAGTGTGCCATCCGCAGTCATCGCCCACTCGACGTCCTGCGGCGCACCAAGCACACGTTCGAGCTTCAGCGCCGCATCCAGCAACGACGCAATTCCAGTCGGCGCCATCACCACCACATCCGCATCTGGGATTCGCTCGCCCTCCTGCTGCACGGCGGACGTCACGCGATCAATCCTGATCCGCGCCGGATCGATTGCGCCGGACACCAGCGCGTCGCCGAGTCCCGATGTGTATTCCGCGAGCAACGCACTGCCGCCGTCGTCGGTGAACATCACGCCAGCCGCGCATGCGTCCACCTGCTGCTGCACGATCACTCCCATTCCACCAGCGACCATTCCGCGCGCCGAGCGATAGAACACCGCACGGTCCGACCAGAATGAGGCCCAACACGTGAGCACCGCGTGCTCGAGCATCGCCTCATCGCGCACGTGAAGCACCGAGTCGAGTTGGCCGGCGAACGACGCTGCATCCGAATCCTCGCCCACTGCTGAGCTGCGGACGACCACCGGACCCTTCGTCAGCAACGACTCCGCGCGCGCGAACAACTCGTCACGCAGCGCGTCAGGAAGCGGCGCTTCCATCACGAGCGAGCGAATCGTCGCCGCATCAGGCGCCGACGCGATGCGCTCGCCGAGCTGCGCTTCAGCGAGATGGGCTTCGAGCGCCTCGGTCGTCAGCACAAAACCCGGAGGTACGCGCACGCCGGCCCGCATCAATCGACCAAGTGTGTGCGCCTTACCTCCGATCTTTTCCAGCGGCGTCTCGACATGAAGCGGCATACCGAACGCCGCGGCATTCGACGCGTGCTCCAATGGAGACCGCACTGCGCTCGTCGTCATGCGGCCCTCGCTTTCACGCCCAGCCGGTAGAGCAACGCGCTGAAGCAGAGATGAATACCGGGTCCGATCGTGAGCACGTAGCCCCACGTCTGCCAAGGCGTGTGCGTCACGACGGAGATCGCGACCAACATTCCGATGATCGAGTCGAGTCGGTCGGCAATGAAACTGGCGACGCTCGCCACGCGACCGCGCGCCGGCGCACCTGGTGCAATGTCGAGCTGTCGCTTCACGAACGAGTTGGGCAGCTCACCGAGCATGAAGCCAAGTCCTGCCCAGATGCCGAGGAGCGCGAGACCTCCGTTACTCAAAGGCCAGAGACTCGCACGCAACGCAGGCGACACGGCGCCGAGCAAGATGCCGAGCGTCCAGAACGCGAATCCTGCGGCGGGCGCCATCACCACGAAGCCGCGCACGGACTTGTTGTCGCCGAAGAGACGCCGGCCGCGGATCCGCAAGCCGCCGTCGATCGGAACGTTGAAACGCTGTGAAGCAGAAGAGGCGAGCCAGGCCGAATGCGCGAGGCCCGCAAGAATGAACGCAACGATGAGAAAGAGCGCGCTCACGAGCGGATCGATTGTCGTCATCACACCCCTCAGATATCAGCGCCCGTCTCCAGGCGATTCTGAAAAAGAAAAACTTCACCGGGCAGCGCACGCGCCCGGCGAATCCATGTCCAGCACTCGATTTCGTTTTCCGTTTCGTAGCTGATGGCGCCGAGCTTGTAGCCAGGCACGAACGGGTACATGTGGTGCAACTCGTGAGCGTCGATGTGCAGCAGCAGCACCGACAGCCAATGCGGAAACACGAGCGAGCGCGTGAAGACTTCCTGCTCGATGGCGGGAAACGGACGCACGTCGCTTCCGTCACTCACGTTCTGCGGCACGTGCGTGTGCTGGCTGAGCAGCAGCATGTCCTCGACAACCAGCGTCGCGAACAGTGCGACCCCGAAAAGACGGATCGCCGTCACCGGCCCTGTGATGGCGATCACCAGCACGTATGCGCCGAACATTCCGACCATGTCGATCGCGAGTCGTCGTCGCTCAGCCGGATTCGTGAAAAGCTCCTTCAACCTCGGCCAATTCCAGAAGTTGTTCACGCGGTAGAGCACCGAGAACAACGGAATCCAGAACCTCCAACACGCGTTGACGAGAATCCGCTCCGCGACGCCAAGCGGTCGCGGCACGAGTGCTTCTGTCGTTGGATCGCGGTCCTGCCAGCCGGTCCATTTGTGATGACGGCCGTGGACGCGCTTCCAGTTGTAGAACGGAATGAGCGAGAAGAAGCCGGCGACGTACCCGAGCGGCCTGTGCAGCCGCTTGGTGCGGAAGAGCGTTTCGTGTCCGCACTCGTGCAGCAACGCGAACCACTGGACCATCGCGATGGCGAGGAGCGCCTGACCCCAGAGCCAGAGCGCCCAATGCGGCTGCGCCGAGAGGTACAGCGCGAGCGTGGTGAGCGCGATGCATTGGCCCGCGATCCACGCGCCTGCACGATCAGTCGCACGCAGATGAACGAGCTCAGCAGGCCGTGGTGCTGCAGCATGCGTCATTGTCAGGCTCCTTGTATCGCTGAAAGGGGAATTGCTGCCCCGACCGAGACCGATACTAGGAATCGAGAGTCAGCGCGTGGTCATCCTGCGGTCACCTGCCGCCGACGCCCGGTATTTTCTCTCGCCCAACAACGCAAAGGTGACCTGCGCTTCGCACGTCTCGTCCTACTATCGCGTGTCTCGATCCGTCGACGCACTACCGCCTACTACCCGACCGAATGAAGCAGCTGATTCCCGTATTGGTGCTCGCCTGCTCGGCATGCTCGCAAGGCGCCACCTCATCCATGAAGTTCGGCGCCGCGGGACCGTGGAAGACGGAATTCGGCACGATGAACAAGCGGGGAATCGAGCTCGCGGTCGCCGAGATCAACGCACTCCCTGAACGACAGCAGCGTCCGCTTGTCGTCCGGTACGAGGACGACGATGCGTCGGGGGAGAAGGCGAGCAGGATTGCGCAGAGCTTCGTGGACTCGTCGGATGTCCTCGGCGTCATTGGTCACGTCAACTCGTCACCTGCGGTTGCGGCGGCGCGGATCTACGACGGACACCTCGCCGCCGTGGCCACCTCCGCCACGTCACCCGAGCTCACCGGCATCTCCAAGTGGACCTTTCGCGTGAGCGCAAGCGACTCCACGACTGGCGCGGACATGGCGCGGTTCGCCATGCGTCGAGGTCGCAAGCGCGCCGCAATCCTTTATCAGAACGACACGTATGGGCGCGGGCTCGTCAACGCATTTCGAAAAGCGTTCACCGGCACGGTCGTGAGCGTCGACCCGATCAACAATGCGGCCGATCAGCCGTTCGAACCGTATGTCTCCTTCTACAAGCAGCAGAAGCCTGATGTGATCTTCACGGCCGCGAGCGACGTCGCCGGCCGCGCTTTTCTGCGAGAAGTGCGACGCCAGCAGCTCGACGCCGAGTTGCTCGGTGATGGCTGGAGTGGGTTGAGCAGCGATCCGCTCGCGGAGGGAGCATTCACCGGTGTCCCATTCACGCTGGAATCTCCGCGCGCGGAAGTGCAGGCGTTCGTGCGCGCGTTCAAACAGAAGTTCGGCGTGGTCCCGTACCTCAATGCCGCTCTCGCGTACGACGCAACGAAGCTCATGTATCAGGCGGCGGTGCACGGAGCGGATCGCAAACAGATTCGCGACTATCTCTCCGCGCTCGATCAGGCAAGCGCCTATCAGGGCGTCACCGGGCCGATCTACTTCCGGCCCGATGGTGATCCGGTTGGCAAGACGCTGGTCATGACGCGCTTCGAGCGTGGCGCGCTACGCGTGGTCGAGGAAGCCAAGTGAGCACCATACTCCGCGTGCCGCGCGTGCGAATTGCCGGAACCGACACAGTGCGTCATCGCCTGATGCTCGGCTTCGGCGTGCTGGTCATCCTTCTCGTCATCGCGGGCGTTGTCGCTCGACGCACAATC
Organism: bacterium; assembly: GCA_040003345.1. Lineage (GTDB taxonomy): Bacteria > Gemmatimonadota > Gemmatimonadetes > Gemmatimonadales > Gemmatimonadaceae > AG11. The sequence continues at coordinate 9,302 of JBDUCR010000486.1, forward strand.
ACGCAGATGGCTGACGGCGTGGGCACCACGTTGCTAACGATTCAGACGGAGGCGGATCAGAGCAACAAGCTCTCGGCATCCGTTGGCCAGGCGCTCGAGGCAGCGGACCGTTATGTGGAAACCAGAGATACCGCGGCGCTCGCGGCATTCCGCAGCTATGGAATTGCAACCCACGAGATCACGCGCGATATGAATGCGCGACTCGGCAAGTCGACCACCGAGGAGGCGAGCCGTAAAGGCGAGGAAGTCGCAGTTGTCTCGAGCATCGACGACAAATTTTCCGACACGGAGAATCGCTTCGCGGTGGCGCATCGCCTCGCGGATCTTGGTCGCGGTGCTGAGGCGCACGCTGAAGCGACGAAGGCGCGCACCAGCGTAGCCGGTATGCTGGCGAGCATCGCAACGCTCGGCCAGATGAAAGCCACAAAGGTCGCGGCAGTTTCGAATCGGCTCACGAGCGACGCGAGTCGCCGCTCTACCGCGTTCCTCCTGCTGATCGCTGTCGCCGCAGTGATCGGGACGCTCGCTGTCTTCTTCACCGTCCGCTCAATCAGTACGCCACTCAATCTCCTCGTCACGCATGCGCGGTCATTGAGCGAAGGCGACCTCACTGTACGCACGACGCAGACATTGCCCGGCGAATTTCAGATTCTGGCCGATGCGATGAATCATACGGGTGATTCACTGTCCAAAGTCGTATCGGTCGCGGTCCAGACAGCGGAGAATGTCTCCAGCGCGGCGATCGAGCTCGCCTCAGTCACGGAGCAGATATCCGTCTCCGCCGACGAGATGGCGAGCTCCATGGCTGAGGTCTCCGAGGGAGCGGAGCGTCAGGTTGCGCAGTTGCGTAGTGTGGATGAAGCGATTCAGGGGATTCGCGATGCTGCAGGCGGCGTCATGACTCGGTCGGCAGAAGTGAACGCGCTCGCTCAGGAAATCGAGACGTCCGCATCGGAGAAGCGCATTGAGGTGGAACGTGCGCTCGGTATCCTGAAAGACGTGAAGCGCACCGTGGAATCGGCCGCGCACGAAGTGATGGAGCTCAACACGACGGCGACCGACATCAACAACTTCGTGCGCACAGTCAGCACAATTGCTGAACAGACCAACCTGCTCGCACTCAACGCCGCTATCGAGGCGGCGCGCGCGGGCGCGGCAGGTCGCGGCTTTGCCGTGGTCGCCGACGAGGTCCGCAAGCTCGCTGAACAATCGCAGGCCGCTGCCGACGACATCGTGCAGATGACGCACATCGTGACGAAGCGTGTGACTGCCAGTTCACGCGCCATGGAATCGAGCGCAGGTCGCGTGGCGGAAATCGAACGAGTGTCGCACGACATCGATGCAGCGCTGACGACGATCGCAGACGCCGCCGAACGCACCCGCGTTGCTGCCGGCGGCGTGTCGAGCGCGGCGAAGGCCAACCTGGATGCGGCAAACAGCGCTGCGTCCGGACTTCAGGGGATCGCGAAAACCGCGGAAAGCCACGCGGCGGCTGCGCTCGAGGTAAATGCCAGCACCGAGGAACAGACTGCCGCGTGCGAAGCGATGACGACCGCATCGAGTCATTTGCTGGACAGCTCCGCTTATCTCCGCCAGCTCGTGGGTGGGTTGAAGACGACGTAAGATCGTGCCGCCGCGAATCCTTCGCGCACGTTGGGATGCGTTGGTGACCACCCTTCGCTGCGCAGCTTCGCGTTCGACATCCGCTGTGATCGCGAGAACAGTTCTCCCGCGGAGCCCATCAGCTTCGAAATCCATGCGGGCAGTGGCTTCGGAGCAGAGAGGCCGAACGCGTCGGCCAGTGCAACGACGTATTCGTGCCGCGTCGCTGGTTCGTCGTCGCAAACATTGTAGATACCTGCCGGCAGATCGATCGCCGCAACGACGGCCGTCGCAGCATCGTCGTGCGAGATTGACGAGAAATACGCATCAGCGCGGCCTGGCAGTGGTGACATCCCTCGCCGCACCATCTTCACCGTTTCGCGAAAGAAGCGGCCGTCCGGTCCGTAGAACCACGCGAAGCGAAGCACGATGCCAACTCGTCCGCCCGCGGTGACCTGCTGCGCTGCACGCTCGGCATCGAACACGGTGCGATTGTAGTGCACCGGGCGTACTGGCGCGCTTTCGTCGAGCCAACGGGCTCCGCCATCGTCGTAGACTGGAGCGAACGATTCCTGTATGAATCGCCCTGCGCTGCCGGCGAGCACCGCGCTCGCGAGGTTTGCCGCGCCCTCGCGACGAATGTGATCGTTCTCGCGGAATGCGCCTGGCAGCATCATCGTCATCATGGATGACGGCATGTGCGTCGCGAGATTGATCACGACATCCTGTCCATCGATCGCGCGTCGCACCGCGTCGCGATCGAAGAGATCGAGGCCGACTGTCGTTACACCCTTTCTTGCGAGCACGCCGCGACGCGCCGGATCGCGCACGACGGCAGTGAGGTCGTGACCGGCGGCGACGAGTATTGGTATGGCGCGGCGGCCGACGACTCCGGTTGCGCCCGTGATGAAGATCTTCATGACATCCTCCGCTGTTCGGGATATTCATGTAGACGGCGTGACCGGCGCGCTGTGACACCGCGTGAGCGGTTTCATTGTCATTCCGCAGGAGCGAGCAACGCGAGCGAGTGTCGGGAGCACCATTCCTCGTTGTCATCCCGCAGGAGCGAGCAGCGCGAGCGAGTGTCGGGATCTACTATCCCTCGTTGTCATCCCGCAGGAGCGAGCAACGCGAGCGAGTGTCGGGATCTACTTTCGCGGCGATCATAGCCGGCCTCGGCGCGG
>JBDUCR010000523.1:0-3566 GCA_040003345.1 bacterium
AATTGAAGTGCGGAACGGCGGATTATTTACCGCAGAGGCCGCAGAGGAACGCAGAGGGAACCACAAAGTCAGAAACATCGAGGAAACGTCGTCGATGCATGATATGAATCGCTGCGCAAATTTTCGAGCGCATCTCCTGTAGTCCTCCGCGCTCTCTGCGACCTCTGCAATCCTCTGCGTAAATTGCCGGTCCGCAGTTCCGCACTTCACGCGAAGAGCTCAGCGCGACACTCTCTGATCGAGCACATCACGCACCTTCTGCGCAAGCTGCGCCGGCGTGAATGGCTTCGCGAGAAACGGCGTCGCCGGATCGAGTAGCCCATCGCGCACGATCTCCGCGCTGTGGCCGGACATGAACAGCACCCGAACATTCGGATCCCGACGACGCAACTCCTCCACGAGCGTCGTCCCGAGCATGCCGGGCATCATCACGTCGGAGAGCACGAGGTCGATATCGTTCTCCGCCGCGGCGACGAGCGCTGACGCCCCGTCGGCGACGTCGATGATCCGATATCCATGCAGCTCGAGCGCCCGCCGCGCGACGCGACGCACCGAATCCTCGTCCTCGACGAGCAGAATTCGCTCATTGCCACCAGGGCCCCGCACGCTCGTTGGTCCGCTCACTCGTGCATCCTGTTTCGCCTTCGGCAAATACACCGTGAATGCCGAACCCTCGCCCAGGGTGCTTTCCACCCAGACGTACCCGCCACTCTGCTTCACGATGCCGAATACAGTGGCGAGCCCAAGTCCGGTGCCCTGGCCCACTGGCTTCGTCGTGAAAAACGGGTCGAAGATGCGCGCCTGCGTCGCGCGATCCATGCCGTTGCCGTTGTCGACAATGTCGAGTCGCACGTATTCACCAGGCGCGTCGAGCACCCCCCACTGTGCAAATTCGTCCGTCAACGTTGCGTTCACAGTGCGGATGGTGACGGTACCGCCGTCGCGTCCGGTAATCGCGTCGCGCGCGTTGACGACGAGATTCAGAATCACCTGCTCGATCTGTCCCGGATCGGCCAGCACCCGATTCAGATCGGGCGCGAGCTCCAACGTCAGAATGCCGTCGTCACGCAGCAATACCCGCAACATGCGATCGAGGTCGCGCACTCGCCCGTTGAGATCGATGGGCTCGGGCCGCAGCAACTGACGGCGACTGAAGGCGAGCAGCTGCGCCGTGAGTGACGCCGCTCGGTCAGCAGCCTTGTCGATTTCGCCGAGGAATTCGGCGGACTGATGGTTGCCTTCGAGCGACAACTGCAACAGCGACGTGAACCCCTTGATCGCGGTGAGCAGATTGTTGAAGTCGTGCGCGACGCCGCCAGCGAGTAGTCCCACCGCTTCCATCTTCTGCGCCATTCGCAGCTGCGCTTCGAGCTTTCGATGCGCCGTCACGTCGGAAATCATGACGATGGCGCCGGTCACCGCGCCCCCGTCGTCGCGCATGGGAGACGACGAGACCTGCACGTCGAGCACCACGCCGTCCTTTCGCCGGTGGCGCGCAGGGTTCGCGCGCAGTGATCCGCCGTGCAAGTTGGAGTCGAGATTCCGTTCGTACGCGTCGCGCTCGTCGTCGGGAATGAGCGGAAGCTTCTGTCCGACGATCTCGTTGTACGTCCACTGGAACATCGTTTCAGCAGCAGGATTCCAGTGCAGCACGTGTGACTCGTTGTCGATCACGATCACGGCGAGCGGCGCTTCGTCCAGCAGCACGCGAAGCCGCTCCGTCGTCAGCCGGAGCTGGCTCTCCGACGCCACACGAGCTTCCTCAGCCGTACTGCGGAAGGTGGCGTCGCGGTAGTAGAGTAGACAGCCATCATCGATGGGAGCGACGTCGACTTCAACCCAGTAATCGCCGTGGCTTCCGCGCGTCGTGAAATGCGTCGGCGTGCGGTCGCGAGCGGCTTGTTCGACCGCCAGCCGCGCCGACAAGTGCGGCGGATAGTCGAGCAGGGTCCAGAGCGACTTCCCTGGGAACTGATCCGGATCCGCACCCCGGGCCAGCATGTCGCGGCGCGCGGTGAGATTCAGAAAGCCGACGCGCATCCCGTAGTCGACAAAGATGCATCCGTCGCGCACGTGCTCGAGAAGCGGTGCCAGCGCCCGAGCCGTCTCGCCATGGACGACTTGCCCAGGACGCTCTGGCTTCGCGCTGGCTTCGGGACGCATGTAGGGCAGTATCGGACACCTGGGTCGAATCGTTCACCTGCTTGCCCCGCATCGAGCCTCCATGTATTTATTCTGTCGTAGGCACAATCGTTAGTCGTGGCGATTTCCAGCAAATTGCGGCCACGTTAATCCCCTGCTAAAGCGCGAGCCCTCATGCCTTCGCGTTTGGGCTCCTTTTTTGTCGGTGCACCAATGATTGATCTGCCCCCAACCGGGTCCGCTCTCCCTCCGTACCTCCTCGCGCTCCGCGATCGCGTGCTCGTGTACGACGGCGCGATGGGCACCAATATCCAGCGCCACAACCCCACGCCCGAGGATTTCGGCGGAAAAGCACTCGAGGGTTGCAACGACAACCTCGTGCTCACCCGGCCCGACATCATCCAGTCGATCCACGAGTCGTTTCTCGCCGTCGGCTGCGACGTCGTGGAAACCTGCACCTTCCAGAGCACGCCGCATCGCCTGAAGGAATGGGGACTCGAAGACAAAACGCACGACATCAATGTCAATGCCGCGCGTCTCGCGCGCGCCGCCTGCGACAAGTATTCGACTCCCGATCGCCCACGCTTCGTCGCCGGCTCCATCGGGCCCACCGGCATGCTGCCGTCGAGCAGCGATCCCGCGCTCGGCAACATCACCTTCGAGGCGCTCGCCGAAACGTACTACTGGCAGGCGAAGTACCTCGTGGAAGGTGGCGTCGACGTCCTGCTCGTCGAAACGGCGCAGGACATTCTCGAGGTGAAGGCGGCGCTCACCGGCTTCGAGCGTCTGTTCGCCGAACTGGGACATCGTGTTCCCGTGCAGGCGCAGATCACGCTCGACACGAGCGGTCGCATGCTGCTCGGCACCGACATCGCGAGCGCCGTAGCGACGCTCGAGGCGATGCGCGTTGACGTCATCGGGCTCAACTGCTCGACGGGCCCTGAGCACATGCGTGAGCCGATCCGCTTCATGACGGAGCACGCGTCGCTGCCGGTGTCGGTCATTCCGAACGCGGGACTTCCACTCAACACCGGAACTGGCGAGGCGATCTATCCGCTCGAGCCACTGCCGATGGCTGGCATGCTGCGCGAGTTCGTGGAACAGTTCGGCGTGCGCATCGTCGGCGGCTGCTGTGGCACGACGCCGGAGCATCTCGCGTGCATCGTCACCGCCGTGCGCGAGGCAACGCCTGCAACCCGGTCGACGCACGGTCAGGAAGCGCTCGTCTCGTCCGCGATGCGCGCGACCACACTGCGCCAGGAGCCGGCGCCGCTGCTCGTCGGAGAGCGCGTCAACTCGCAGGGCTCACGCAAGGTCAAGCGTCTGCTCCTCGCCGACGACTACGAGGGCATTCTCGAAGTCGCGCGCGAGCAGCAGGACTCGGGCGCGCACGTGCTCGACATCTGCGTCGCGCTCACCGAGCG
>JBDUCR010000463.1:0-3557 GCA_040003345.1 bacterium
TCATCCGTGCGATTTCCCGCCGTCGTCGTACTTCTAACCGCTCTCGCCTGCAAGCACGACGAGAAGCCCAAGGCGGCTCCTCATATCAGCGGGCCGCTTGTAGCTCTCATGAGTCTGCACGGCGATGCGACGTGTGAAGTCTCAGGACGCACGTACGCGACCAAGTTCTGGCAGCCGCCGTATCAGGCGTGTCGCGCGAGCAGTGGTGACATGACCGAGAGCGCCGAGATCGACGCGGATAGTGTTGTGGTGGAGTTGTACAACACCTGGGCGCTCACACCGGCGAATCACGCCGCGACATTTTCGCAGGCGGAGTCGGAGCTGTCGCAACTGTTCGGCAACTCGCATCAGTGCAGCGCGACGAAGTCCGAGTGGCGGCTGGCCGACACGCTTCACATCGTGTTGCAGGTCAAGCCGGTTTCGGATGTGGGTACTGAGTTCGATGAAGGTCCGTGGCGCATGACACGTATCGCGCGACTCGGGCCCCTTGACCCTGGGACTTGGGGATGCTGACGCGGTTGCGCGTTGCCAGTACGTGCTGCGCGCTGCGTGTTGTTGTCTTGCCAGGAGCGAACGCGCTGAGTGTGCCGTTCATCTCGGTGGAGCTGACCGGAGGTTTCGGCACGCATCCGAATCAGACCTCTCACGTCTACCATTAGTCGGTGGGCCTTCGTCTCTACCAGATCTCGCAAGGCGATCAATTGTCTTCCTTCCGAACGCGCAAGAGCATTCCCGACCTCGTCCTCGAAAGCGCGATGATCGTGTTCAGCGTCCTGCTCGCGCTCGCCGCGAGTCGCTGGGCTGACGCACGAAAGCAGCAGCAGCTGACGACACAAGCGATCGCGAGCTTCGAGCAGGAGATTCGCGGCAATGAGCAGCGCGTACGTGACGTGTACTCTTATCACCAAGCGCTCACTGCGGCCATACGTCGGCTCGACTCACTCGGCACAATCCACAGCTATGCCGACTGGAAGCGCGAGGTGCCCATCTGGTCGGGCTTTCGTCCGCCCGATATGCCCGCGACTGCGTGGCAAACCGCAATCACGACCGGTGCCCTGGCGAATCTTCCCTACCGGCAGATCGGCGCGCTCTCCGACGTGTATACGCTGCAGACCAAGCTCGACGCATTCAACGGTTCGTATATCCCCCTGTTCGATTTCTCGGATGCGGCGATGCTTGCGACGGTCCGACGCATGAGCGCGTACATGCAGACCGTCTTGAGCTTTGAATCGGCACTCATGAAAGACTACACGAATACGCTCGGAGTGCTGAAGTCGAGCACGGAGCCGAAGCCGTCATTACGATGATCAGCTCGAGGCTAATTCAGGAACCGGGAGGCGCGAATTGATCTGTCGCATATGGCGAGGATATACTGCGCCCGAGAATGGCGACGCGTACGAGCAGCTGCTGCGCGAAGAGGTATTTGTCGGGATCACGCAGCGTGAAATCCGTGGCTTCCATGGCATCGAGTTGCTGCGTCGGACGCTTGGCGCCGAGGTCGAGTTCGTGACGCTGATGTGGTTTGACACGATCGAGTCGGTTCGTTCATTTGCCGGTGACGATTATGAGCGTGCGGTTGTACCGCCATCCGCACGGGCGCTCCTCAGGCATTTTGAAGAACGTTCGGCGCATTACGAGGTGCGAGTGCCGTACGTGAACGCTTAGCTGACGTCACGAAGTCGGGGCGCTCGTGTGAGAGCCTTAGAGTTGCGTGATCGCTAAACAGGAGGTCGGGTCATGAGTGTCATCGACGCAATTGATCGCGTCCGTGAGGACATCCGCTACACGCTGCGCGGATTGGCGCGCGCGCCCGGGTTCACTCTCGGCGTCGTACTGACACTCGGTCTCGGGCTGGGCGTCAACGCGGCAATGTTCACCTTTCTCGACAAGGTGTTCGTGCAACCGCCGGCAGGCGTCGCCAAAGCTGCCAACGTTCGTCGTGTATACGCTGCGATCGTCCGCCCGACCGAAGCCTCCGGTCGATTGAACAGCCGCACTCTGCTCTATCCACAGATACGGGAGATTGCCAGAAGCGCGGGCCCAGCCGTCAGCATCGGCGTCTTTACTTCCGATCACGATTCCATTCTGGTAAACGCCGACGGTCGTCTCATTCCGGTGCGTCGGGTATTCGCCAATACGGGTTACTTCCGTGCGCTCGATGTGCGTCCACTGCGCGGACGCTTCTTCGACGCGAGCGAAGATCGCATCGAAGCACCTTCTCCGGTGGCCGTCATCAGCCATTCGGTATGGCAGCGTGCGTTCAATGGTGATCCTCGAGCAATCGGATCAACTGTACGGATCAAGAATCAAGTGGTCACGATTGTCGGCGTTACACCGGAGACCTTCGCGGGAATCGACCTCGATCGCTCCGAGCTCTGGATGCCGCTCGGCAATTACAACACTGACCCACCAGCGCGGGTGCCGTGGTACGACACATATCAAAGCAGCTTCGACGTGATCGCGCGATTCGACACTCCCGCGGCAGAAGATCGATTCGTCGCTATCGGTTCGCGAGCGGTAAGGCCGGTCAAGATCGCAAACTGGGGCGACTCGACGGCAGACATCCGCACCGGACCGATACTTTCCGCACTTGGACCCGCTGAGCGAGAAAAGGAAGTTTCCATTTCGCTAAGACTGGGCGGAGTTGCGCTGATCATCCTTCTCATCGCAACGGCAAACGTGTCGAACCTCCTTCTTGTACGCGCCACCAGGCGCGAGCGAGAGATCGCGATTCGACGGGCGCTCGGCGTTTCGCGAACGAGATTGTTCGGACAGCTGTTCACGGAAAGTCTGTTGCTGGCGTTGATGGGAGGCGTCGTGTCACTCGTGCTTTCTGCGTGGGCAGGTACGGCGATCCGGCGACTCCTATTGCCTGACGTGCACTGGTCGATCAGCGCGGCGGATATGCGCACCGCATTGTTCGCGGTTGGCACTGCGTTGATTGTCGGTTTCGTGGTTGGGCTCGCGCCGGCGTTGCGCATGTGGCAGCCCGACGTCCTCACTGCACTCAAAACGACCGGCAAGACGACGACACGTCGGCGCTCGCCGATGCGCTCGGCACTTCTCGTCGCGCAGCTTGCGCTGGCGTTCGTGCTGCTCGTTGGCGCGGGGTTGTTCGTGTCGAGTCTGCGAGACGTGCAGAACATCGATGTCGGATACGACGTCAACCGCACCTTGATCGTGAGCGCGACATCGGAGAAGGGTGGTCTCACGCCGGCAATCGAGGCGGCGATGCCCTCGATCACAGAGCGCTTGTCGAGTATCGACGGAGTAGAGAGTGTCGCCTCGGCGTCTCAGGGGCCGATGGGTGGCTATTCGATGATCGGCGTTTTCCTGCCCGACCGCGACTCGCTGCCGAAAGTCGGTGGGGATGCTGGGGCGTATCGGGTCACCGTTTCGCCGGCCTACTTCAAGACCGTTGGCCAGCGCGTTCTCGCTGGACGCGCCTTCGCCGTGGGAGATGGGCCGAGTGTTGTTGTGGGTGAGCAGATGGCGAAGGCGTACTGGCCGTCGCAATCAGCTGTCGGCAAGTGTCTGATACTTGGCAAGCGAGAAGG
>JBDUCR010000138.1:0-3537 GCA_040003345.1 bacterium
TCTTCACGAACATGGCGCCCGCACCGCACGCACTCGGCCGCGCGCAACGCGCCCCTCGGCCTGTTGCACCTGGTGCAGCCGCCGCGGCGCCCGACGCACCGACGGGACCGAGGAACTGTCACGACGTCTCGGCATATCCGGCGATGCATCTGCTCGCTGGCGCGTGCGCGAGCTATGGCCTGCTCGTCGACATCTCGAATCCGGAAAAGCCGGTACGACTCGATGCCGCAGCGGACACGAATTTCTCGCTCTGGCACACGGCGGTGTTCAGCAACGACGGGTCGAAGGTCGTATTCACCGACGAGTGGGGCGGCGGTACGTCGCCGAACTGCCAGGCGACGAGCATGATGGAGATGGGCGGCAATACCACGCTCACCATCAGCGCCGACAAGAAGTTCAAGCAGCACGCGTACTTCAAGCTTCCGTCGGCACAGACGGCGCAGGAGAACTGCGTGTCGCACAACGGTGGGCTGCTGCCAGTGCCGGGTCGCGACATCATGATTCAGGGCTGGTATCAGGGCGGCATTGACGTGAGCGACTTCTCGGACCCTGATCATCCGTTCGAGATTGCCTTCTTCGATCGCGGGCCGGTCGACGCGCCGCCCGCACCGGGCGACACGACGGCGAACAGCCGCACACGCGGGACGATTGGCGGCTCGTGGGGCGCGTATTACTGGAATGGCTACATCTACTCCTCGGAGATGGCGCGCGGACTCGACGTCCTCGAACTGATGCCGAGCGACAAGCTGTCGGCGAATGAGCTGGCGGCGGCGAAGCTCATTCATATGACGGAGTACAATCCGCAAAGCCAACCGAAGCTCGTGTGGCCGGCGGCGTTTCCTGTTGTTCGCTCGTATCTCGACCAGCTGGTTCGCAACGGCGGGCTCTCCGCCACACGTACGACAGCGATCTCGAATTCCCTTACCGCAGCGGAAAAGCAGAGCGGTGCAGCGCGTCGCAATTCACTGACGACGCTCGCGAAGCAGGTGGATGCCGATACGAGCGGCGCCAAGGATTCGGCGCGCGTGCGCTGGATGTCGGCGGCGATCAAGGATCTCGCCGCGGCGTCGAAGTAGGCATTGCGCGCGTAGTCAGAGACCCCGCACGCATGCGTGCGGGGTCTCTACCTTGTGGGCGACCGATGTCCTCGGCGATGAACTGATGATGGCGATACCGACGTGCGCAGGTACACTCGGTGATGCCGACTTGCTTCTCCCGTGCCGAGCGCTTCATACTATGGGCATGTCCGCCGCGCGTACCGATTGGACCATCGACCTGCTCGACGCGCTTCCCGATGATGGGCAGCGGTATGAGATCATCGACGGCGAACTGTTCGTGACTCCTTCGCCGGGCGAGTCGCATCAGGATCTTGTACTCGCACTCGCGACCCGATTGTACGCCTACCTGAATGGAAGCGCCGTCGGCAAGCCGATGGTCTCTCCATCGGACGTTCGACGCGGCGATCATAAACGCAATCGAATACAGCCGGACGTCTATGTCATCCGGCGTATCGGCGGCGTTCGTCCGGAGTATCCGTACGAGCTGCACAACCTGCTTTTCGCGGCGGAGGTCGTGTCGCCAACCAATCCGCGTTACGACTATGTGACGAAGCGGGATCTCTACATGAAGGAGAAGGTTGGAGAATACTGGGTGATCGACCCGATCAAGCGAACGATCACACGCTGGCGCAGCCTCGAGGAGCCGCCTGACGTGCGGAGCGATAGCATTGCATGGGCTCCAGACGGCATGGCGGAGCCATTCGTGCTCGACGTACGTCAGTACTTCGCGGACGCGTACGCCTGACCACCGTACGTTGGCTGTGAGGAGCATCGCGTGCCCCGTCGCATGACTCGGCCGGCATCGGCGTCGAGCGGTGCACGTTGACACCACCAAACTTTCCCAATACCAGCGCTATGTCCATGTCACGCCCGCTGATTGCAGCCGCAGTCTCCCTGCTCGCATTGCGCGCGCTCTCGGCACAGACCACGCCGCCCGACCTCGACGCGATCGCGAAGCGCGTCATCGCTGAGCAGCACGTCGTCGGCGCGTCGGTGCTGGTGGCGCGCGACGGAAAAATTCTTCTGCACAAGGGATACGGCGTTGCAGACATTGGCCTCGATGCGCCGACCAAGGATGAGACGGTGTATCACATCGTCGGGCCGATGTTGCCGTTCACGGGTGTCGCCGTGATGCAGCTCGTCGAGCGCGGGAAGCTCTCCCTCGACGACAACGTGTCGAAATTCATTCCCGAGTTTCCGATGCAGGGGCGAAGGGTCACGATCCGCAACTTGCTCGACCACACCTCCGGCATCGTGGACTACCACTACCTCGGCGATCCGATCGAGGCGACGAGCCGTCTGCCAAAGGCGCTCGACGAAGTCATGGCGCTGTATGCCGGTAAGACGTGGGTGAACGAGCCCGGTACGAAGTGGGACTGGTCGATTTCGGGTTTTCAGCTGCTTGTCTCGATCGTCGAGCGCGTGTCCGGCCAGCGGTTCGCGGACTATGTGCAAGCGAACATCTTTACACCGGCGCAGTTGACGTCGACGTCGTACTGCGACGATTACTCGATGGTGCGTGGGCTGTCGCACGCGTATCGGCGTTTCGGTGACGGATACGTCAACGCGAACGAGAACGACATGGCCTACAATGCCGACCTGCGATTCTGCAGCACCGCCGGCGATCTCTATCGGCTGTGGTCGACACTACGAGCGAACAAGTTGATCAAGGCTGAAACGTTTCGGTTGATGGAAACGCCGGAGGGCGCGGCGGCGCACATGAGCGCGCAGGATCCCAAGGCGCAATACGGGCTCGCGCTCACGATCAACCATGAGGACGACCATCGCAGATTCGGTCAGCATGGATCGCTATTCGGCTATAGCGGAAGTCTCTATGAATTCCCCGATGATCATCTCACGATCGTCGTGTTGACCAACACGGAAGGACAGAATGCGTACGCCGTCACGCGTGCGCTCGCGCGCGCGATGCTCGGCTTGACTCCGCTTCCGTCGGCACCGATGCCTGCGCCCGGTCGCGCGCTTGCGGATGTGTCGACCAGCGTTGCGGAGCGAACACAATTGAGCGGGACGTTCGTGCTCAAGCTCGATCGCATCTCGCCAGAGCTGCATGACTCGTTTGCGCAGTATCGTCGCACGTATCGTGTGTTCGACGAGAACGGCGCGCTGATGATCCAGCGACTTGGTGAGGGGCCAGAGCGGTTGCTCAAGCAGCCCGATTCCAGCTTTGGGATGAAGTCGGCGCTGGGGACTCGTGTGCTGTTCACGATGGACGGCGGCAAGGCGACCGCGCTCAAGCTCGACACGCAGGGGGGAGGCATGCCACTCTCCGGCGCGCGGGTTGGTCCGGGTGATCCGGCGACGTTTCATCGGCAATTGCAGTAGCGACTGTCGGTCATATAGATACTCGCGGCTATAATCGCGGCGACGGTAGATCCCGACACTCGCTTCGCTCCTGCGGGATGACAACTCGCTTCGCTCCTGCGGGATGACAACTCGCTTCGCTCCTGCGGGATGACAA
>JBDUCR010000252.1:0-3535 GCA_040003345.1 bacterium
GACTGACGCCAACGGCTTCTATATGGCGCTGCTACCAGGGGCTGGTATGTACGCAGCACGCGGCCGCATGCCGGCGGCGTCAGCGCTCAAAGACTTGCCGTTGGGGGGGGCGCTCTCCATGCGCGCTTATACGGAGGTGTCGAGCCTTGGTTTCGCAGACTTTATAGCGCAATCGCGATAACGAGGTAGTTGACGCGCATACATGGCTAGAAGCATGAGTCTCGACAGGCATTCACGCTTCCCCATGCAGGACGGTGCGCATGCATCTCGACGATGGCAATGACGAGGTGATGAGACGCGATACAGCGTGACGAAGCGAGGTCGCGCTGTATCCTCTACTCTCTTATTCCTCGTCGCACTCGTGGATCGCTCTTTTGCGCGGCAGTGCGGCGTCGTTTGCAGATGCAGCCACGCGGACGGTCACGCCACAGAAGCGGCTCATCACAAAACAGTTGGTATGCGGTCGCGGTCAGGTATGCTCGAGCGCGCACATATCGATAGTTCCGCGCTCAGCGCAATCGCGCTGAGACTCGCTAGTGGCCCGCCCGCTCGGTGAGTTAGCCGATCGATTCACGCGTCACACGCACGACTCTTCGGTCACTTGTTCGCCGTGCCGTTGCGACATGGAGTCCAGGACGCATGTGGCAGCGCGTTCGACGGTGCAATCCAAGACACTTCGCAGCAGGCTTATCGGGAGGAGTTCTCAGTGAACTGGAACAAATGGTTTCGGCAGATTCACCGCTGGCTGTCCATGGCGTTTACGCTTGCGGTCGTCGTGAACCTTGGCGCCGTCGTGCGGGGGAAGTACGCAAACTGGCTCGGCCTCTTAGCGGTGGCGCCGCTCCTTCTACTCCTTGTCACCGGTCTCTACTTGCTTCTGCTGCCGCATATCGCGACATGGAGAAGCAGGCGACGCACCGACTCGGCGCGCGGCTCCCTGCACTCACACAAGCTCTAGTGACGCCTTCATCATCGATCAATTGGAGCGCGTCTCTTTGAAGCTCCCCAGCAGCGCACCGTCCTCGTTAGCCGGAGGGTTTCGATCGAGTAGGCGGAGCGAACGCCCATCCGTGCGCTGCGAGAACGGGCCGCAAGATCCGAATCGCTTTCGGTCCGACACCATGAAGCGCCAGGAGATCGCGCTCCGAGACGTGTCGAAGGTCAGCGAGACGTCGGTAGCCAGCCGCCGCAAAGGCTCGTAAGGCGGGCTGCGATAGTCCCGGCGGGAAGTCGGACGATATATCAGTGGTAGACATGGAGGCGAAGAACAAAGAGTCAGAGGCAATTTGCCGCTCCTGAAATATAGTCACGGAGCTGCCCTCCGATCTAGCGTGCACTGAGTCGTCCGCGATGGCGCGAGCACGACTCACACTTCACATCACAGTACAGCGGTGAGGTGTTCGTTCCACATTGGGCGACGTATCACAGGAGCTCACGAATGAACTTGATCACATGGCTTTCGGCAGAAAGGACGGTGAGCGAATGACGGTTCAAGACAGCACGGTGCAATCGAACAACGGCACCATCTCCTTCGAATTCGATTTGCACCATCAACCGCAAAAGGTCTGGCGCGCGCTCACCGACCCCGTGTTGCTTGCCGAGTGGCTCCTGCCCGTTGTCGGGTTCAAGCTCGAGGCGGGAACAGCCTTCTCTTTCACTGCACAGCCATTGCCGAACTGGGACGGCGTTGTGAATTGTCGCATCCTGGAGATCGACCCGCATCGCAAGCTCAGTTACGCTTGGGTCGTCGCCGGCATTGATACAGTCGTGACGTTCACGCTTACAGCTACAGCGGCGGGTACACATCTGTCGCTCGTGCAGTCGGGCTTCGGGCAGGATCAGAAGCGGAACTTCGGCGGCGCTCGATATGGCTGGAAGATGATGGGCGGGAAGCTCGTCGACCTGCTCGCGAAAACCTCATGAAGCAAGCCGAGTCTGTACAGTCTCCTTCGGCAGGCAACGACGTGCCTGGAATACCTTCGGGAACGTCAGGCAATGCTCCGGTCGAACTCGCGCGAGCCGCGTACTGTGTCGCGATGCGCGACGCGATCTTCGTGCTCTTGGCGTTAACGATCGGCGCGTGCTCGCCTCGAGCCGAGCCGGATCGACATACCTCCGCCGCGACACTTGCCCCGGGAGAACGGATGCTCTCGGTACCAGGCGGACGCCTTTGGTATCGTGTCGTCGGCTCAGGACCCGGAACGCCGCTGCTGGTGATTCATGGCGGCCCCGGCGGCGTGAGTTGCGTTGAAAACGAACTCGGAAGGCTTGGCATCGACCGACCGGTGATCTTTTACGATCAGCTTGGGACTGGACACTCAGAGCGCCCCGCAGACAGCTCGTATTGGAATCTTGCTCACTTCGTCAGCGAAGTGGATGCAATCCGCCAGCAGTTGGGACTGCGCGAGTTACATCTCTTCGGACACTCGTGGGGCGGCGCGGTCGCTGCCGAGTATGTACTCACGCACGGTACGGAGGGCGTACGCTCGCTCATCCTGGCTGCGCCCCTTCTCAGCACGCCCAAGTGGCTTGAAGACGCTAAGGTGCTTGTCGCACAGCTTCCGCCTGAGCAACAACAGGCCATCGCCGCTGGGGAGACGACTGGCCGCTACGATGATTCCGCCTATCGCGCAGCGAATGACACTTTTTCGGCGCGATATTTCTCTCGCAGTGGCGCGGCGGCCCACTATGCGGAGTGCCGGACGAGCCCTAAAGGAAACCGGGCGATGTACAACGCGATGTGGGGCCCCTCGGAGTTCAGCTCCACTGGCACGCTACGCAATTACGACCGCTCCACGCGCCTGCACGAGCTTCGGTTACCGGTGCTGCTGATCGGCGGCCAATATGACGAGGCACGACCCGATCG
Source organism: bacterium (assembly GCA_040003345.1). GTDB lineage: Bacteria > Gemmatimonadota > Gemmatimonadetes > Gemmatimonadales > Gemmatimonadaceae > AG11. Next base: position 2,867 of record JBDUCR010000252.1, read on the forward strand.
ACTCCGCGAGTATCAACAGAGCATCTTGGGTGCACGCGTAGCGATCATCCCGGACGCAGGACACATGATGATGGCAGACAAACCGGAACTGACATTGGCTGCGTTGCGGACTTTTCTGCGCGAGGTAGAGCAGACGAATCGGTAGTGCTGTCGACGTCCAGCTGGCCTAGCCCGCGGTGGAGATCCATCCCGTTCCTGTTGTCGAAGCGGCGGAAGGATGTGCGCGGTGGACTGATCCGCGGCAGACGCCCGTCTTTGCGCCTCGTCACCCATCCGCGAACGCGATCACCGTGAACCTTCTCCGCGTCCGCGCCGTAGGGACTTGGAGCGACATTGTATCGCTGCGGCTGGCCTCGTGCCGGCGGCTTTCATGGACCGGAGGATCGATGCGCATTCTGTGGACGTTGTTCAAGGTCATCGTCGGGCTCGCGATCGCGATTCCACTCGGCATCGTGGTGCTCGTCGTGTCACTCGGGATCTTCGGCGCATTGCTCGGGCTCGCGTTGCTGGCGCTCAAGGTCGCTTTCGTTGGGTTCCTCGGCTACGGACTGTACCGCGCGGCTCGTTTCTTCTTCGCGCCCGCCACGAGTCCAGGCACTCGCCCCGCGCGCGAGCTGTCGATGCCCGACCCGTACTACGAGTCGGCGATGCGAGAACTCGACGCGGAGA
>JBDUCR010000018.1:0-11916 GCA_040003345.1 bacterium
GACGGCTCGCCGTTGTAGTTGCCGAGCAGCATGCGCTTCTGGTCGGCGTTGGGGCCGATGACGGCGATGGTGCCGAGTGTCTTGCGCAGTGGCAGCGTTGCGCTGGTGTTCTTGAGAAGCACGATCGACTCACGCGCCACTTGTCGCGCGAGCTGCTTGTGCGCGGGTGCGTCGAGCACCGAATACGGGATCTGTGCCCACTTCACTTTCTCGGGAGCGTCGAACATGCCGAGCTTGAATCGCGCGACAAACAGCCGCTTTACCGACGTGTCGATCTGCGCTTCAGTGATGAGTCCCTGCTTCACGGCGTCGACGAGATTGGGATAGACGCGTCCGCAATCGAGATCGGTGCCTGTCTTCACGGCGATCGCGGCCGCTGCCGCAGCGGTGGAAGCGATCTTGTGTCGCAGATAGATGTCGTCGATCGCGCCGCAATCGGAGACGATGTAGCCAGGAAACTTCCATTCGCCGCGCAAGATGTCGCGCTCGAGCTGGTCCTGCGCGCAGGCGGCCTTTCCGTACACGCGGTTGTACGCGCACATGAGCGAGTACGCCCCGCCCTCGCGAATGCCCATCTCGAAGTGCGGGAGGTAGCTCTCGCGCAGATCGCGCGCGCTGACGATGGCGTCGAAGCCGTGACGATCCGGCTCGGGACCAGAGTGCACAGCGAAGTGCTTTACTGTGGCGATGGTCTTGAAGTACTTCGGATCGTTGCCTTGCAGTCCGCGAATGAACGGAACTGCGATGTGTCCCGTGAGGAACGGATCTTCTCCGTAGGTTTCCTGTCCGCGTCCCCAGCGGGGATCGCGAAAGAGGTTGATGTTGGGCGACCAGATCGTGAGTCCCTGGTAGCGCTGGTGGCTGTCGTGTCGAAGGTACTCGTGATACTTCGCGCGAAACTCGTCGGAGATGACGGTCGCCATCCTGAAGACGAGGCTATCGTCCCACGTTGCCGCGAAGCCGATGGCCTGTGGAAACACGGTGGCGAGTCCCGAGCGTGCGACGCCGTGCAGTCCCTCGTTCCACCAGTTGTACGCGGGAATTCCGAGCCGGTCGATCGCGGGCGCGACGTCTTTCATCTGCGAGACTTTCTCGTCGAGCGTCATGCGGCCGACGAGATCGTCCACGCGAGCGTTGAAGGGCAAGGACTCATTGCGCCACGGAGCGGCTGGGGCCTGCGCGAGGGATCCGTGCGCATGCGCCGAAAGAAATGTCAACGCGATGCAACAGGTCGCGCGGAGTCTGCGCAACGACAAAATACGGTTCATGTGGTCAGGCTCGGCGTTCGGGTTAGTCTCGGTCTTCCGGCACGACATCGAAGCGGCGGATCGATCTCGAACGCTCAGAACGACTCAGTGCACGAGTAGCAGGTACGCCTTGGCGTAGCGACGCCCCAGTTCTCGCGCTCCGGCTGCATTGAAGTGCGTCGTGTCGCCGCGGTCCATCAGCCCCTCGGAGGAGACGAACGCGACGTTCGGAATCTGCGCCGCGAGCGCGCGATGCACCGAGTCGACGTGAATGCGCGGCGCCTTCCACTCAGCTCCCGGAAAGTGTCCAACCTGGCCAATGAGGAAGGGAAGGGTCGGGTTGCCAAGGTCGGCGCGGAATTGCGCGATCACTGCGCGGAGACGTGGCTCGTAGAATTCAGCCTTTGCGGCGTTGGCATCTGACTCTCCCTGATGCCAGACAATCGCTTTCAGCTCGCCGTCCTTCATCGCCGCGCGTGCGCGCGCGATCGCGTCGTCGTACGGATGCGTTTGCGTTGCGACATCGAGCGCGCCAGGCTGCCACGACGCGATGTCGGTTCCGCCGACAGCGGCGGGAATGAGTCCGACGAGCATCGTGCTATCGACGTTCGCCAGGGTAAGGCCGAAACTCCTCGCTGGTCCGACGCCGACAAGCCTTGGCTTGTCGAACTGCACGGGATCGATCGCAGGCAGCCAGTTCCGATCGCGAGTGAACATCAGGACGCGCGGATTCGGCACTGAGTCCTCGGCCTCGATCACACCTCGTCCCGCCATGTTGGACTGGCCGACGAACACAAAAAGCTGAAGCGGCGCGCGCGCGGGCGACGGAGCGGTCGGACGCGCGCAGGCTCCGAGGCCAAGCGCCGCGATGAGAGAGTACCGAACGAACGCTCTTGAGCTCAGAGAGTGGACCGATGTGAGTGCTGACGAAGTGCAGCCGAATTGCGCCGACAGCGAACGTCCCACCGTCGTAGCTGTCATTGGTTAGCATACGTGTCGCTAGCACGGTCGGCAAGCGCTATTGCAACACACTTGTCGAGTGTGCTTGAAACAGGATCACTTTCACATTGAGTGAAGCGGGCGCGCTTGACGCGTAGCGGTCTGTCTTCAACTTCGATCACACCTTCGACCGAACCACGATGCACCTTCCGGAACAGCGCGCCTCGTTTGTGGTTTCTGCCGCGGAGCGCGAGCGAGTGGCGCAGACGCTCTGCCTTCATTTCGCGGCAGATAATCTCGACATGGAAGAGCTCGACGCGAGGCTGTCGCACGTTTACATCGCTCGAGCGCCGGCGGAGCTTCAGAGTCTGCTTTCCGATTTACCGATGCTCGACAGCGACAAGCTCGATCCAGGCACTGCCTTGCTTGCGCCCTCGGCTGTGGTGCCGCCGCGCGGCGTGATCATGGCGTTCATGGGCGGCGTTGCGCGTAAGGGACGCTGGTTGATTCCGCGTCAGCTCAAGGTGTGGGCCATGATGGGCGGTGCTGAGCTCGACTTGCGTGAAGGAAAGTTCGCGCCTGGCGTCACGGAGATCGACGTCACCGTGCTCATGGGCGGCGTGGAGATCACCGTGCCCAACGGTGTTCGCGTCGAGGTGATGGGCGCAGCATTCATGGGTGGCTTCGAGGCGGACGCTGGTGACAGTGAGGCACTCGATCCTTCGCAGCCGGTATTGCGTGTCACCGGCCTGGCGATCATGGGCGGTGTGGAAGTGAAGGTGCGCCACCCCGGCAAGAAGACACTTCGACGTTTCGAAGCGGCGGTGGACGCATCCAAACGCGCTGCCGAGATTGGCGGCGCTCAGTGAAGTCGGAGCCCGACAGTGCCAGCAACGGTGTTCACGGATCCGCCTCTGATGTTGGGCAAGGTTGCGGCGCGTCCGCTTAAGACGAGCCCGAGATGCGGAAGCAGCGGCGCGCGCAGATCCAGGCGAGCTTCAGCACCAGCAGCGCTGGCGGATCCGCCATTCTCGAAGTAGGCGGCCGGTCCCGCGAGGGCGCGAACCGCAAAGTCGTCGCCAACCTGCCAGCCAGCGAGCACTGCGGCGTGAATGAAGCCGTGCTCCGGCCGACAACTCCCGCCAGGCGTTAACAGGCATACGTCACCAGACGCAAAGCCGTCGAAGCCGGCGCTTAACGCCGTAACGAAACTACCAACGCGCGGGCCGGTGCCACGATCAAGAGCGAGAACACCGTTGAGCGTGACGCCCTTCGACTGAGCGTAAACTGCCCCGCCCCCGATGCATCGCGCCGATGCCGACGTCGAAGCTTACCGGCGATCTCTCCTGCGCTTCAGCTCCAGATGCAACTGCGAGACACTCGAGTGCGGCGAAAAGACAGAACAAGACACGATGCATTCAGACGTCCCGTAGCAGTGTGAGGCGCTCATCGAACGTGGAAACTGCTGATCTGGTAGAACATCTCCTCGTCGGCCGTGTCACGCTCGAAGTCGATGTTGGCGTGCGTCGGATATCCGAGGACGGGATCGTAGGCCGCATCCATCCTGTACGGATTGCGAGCGGTCGCACTCACGAGGACATCGAAGAATCCGTCCATCGTCGGAAAGCTCGAATTGAATGTTGCGGCGACAGCTTGACCGTTATCCGCGTACGTCCGGCTCTCCACGGTGTTGTTGCGCACAACGATGATTACCGCTCGAGTAATCTCCGTACCACAGAAGCACGAGATATTGAGCGTGTAGTCGTATGCGACGGGCCGACCCGCCTGCCATCGCTGCCGAGCGACGGTGAGATCGGATATTGCCTGCGTCGTCGAGCTGCAGCTTGCCTGAGCGAGGAGCGCCGCAACGACAATGCTTCGGTGAATTCGCAGCCAGGGCATGTTCTCTGTCGTCGGTGGGCTGTTGACCGTTCTGTCGGCACAACCCGCGTCGCTATGCGCCGGTCACCTTCGCACACTCGTCAAAGGCTGATCGTCACCGGCTCCGGCGTGTCGACGGCATCCTCGATGACCAGCTTGAGACGTCGCAACCGCAGCGGCTCGAAACGATCGATGCGTGCATATCCGATCGTCGTTCCCTGCGAGAGGACTCGCCAATCGCCCGTGTCTGCGCCGAGCAGCGTGTATCGCGAGACGAGTTGTCCCTTCGTAATGTCCTCAGCCAAGCGCACGATCGACAGAATCGGCGCGCGGTCGAGCGTCGCTTCGGCGACGGCGCTGCGCGGCGTCGTGATGCGCCAATCCGTCGTCACGGCGACAGGAGGATACGTCTCGGTGAGCGCAGAGAGTCGCACATGGAATGCCGCAAGTCGGGCGACATCAGTTGAATGGAGCAAGCCGTCACGCGTCGGAGGGACGTTGAGCAACAGCTTTCCATTCCGACCCACGGACCTGAAGTAGAGGTCCACGAGATTGTCGGTTGCACGCACCTTCTCGTCTTCAGCGGGATGATGGAACCAACCCGGCCGGATCGAGACATCGCATTCTGAAGGACGCCACGCGCTGCCGTCCGGATTTCCGTGTTGCAGCGCGTCAATGATTCCGTCGCCGCTCGCGCCGGGATACGTCACGATCTTTGGATCGACCGTCGACCAATTGGGATCGCCCGCCAATCCGTTCTCGTTGCCACACCAGCGAACATCCGGGCCCGCGTCCGAGAACATCACCGCGTTCGGCTGATGCCGACGCACGAGCGCGAAGGTGCGCGGCCAGTCGTACACCTGCTTCTTCCCGTTCGGCCCTTCGCCATTTGCGCCATCGAACCATACTTCGGCAATCTCACCGTATTGCGTCAGGAGCTCGGTGAGTTGATCGCTGTACATGTCGTTATAGAGCGGCGAGTCTCCGTACGCGGGATTGTTGCGATCCCACGGTGAGAGATAGAGTCCTGGGCGCAACCCTTCGGCGCGACACGCGTTCACCATCTCGCGCACGACGTCACCGGTGCCGCCGCGAAATGGACTCTTCGCCACCGTGTGGTCGGTTGTCCTGCTCGGCCAGAGACAGAAGCCGTCGTGATGCTTCGCGGTGAGAATCATCGAACGGAAACCAGCAGCGCGTGCAGCTTTTGCCCATTGGCGTGCGTCGAGATTTGTCGGGTTGAAGATCGCCGGATCTTCCTTTCCGTCGCCCCACTCGCGATCGGTGAACGTGTTGACGCCGAAATGAAGAAACATCGCGAGCTCGTCCTTCTGCCACGCAAGCTGCGCGGGCGACGGCACTGGCCGAACGCGAGGACGCGTCAGCTGTGGCACTCGCGAGGAGAGCAAGCCTGCGGCGAGCGACGTTGCACCTGCGCGAACGAAGTAGCGGCGATTCATCGAAGTTCTATAAGATTGTGGACCATGCCACTCCATCACGCATTGAAGAGGCAGTCGAGTGCGCGCGGCCGCAAGACGATCGCGCTGATTCTCGTGTTGCTCGCTGGCTGTACGCACGGAAGAGCCCAGCCGCAGACACTCGAGGAACCGAATGCTTATCTATTTTCGTACTTCACTCGCAACGGGGAAGACGGAGTGCATCTCGCGTGGAGTCATGACGGCATCAGGTGGCTGCCGATCAATGGCGGTCGCTCGGTGATTGCGCCTGGAGTGAACGGCTCGGGCAAAGGCTGGCAGGAATGGGAGTCGACGGCGGCGCTCATGCGCGATCCGAGCATTCTGCGCGGCCCCGATGGCGTCTTTCATCTCGTCTGGACGATTGCGTGGTCCGATCACGGCATCGGCGTGGCGCATTCGCGCGATCTCATTCACTGGTCGGAGCAGACACGCGTTCCCGTAATGGAGCACGAGCCCTCGGCCCTCAATAGCTGGGCGCCGGATCTCTTCTACGATGATGCGACGAAGCAGTTCGTCATCGTGTGGGCATCTGCCATTCCAGGCCGCTTCCCCGCGACCGATACTCTCGCTCAACGTACATCGCGAGGCCGAGCGGACCATCGACTCTATTTCACGACGACAAAGGATTTCGTGAGCTACGCACCCGCCGCACTACTGTACGACGGCGGTTTCGCAACGATCGACGGCACGATCACGCGAAAAGGCGATCGATACTATCTCGTCATGAAGGACGAGACCTTCTATCCGCCGCGTCGCAACCTGCGCGTCGCGTCGAGCGCGCACGCGACAGGTCCGTATGATCGGGCGTCGGAGCCGTTCACGGAGCGTGATACCGAGGGTCCGTCCATTCTCTTCACTGGCGGCTACTGGTACGTGTACTTCGACTGCTACACGCGCGGACGTTATGGCGCCGTGCGCACGACGGATTTCGAGCGCTGGGAGCCATTCTCGGATTCACTTCAGACACCTCGCGGCATTCGACACGGTTCGGCATTTCTCGTCCCCGAATCGATCCTCGCGGGTCTTCGCGCCCTCGACTCCGTACCGCGATAGCTCAAGTCGAGGCGTTGGGTGGCCGACACTGGCATGCAAACCCCAACGCTTTCCGATGATGGCTTCCTTTTTCGACCGAGTGCGGTGGTTCGGCGGTTCACAGCCGGCAGCGGTGTCAGCCGCGCCTGCGCGTCCGTCGCGCGGCACGACGGCAGCGGCGATGGCAAACGGGTCCGTCGAACAACCGCGTGCACCGGCGCGGGTCACCGGGGAATCGAAGGAAGTCACGGCGCCCGAAGGCAGCTCGGCAGGCTTGCGCCCTGTGCTTCGCCTTCGGCTGGAATCGCGCTGCGCTCTGCTGCGAGGAGACGTTGCCGCACAGTCTGCCGATGCGGCGGCGCTCATAGATCTCATTCTGGAACCGAGCACGGCGGTGATACGACAACCGCCCGCAGCGGCGCAGCGAGTGTTGTCGGCAACGCGATCGGCGCATGCGTCATCGATGCTGGTGGTAAATCTCGTGCAAGCCGACCCGACCCTCGCGCAAGCGTTGCTACGGCTGACTAACTCGGCGTCGAATGCAACGGCGGGTACGCCGTGCGTCTCCATCGCGGATGCAGTCCGGCGCGTCGGCGCATCGGGTGTCGAGAGCGTTGTGTTGCGGAGCATGGTCGAAGGACTGCTCTGCCGGCCGGGCGGACGCCTTCAACACATGGTGGATCTCGCGTGGGCGCACATGGTCCGCACCGCTCCAATCAGTCGGGTGCTCTCGCCGTTGTTTTCCGTGCATCCGGACGTGGCGTTCTCGCTCGGGTTGCTGCATGACGTTGGCAAGCTCGTGGTATTCGATCAGATCGGCGCGCTGCGCGGTACGTTGCGACGAGAGCCGATATTTCCTCCTCGGTTCGTCGAGACGGCGCTGCAACTGCTGCACGAGCCGCTCGGCGGGCTTGCCGCGCTGGAGTGGGGCCTTGGCGAGCCGGCGGCTGGCGCGATCGCGACGCATCGTCGCACGGATCTGCTGCCATTTGCCGATGATGCGAGTCAGCTGCTCTACGTTGCCGAGCGCGCGGACCTCGCGCGCATTCGATCGGCGCCAATCTCGGCGCAGACGTGGGTGGACGAAGGCGGTCTCACGGTCGATGCCGTGGAGATCGACGCACTAATCGCGGCGCTACCCGTCGAGCTCTAAGACGACGCGCGTTTCACGCCATCGCTCGATGGTGATGGAAGCTCATAGTGCAGCTCGGCGAATCCAGTTCCGACGGCTCTCACCGATACGAGGCGAAGTGGCGGGCTGGTAATGGACCGCGGCAGCAACGGCTTTCCGGCGCCGAGTGTCACGGAACCGATCTGCACGAACATCTCGTCGAGGAGGCCGGCATCATAGAATTGCCCCACGAGCTCTCCGCCGCCGACGAGCCATACGTTCTTGCCGGCGGCCGCGTTCTTCATCATCGCATGCACTGGACGCACATCGCCACGGACGAATCGGATATCGGCACCTGGCACCGTGGGCAAGACGCGCGACGTGAAGATCCACGTCGGTTGCTTGTACGGCCACGGCTCCGGTCGATCGGCCTCTCGCCCGATGTGGTGCCGCAGGATCCACTCGTACGTGGCAGAGCCCATGGCGAGTGCTCCCACCTCCTGAATGAAAGTGGGATAACTGGTGTCGGCGATGTCACCGAGAGGGAACAGCCAGTCGAGTGAATCGTTCGGGCCGGCGATGAATCCGTCCAGGCTCGACGCCGTGTAGTACTGAGTCTTCATGATGACAATGAGGAGTGTGACATCGGCGCACGGGCTGACCCGTGCGCATGCGCTCAGCTCAGTTCCACGTCAACGTGCGAAGCTGGTCGAGATTCACATTGCCGCCCGACAACACGGCAACCACACGCGAATTCGCCGGCATCTGCACGAGCCCTTTCATCAGGGCCGCGACCGGCGCTGCAGCGGCGCCCTCGATGACCAGCTTGCATCGCTCCATGACCCACAACATTGCATCGAAGATCTCTCGATCGGGCAGCGTCACGATCTCATCAACGAATCGCTGCACGACGGAGAAGTTGAGCTCTCCTGCGCGTCTCACGCGCAACCCGTCGATCACCGTGCGACAATCGATCGTCTGCAACGAGCCTGCGTCGACGCTCGCCTTCATTGCCGGCCCGTCCGACGATTCGACACCAATCACCTTGATCTTCGGATTGAAGCTCTTCACCGCCATCGACACACCGGCGATGAGACCGCCGCCGCCAATCGGTACCACGACGGCGTCGACCTCCGGCCAGTCCTGCACGATCTCGAGGCCGAGCGTTCCCTGGCCGGCGATGAGTTGTGCGTCGTCGAATGGATGAACGTAGGTCAGCCCTTCATCGCGAACGAGTTCCTTCGCTTTCTCGTTGGCCTCGTCCCAGATGTTGCCGTGCAGCACAACTTCGGCGCCATATGCTTTGGTCGCGGCGATCTTGGACGGCGTTGCATTGGTGGCCATGCACACGACCGCACGAATCCCATAGATGCGTGCGGCCAGCGCCACGCCCTGCGCATGATTGCCGGCCGACGAGCACACGACTCCGCGTCGCTTCTCATCCTCCGACATCTGCGCAAACTTGTTGAGCGGTCCGCGAATCTTGTATGACCCGACCGTTTGAAAATTCTCTGCCTTGAGTCGAACGTCGAAGCCGGTGAGCTCGCTCAGTTGCCGCGATGTGAGTAGCGGTGTGTGCTTGATATGCGCAGCGATGCGCGCTCGGGCCTCTTCGTAGTCGCGCAGTGTCAGCGTCAACATTTGATATGAATAGTTGTGAAAAGTTGTGGAGGAGCAGATCCTTCGACGCCCTTCGTTCGCTCAGATGACAGTTAACGACACACCGGAGCCGGCAACAGGCTTTCGCTTCGCTGCATCGGCACCACCTCGAGAAACTGCACACGCGCCGGCTCGGTTGGCGCGAGCGTGATGGACACGCGCAGATCGCCGTTGTTGCAGCGCATGCGCCAACGACCGCGCAGTGCATTCTCCACGACGAAATCACCGTCATTGTGGCACCCTTCCGGCGGCTTCACCCACGGGCCGGATATGGCCACACGCCGACGCGCCTTCGATTCGTCGAGAAAGAGATTCATCGCCGCGATGCTGTCGGCGAGTGCATCATCCCAATGTGCGACCAGTCGCGACACCTGATCGTGCATCTCAGTCAGTACGGGCGCAGGCTGCGGCGAACGCGCGACGAGACCGCCTGTCTGCGAAAGCAGATCGAATGCCTGCGCGCTGACGGCACCCCAGCTCGTATAGGTGAGATTTCCTAGCGCCACAATACCCACGCCATATTCGGGCAGCCACCACATGATCGAACCGAATCCAGGCAGTCCGCCGGCGTGCGCGACCGATGTCGGAAAGAGACAACTCTGCCGAACGCCAAGTCCGTAACCATAGCCAACTGCATTCAGCGCGACGGTGCCGTTCGTCGTGTCGCGCACGGCAGTCGCACCATTGTAGCGAGCGATCTGTTGCATCTCGCGTCGCGACGCACGACGCAACGGACCGATTTCCGCGCCATCGCGCGGAGGCCATGCGTCGAGCATGAAGGCGACCCATTTGCCAAGATCGGTGACCGATGTGAGCACGCCACCCATCGACCCGAATGCCCCGTCGGGGAGCTGTTTCTCCTCCAGCCACGCGTTGTCCTGCCGGCGATAACCAAGCGCGAGACGAGCACGCGGGACGTGCGCCACTTCGAGCGTCGTCGAGGTCATGCCGAGCGGCCGGAGAATCCGCTCGGTGACGTACCGTGTGTACGGCATCTTCGACACGTTTGCAACCACGCGGCCAAGGATCGCGAAGCCGTAGTTCGAGTATTCGAACCTGGTGCCTGGCGCGGTGGCGAAGGGAATGCCGCCTCGAATCATGCGCGACAGTTCGTCGTCCGTATCAGCGAGCTGCTGATCGCCCCACGGATTGTCTTCGGGGAATCCCGCGCTGTGCGAGAGCAGATGCCGAATCGTGATCCGCGGCGAATCGCCAGTCGGATACCGCAGCGACTTGAGCTCCGGCACATACTTCTCGGCCGGATCGTCGAGCGAGAGACCACCTTCGTCGCGCAGCTGAAGAATTGCGACAGCGGTGAAGCTCTTCGTCATCGACGCGATGCGAAAGATCGTCATGCTGTCGACGGGCGCGTTGGTCTTGACGTCGCGCAGCCCCGCGGTGCCAATGTGCGCAAGCCGTCCATCGACGATGATTCCATACGCGATGCCGGGCACCTTCGAATTGGCGGCGAAGTTGCGCATGAGACGATCGATGTCGGGAAACGCGGAACGCAGTTTCGCGGCGCGATCGGGGTCGGAGAACTGTGCGGGCGGCGCGAGGCTTTTCGCGGACGAAGTCTGCGCAGCTGCCGTGCCTGGCGCGATGGTGCCAGCCGCAGTGAACATGAAGAGCGCGAGGCGCCCTGGGAGTCTATGGGGCAACATCGGCGAGACGATGGGTGCCGGTGTGTACAGTGTCAAGGCTCGCTCTTCCGCGCTGGCGAATGGCGGAATAGCGGAAAACGGAATAGCGCAACTGCGTTATCCTTCACCATGTCCACGACACTCCAGGAGCGCGTCGCCAAGACGCTGTCTCAGATTCGAAATTCGCGCACCGGCGCCGACGTCTACTCCACCCAGCAGGTGCGGGACATCGGCGCGACCGCTGATGGCCGCGTGCACCTGACCCTACTGCTCACGAAGGACGACGATCCCGCGCTCGCGCGCACCGTACGCCAGGAAGTCGAGAAGATCGAGGGCGTGATCGACGTCCAACTCGAAGTACGGCCAGTGAAGCTTCCCGAGCCGCCGAAGCCGGCACGGGCGCCGCTGCCCGTGATGGATCAGGCGCCGGCAGCTCCCGCGCGACCATCCGCACCCACGCCCAAGAAATACCCGAAGCTCGGCAAGATCATCGCGGTATCGTCGGGCAAGGGCGGAGTGGGGAAGTCCACCGTCGCGGTGAACCTCGCCGTATCGCTCGCGAAGAGCGGCTCACGCGTCGGTCTGATGGACGCCGACATTTACGGACCGAACATCCCGCGCATGATGGGGGTCTCCGGACAACCGCCGGTGATCGACGAGAAGATCATTCCGCTCGAAGCATTCGGCGTGAAGATCATCTCGCTCGGCATGATGATCGAGCCGGACCAGCCGGCAATCTGGCGCGGACCAATCGTCATGAAGATCATCAACCAGTTTCTCGGCGATGTCGCGTGGGGGCAGCTCGACTATCTCATCGTCGACATGCCTCCGGGCACCGGCGACGCGCAGCTCTCGCTCGTGCAGGCGACGCAAGTTGACGGCGCACTGATCGTCACGACGCCGCAGGAAGTCAGCGTCGGTGACGC
>JBDUCR010000515.1:0-11810 GCA_040003345.1 bacterium
GACAGCGCGGAGTAGAGCGTCGTCGTCTTGCCTGATCCCGTGGGGCCGGTCACCAGCACCATGCCATACGGATTCGACACGGCCTCCATCAAGTCCTTCTCGGCCTTGGGCTCGATGCCGAACTTCTCGAGGTCGAGCGTCAGGTTGCCCTTGTCGAGAATTCGGAGCACGATCTTTTCGCCGAAGAGCGTGGGCAAGGTCGACACACGATAGTCGATGACCTTCTTTCCCATCTTCAGCTTGATGCGCCCATCCTGCGGAACGCGACGTTCGGCGATGTTGAGCTGCGCCATGATCTTGAAGCGCGAGATGAGCGCCGCCTTGAGCTTCATGGGCGGCTTCATCACTTCATGCAGCGCGCCGTCGATGCGATAGCGGACACGGATGTCGTGCTCGAAGCACTCGAAGTGGATATCGGACGCGCCCTTCTTCACGGCGTCGGTGAGAATGGCGTTGATGAGCTTCACCACCGGCGCATCTTCCATCTGCGCCGTGAGCGCCGCGGTGGTGGGATCTTCTTCCTTCTCCTCGACGACTTCGATGTCGTCGCCACCCATGTCGTCGATGACGGACATGAGATCGGCGACCTGCGTGTCGATGACACTCTCGTACAACTTCTCGATCACGCCCTTGAGCGTGAACTCTCCCCCGATGACGGGGAAGATGTCGTAGCGCGTAATGAATTTGAGATCGTCGAGCACGCCGAGGTTCGTCGGATCCGCCATCGCGACGGTGAGCGTGCGCCCGTCGCGCTTGAGCGGAAGAACCAGATTCTTGATGGCGACGTCCGCCGGAATCAGCTTGGCGATTCTCGGATCGACCTCGAACTTCGACAGATCCACCGCCGGCATCTTGTATTGCCGAGCGAGCATCTTAGTGAGCTCGGTCTCCTGGATGAAGCCCAGCTTCACCAGGTTGTAGCCGACGCGCGTGCCACTCTGCCGTTGCTCCTGAAGGGCCTTCTCCAGTTGCTCGCGCGTGATGAGCCCCTCGCGAACGAGGAGGTCACCAAGACGTTCGCTGGAGGCGACCGGAGCGGCCATAGTCAGGCGGAGGGGAATGCGGTGGGATGCTGCGCGACGGTCAACGAGGCCGGAAGCGGACGCTGAAAGTCGCGCGCCGTTCCAGATGTGTCAAGAATTGTCCGCTTCATATAAGGTATGTGCGGGACCCGCCCGCGGCTTTGACGATCTCGACGTTCACTGCGTTACGAACACCCGAGAAAGATTCAGCCGCGCGCCATGTGACAATGGAAGACGGCGAGCGCAGCCGTGGTGTTGTGCAGGATTCGGGCAGGTACGCCGACACTCATCAAGACGCGTTCCCTGTCATCAGGACGAATTGCAACCACAAGCCTGTCAGCGCCCGATCCCAACCGCGCGCTCGTCGTGCTGAATCACCTTTCGCTCGGCGGCTACATCGCCGATACGATCAGCGAGCCGCTATTGGTGCTCGACTCCGCCTTCTGCGTGGTGGCAGCGAACCGCGCCTACTTCACGCAATTTCGGACGACTCCAGACGCCACGGTCGAACGAGGCCTGTTCGAGCTCGGCGACGGACAATGGGACACGCCGGAACTGCGTCGCCTGCTGCTCGACGTTCTGCCAGGGCATCGCGAGATCGTCGGATTTTCCGTGGAGCATGTGTTCCCGCTCCTTGGCGCTCGCTACATGCTGCTCAATGCATGCGAGATCATCCGTCCGGAAGAGCATGAGTATCTCATTCTTATCGCGATCGAGGACATCACGGAGCGGCGCGAAGCAGCGTTGACGCTGGCGGTGCGCACTCGTGAGCTCGAGCGGTCGAATCGTGAGCTGGAACAATTCGCGGCGATTGCGTCGCACGATCTGCATGAGCCCCTTCGAAAAATTCGTACGTACGGAGATCTGTTGCTGCGGAGCGCCGATGCGTTGCCCACCGCTGGCGGGCGCGATCATGTCGAACGCATGGTGCACGCGGCGACGCGCATGCAGACGCTCATCAATGAGCTTCTCGCGCTGGCACGTCTCTCCGCGCCGGAGCGAATGATCCGGATCGATCCGAATGTGATTGTGCGTGATGTCCTCGTCGACCTCGAAGCGGCGATTGCAGACGCTGGAGCCATCGTCACCGTGGAGGCGCTGCCGGAAGTGCTTGGCGATCCCACGCAGATCAGGCAACTCGTACAGAACCTGATCTCCAACGCGTTGAAGTTTCGCCGACCTGATGTCGACACGTCGATCACGCTCTCTGTGCTTGCAGGGTGTTCGCAAACGACTGCGGCGCATCCGCTCGTCGGCATGTGCGTCAGCGACAACGGCATCGGCTTCGATCCTCGGCATGCGGAAGTCATCTTCGAGCCGCTTGAGCGCTTGCACGGCCGGTCGCAGTACGCCGGCAGCGGCATGGGGCTCGCGCTCGCGCGACGCATAGTGGAGCGGCACGGCGGAACCATCAGTGCGGAGAGCGTCCCTGGCCAGGGAAGCCGCTTCTGCTTCACGCTTCCCTGCCCGTCTCCGATGCAATCCACCACACCACCTTTATCACGACGGGCCGCATGACGCCGGGACATCCGATTCGCATTCTCATCGCTGACGATGACGAGGAAGATCGCGCCTTCGCACGCGAAGCTCTCGCCGTGGCTCGGCTGGCGAACGACCTCCACTTCGTACACGACGGCGATGAGCTGATGGATTATCTGTACGAGCGCGGCGCGTATTCGGAACCTCGCAGCGCACCACGACCGGGCCTGATCCTGCTCGACATCAAGATGCCGAAGAGGGATGGCTTTGCCTGTCTCGCGGAGATCAAGCGAAGCGAAACACTGCGCCAGATACCGGTGGTGATCCTCACGACGTCGGCGGCGGAGGAAGACATCTTTCGCGGATACGATCTCGGTGTGAACTCATTCGTGTCGAAGCCGGTGACGTTCGACGGCCTCGTGCAGGCGATGAAGACGCTCGGCCGATACTGGTTCGAGATCGTGGACCTGCCCGCGTGACGCGCATGCACGTGTTGTCTGCCCGAGCGCTGGAGCAGCGATGAAGGTGAGCGACAGAATCGACTTCGAGCGTCTGGCGAGCCCCAGCGGCATGGACGACATGGCGCATCTTCGCGTGCTGGTGATCGATGATGACGACGAAGACGCTGCGATCACGCAACGCGCGATGTTCGAGATTCCGTGGTTCACCTGCTCGATCGATTGCGCGAATGACTATGCATCGGCGCTGCAAGCGCTTCGCTCGAGTGCTTACGACGTCATTCTGCTCGATCACGGCCTCGGCGCACACAGCGGCCTCGAGCTGTTGAAGGAAGCGTTCGGCACGACGCTGCCCGTTGCAGTGGTGCTGTTGACGGGAATGGCCAGCCACGAGCTGGATGAAGCAGCGTCGCGAGCGGGCATCGCTCATCTGCTCGAGAAGTCGGACGTGCGTGCGGGACCGCTCGAGCGCAGCGTGCGCTATGCACTCGAGCGCACGCGAATCGAGAGCGAGTTGCGGAGCACACGTGCCCTATTCCGATCGGCATTCGATGCGTTGAGCGATCACGTCGCGATTCTCGACGACACCGGACGCATCGTGGAGGTCAATCGCGCGTGGCAAACGTTCGCGAGCGAGAATGGCTACGACGACATGTTGGCGGGCCGAGGCACGAGCTACCTCGAGATCTGTGATACAGCTGCAGCTCAAGGCGATGAGGACGCGCTGAACGTGGGCGCAGCACTCCGTACACTGCTGCTTGGCATGCGCGACAGCTTCAGTCTGCGATATGCGTGTGACTCGCCGACGGAACCGCGCTGGTTCAATGTGACCGCGACTCGCATTCGAGTGGACGGTGCGCGTCGCGTGATGGTCGCACACCAGAACGTGACCGAGCGGTTTCACATTGAGGGTGAATTGCGCGACAGCGCTGCGCGCCATCGTCTGCTCTTCAACAGCAACACAGTACCGCTCTGGGTCGCGGACGAAGAGACCAAGCGGTGCATCTCTGCGAACGATGCAGCGCTCACGCAGTATGGCTACACGCTCGAGGAGTTCATCGCGCTCGACGTACATGACATCGGCTTGCCTGAGGACCGCAAGGCGGCCGGCATGACGGCGTATTCGCGTGACACTCCTGTCACTCGACTCGGATACGCGAGGCATCGCACGAAGACCGGCGCCATCATCGATGTGGACGTTGTTCTCCGTTCCATCGTGCTCGATGGACGTGCATGTCAGATGGTGCTCGCAACGAACATCACGGAACGGCGAGCCGAGGAGCGCGAGCGGAAGCGTCTCGTCGAATCACTCGAGTTCGAGCGCAACAGGTTGTCGGCCATCTTCTCGCAGGCGCCGGCGTTCATGGCAGTCATGCGAGGACGGGAGCACACGTTCGAAATGGTGAATGAGGAATTCGTCCGTCTGGTCGGACGAAATACTCTCGGTCAGACGACTGCAGCAATTCCCGAGGCAGCGGACCAGGGCCTCACTGGACTCGTCGACAAGGTTCTGGACTCTGGACAGCCATACGTCGCCACACGTGTCCCCGTCACGTTTCACGGATGCTCCCATTACGTGAACTTCGTTCTTCAGCCGCTGGCTGAACCCGATGGCACAGTCACGGGGGTTCTTCTGCATGGTGTGAACGTCACGAAGGAGGTCGCATCCGCAGACGCCTTGCGACAGAGCGAAGAACAGTACCGCACACTCGTCGAGCTGTCTCCCGACGGGATTCTCATTCACGTGAACGGAATCATCGTCTTTGCAAACGGTTCTGCGGCGCGCATTCTCAAAGCGGCGTCGCCGGCGGCGTTGACGGGAACGCCAATCATCGACCTCGTGCATCCGGACAGTGCCGAGTTGGGACGGAGACGTCTCGATCAGCTGTGGAACGAGGAGACGTTGCCCACCGTCGAGATGCAATGGATCAGGACGGATGGCGCGGTGCTCCACATCGATGTCTCGTCGCTGAGCTTCGAGTCAGGCGGCAAGCTTGCCGTCCACACGGTGTTCCGGGACACGACGCAGCATCGCCTGCTCGAGGAGCAGCTCCGGCAGGCTCAGAAGATGGAAGCGGTCGGACAACTTGCGGGCGGCGTGGCGCACGACTTCAACAACCTGCTCACGGTCATCAAGGCGAACGTCGAATTCCTGCTCGAGGATCTGACGGCGGACAATCCGCATCGCGCCGATGTGCTCGAAGTGCGCGATGCATCCGATCGCGCCGCCGTACTGACGCGACAGCTGCTCGCGTTCTCACGGAAGCAGATTCTTCAGACGCAGGTGATCGACATCAACAGTGTCGTCGTCAACGTCAAGCCGATGCTGTTGCGACTGATCCGCGAAGACATCATTCTCGAGACACGGCTCGCGCCGCAGCTCGGCTCCGTCGTCGCGGACGCCGGTCAGATCGAGCAGGTCATCCTCAACCTCGCCGTGAACGCACGCGACGCGATGCCGAACGGTGGACGACTGGTCATCGAGACGACGGAAGTCGCTCTCGAGTCGCATGAAGCAATGGAAGTGCGATCCGAGGTAGTTGCGGGGCCTTACGTGAGGGTCGCTGTGAAAGACACCGGTACGGGAATCACCGCCGAAGTGCGCGCTCGCATTCTCGAGCCGTTCTTCACCACGAAGCCAGTTGGTCAGGGCACCGGACTCGGCCTGGCCACGGTATATGGAATCGTCAAGCAGTCGGGCGGGTATCTCGCCGTCGAGTCGGAGCTTGGGCACGGGACGACGTTCATCGTCTACCTGCCCATCGTCGAGCAGCCGGTCACTGCGACTCACGAAATCCCTGCGCCGCTAACGTCCACCGGGACCGAGACGATTCTCCTCGTAGAGGACATGGATGCGGTGCGCGAGATCGCGCAACGCGTGCTTTCGCGCAGCGGCTACACCGTGCTCGAAGCGCGAAATGGCAAGGAAGCGCTCGAGATCGCGCGCGCATTCAACGCACCGATCGATCTTCTGCTCAGCGATGTCGTGATGCCTGAGATGAGCGGAACGCAGCTGAAGGATGCGCTCAAGCGGATACGCCCCGACATCGTGGTGCTCTTCATGTCGGGATATGCCGAGGACGACGCGACGCGCCGTGGCATGGAGCAGGCGCAGGTGGGGTTTGTTCCCAAGCCGTTCTCCCCGGTGCAGCTACTCCAGCACGTGCGCGACGCGCTCAACGGCTGACATCGCGCGACGCGTGTATGCATGTCGCGCATTTAGTGAACCTGTCACCAACCTGTCAGCAAGCTTACAACTTGCTTACAATCGGCCCGACACCCGACGAACGGCCGTGCACCTTGTCAGCGTTGGCGCCCCTCACCTACGCATAAGTCCTTGCCACTGATTGCGTTGGCAGATGCTCGACAGTTTGAGCGCCATTGCTGGCAGTCGTAGTCGGTTGTTGCGCAGGGCCCGCACTCCGCCGTGTGGGCGCAACAGACCCCCCCAATCCTTCCATCGACCCATGTGGCTCATTTCAAACTCGCTTCCGCGTGAAAGTCGTGCTGCGCTGACTATCCTCGGCGTCTGCCTCGCAACTGCTTGCGTGGACACGCCAGCGGACCCCACGAATCGGCTGTCGCCGGAAACGATTCAGCCAACGAACGACGCTGTCCCCAATCCCGCCCTGCTCGTCGCACTCGGCGGACGCATCTTCAGCGATCCGACGCTGTCGCTGAAGCAGAATCAGTCGTGCGCATCGTGTCACGACATGGGCTTCGGCTTCACGTCGCCGAATACGACGGTGAATGCGAATGGCGCCGTCATGTTCGGATCCGTGAGCTCACGCTTCGGCGCGCGGAAGCCGCCCAGTCTCGCCTATGCGACACAGAGTCCGGTGCTGTACTACGATCCCGTCGACGACACGTATGTCGGTGGCAACTTCTGGGACGGACGTGCCACCGGCGCGCGCCTCGGTAGCCCTGCGGCTGAGCAGTCGCAGTTGCCCTTCGTGAATCCGGTGGAGCAGGCGTTGCCGGACGTCGCATGCGTGCTCTATCGCGTTTCGAAGAGCACCTATCTGACGACCTACACGGCGGCATACGGTGCGACGCTCAAGAACATCGTATGGCCCGTGAATACGAATGCACTCTGTCAGATTGAAGGGTCGATGGTTCCACTCGCGCCATCGGTGCGAGCGGTGGTCATGAGCGAGTACGATCGCGTCGCGATGGCGATCGCCGCGTTCGAGGCATCGCCGACGGTGAATGCGTTCAGCTCCAAGTACGACCTGTCGCTCGCCGGACGCGCGACGCTCACCGCTCAGGAAGAAGAAGGACGTCAGCTGTACGAAGGACAGGCTGGATGCGCGGGCTGTCATCCGAACGTCGGCGAAGGTGCGCTGATGACGGACTACACGTTCGACAACATCGGCGTGCCCGGCAATCCGAAAAACCCGGCGTTCCTGAGCGACGCGAACTACCGCGACCTCGGCCTCGGCGGCGTGCTGCATGACCCGGCGCGATACGGACAGCAGAAGGTGCCGACGCTCCGCAACCTCGATCGTCGTCAGGGAACGGGTGCGAAGTCGTTCATGCATAACGGGGTCTTCAAGTCGCTCGAGCAGGTCGTGCACTTCTACAACACGCGTGACGTGCTCCCCAATTGCGGCGCCGTGGCCACGCCAACGTTTGGCGTGAACTGCTGGCCGTCACCGGAAGTCGTTGAGAACGTGAACACCGACGAGCTGGGCAATCTCGGCCTTACGCCTGCGCAGGAGACGGCGCTCGTCGCGTATCTGAGGACATTGAGCGACGGATATGCCGTGCCTCGTTCCGGAGGCCCGGGTGGCCACTAGCTCCAGCTCAGCGCCGGCCGCTCTGCCGCATCCACTCTACGCTCCTCTTCGTCATACAACCGAGAGAACACTGATGTCTACTCGCACTGCCTGTCGTTCTGTCGCTCGCCTGGTAGTCGTTGCGCTTCTGACGATGCTCACAGCGCGTGTCGCTGTCGCTCAAACACTCGTGACGACGCGGCCACTACTCGGGACCACGACGATCGATTTCTCCAGTCTCCAGTCCGATAATTTTTACATGTTCGCGAACCTGCCGGGCGTGACGCTCGAGCCGGTGAGCGATGTGAGCTTCTACGCGATTGGCACGTATGGATTGTCCGACAATGGACAGTGGAGCGCGAGCGGCCCGACCGCGCGTGGAGTCGGCACCGGGAATGGCTTCGCCTCGTTCCTTCGCTTCACGTTCGACACGCCGGTCTCGGTTGCCGGTGGATTCGTGAACTACTGCATGTTCGGCGGCGTGACGTGCAACGGTTTTTCCGCGACGATGCGTGCATTCGACGTCGATTTCAACGTCATCGGTGCATACGATGTGGACATCGATGCGCCAATCTTCACGACGGCCGACAATGACGGCGCCTTTCGCGGCATTGCCGTCA
This sequence comes from bacterium, assembly GCA_040003345.1. Taxonomy (GTDB): domain Bacteria; phylum Gemmatimonadota; class Gemmatimonadetes; order Gemmatimonadales; family Gemmatimonadaceae; genus AG11. The sequence goes on from JBDUCR010000515.1 coordinate 8,358, forward strand.
ATTCAGCGTCCATCAAGTACCTGGACTGGGGAGGGTCGTACGCGACGATGGGCGACCTTACCTTCGGCAGCACTGTTACCACGACGCCAGAACCGGCGTCGCTCGCGCTGCTCGGGAGCGGGCTACTCGCAATCGGCGGCGTTGCGCGGGTGCGGAGGCGCAACTCGCGCACTTAGTGTTGCAGAGTGTGCGGAGGGATGGACGGACGACGCCGACAGCGAGACATGGTCTGCTGTCGGCGTACTACCGTGCGGCGTCCATCTCCGCGGTTCGATCCAGAAGGAGTTTCACGCGCGCGAGGAGCTCCAACCGATCTACCGGCTTGGTGAGAAAGTCTGCGGCGCCCGCGCTCAATCCATACGAGCGCGAGCTGCGGTCGTCGAGCGCTGTGAGCAGTATGACCTGGATGTTACTCGTGGCAGCATTCGCCTTGATCTTCGCCACCACCTGATAGCCGTCCATGCCCGGCATCATGACGTCGAGCAGGATGAGATTCGGCGCCTGCTGTGCGATTGCGGCGAGCGCCTCGTCGCCGCTGCACGCGGTGGTGAGCACGTAGCCTTCTGCCCCGAGCATCACCTCGAGCAGTTGACGGTTGTGGCGCTCGTCATCCACGATCAGGATGTGTGCCGCGGCGCCCGCATCTTTTGGTGTCGTGCTCATACTGACTCCGCGCCACGGAGCACGGGTCCGGCCTGCAGGCGAGCGGCAACGGTCGCCAGGAAATCCTTGTAGGCGAGCGGTTTGGCGATGTAGCCATCGCAGCCGGCGGCGCGAATGCGCTCTTCATCGCCCTTCATCGCCAGCGCAGTCAATGCGATGACGGGGATGGCGCGAGTCGCCGTGTCGCGCTTGAGCTCCGCGGTTGCCGCGAGCCCATCCATTCCAGGAAGCTGGATATCCATCAGAATCAGGTCGGGCTGCTCGGCTCGCGCCAACGTGAGTCCCGCTTCGGCATCAATTGCGGCGAGTACTTCATGGCCGGCCGACTGCAACAGAAATTTCGCCAACGTCATGTTGGCGGGATTGTCTTCGACGACCAGCACTTTCGCCATGTCAGGCTGCCGCGTGGCGCACAGCCATCGCTCGCCGAACTTCATTCACGAATCGGTCGCGGTCGAAGTCTGCCTTTTCCATGATCGTCATAACATAACCATTGAGCTTTGCGCGATCTTCCGCCGTGATGTGTTTGGCGGTGACGACGAGAATGGGAATGGATGCGGTGTCGGGGTGTCCCTGCAGGGCTTCGACGACGTCGAAGCCGTTGATCTCGGGCATCATCAGATCGAGCACGATGAGGTCCGGTCGTTCGCGACGCGCGGCATCGATTGCCTCACGACCACCATAAGCGCGGAGCACCGAACTGGCGAGTCCGAGAATGCGGACGGCGATGAGCTCGACTGCCTTCGGATCGTCGTCCACGACGAGAATCTTGAGCGTGTGGTCCGCCTCGATGGGAAAGAGACCGAGGCCAACGAGTGTTTCGTACAGATCCTGCCGTGAGATCGGCTTCTGCATCACGACAGCAGCGCCGAGCGCGAAGCCTTTGGTCTGGTCGGTCTCGATGGAAATGATGACGATGGGAATGCGTCGGAGCCCGGGAATCGTCTTGATGCGGCTGAGAAATTCCCACCCGTCCATTCCTGGCAGCATGATGTCGAGCGTGATCAGCGCGAGCGGCTGGCGCGTCGCCAGCTCGAGCGCTGCCTCGCCAGACGCAGCATGGAGAACGATGAAGCCTTCCGCCTCGAGCCGCATGCGAATCAGGTCGGCGGACTTTTCGTCGTCCTCGACGACCAGTGCGGTGCGCGATCCTGCCAACGGCGGCACGATCGTAACACCCGCGGCCGGCGTGACTCGCGCCGTCGCCGCGACACGGAAGGGAAGCCACACGGTGAAGCAGGATCCTTGCCCCACGCCGCTTTCGACTGCAACCGATCCATCCTGCAACTCGACAAGGAGCTTGACCATTGCGAGCCCAAGCCCGGTGCCCTCGAACTTGCGCGAGAGCCCGCTGTCGATCTGACTGAATGGCTTGAAGAGGCGCTCGAGTCCTTCAGGTGAGATGCCGATGCCGCTGTCGGTGACGCTGATCTCGAGGAACTCCTCGAACTCCGTATCGGCGAGAGGAAAGCTTCGGCCAGTGCGCGACTGCGAGAGGCGGCCGACCGCGGCGCGCGGAACCCGAGTCGCGCGGAGGGAGACCTGACCACCTTCGATCGCGAACTTCACAGCGTTCGACAACAGGTTGTAGACGATCTGCTTCAGCTTGCGCGCGTCGGCTTGCAGGAGTCCGAGCGAATTCGGTGCATCCATGTGGAGATGAATGCGACGCGCGGCAGCCTTTTCGCGGATGATCGAGAAGCTGTTCGCGAACACCGACGACACGTCGACGTCCTCGAGGTCGAGTGTCATTTTCCCGGCCTCGACCTTGGAGAGATCGAGAATGTCGTTGATGAGTGACAGCAGATGCTTGCCGCTGTTGAAGATGTCGCTGATGAAGCCGCGCTGCTGATCGGTCATTTCACCAAGCATTCCGTCTCGCAACACCTCGGAAAAACCGATGATGGCGTTGAGCGGCGTGCGCAATTCGTGCGACATGTTCGCGAGAAACTCCGATTTCATGCGACTCGCGTCTTCGAGCTCGACGTTTTTCTGCTGGAGCGTCTGCTCGTATCGCTTGAGCTCCGTGACGTCGCGCGCGGCAGCAAACACACCCTGCAGTCGTCGATCGCGATCGTGGAAGGTGGTTGCGTTGTACGAGACGACCGTGAGCGTGCCGTCGCGCGCGCGTGCCGTGAGCTCGTAGTTGGTAACCTTGCCCTCGCTCAACACCCGATTGATGCCGGCCTCCGCACGACGCGAGTCGGTGAAGTAATTCTTGAACGGCGCTCCGATCAACTCGTCGCGCGTGCAGCCCGTGAGCGCCTCGGTCTGCTTGTTGACGTCGGTGATGATGCCGCGCGGATCCGTCGTCATGATCGCGTCGATGTTCGATTCAATCAGTGAGCGCGTGTAAAAGTGCTGGTCGCGCAGACGCTGATCGAGCTTCATGCGCTCTTCCTCGACCTGCTTGCGCGCCGTGTTGTCGGTGCCGATGAGCAGGTAGCCGATGATGGCGCCCTGTGCATCCCGCAGTGCCGTCACGGAGACGACGGCGGGAAACCGGCTTCCATCCTTGCGAATGTAGGTGAGCTCGTAGATGTCTTCGATGCCGCGTGACGCCTTGAATACCAGTGCTTCGAAGCCCGGCGTGATGGGCGTGCCGAGCTCCACGCTCAGCGCCTGTGCGCGTGCGATGACTTCCTGCGGATCGGAGATGTCTGCGGGGGTGATCTTGTTCATCACATCCGCGGCAGTGTAGCCGAGCATTCGTTCGGCGCCGACGTTGAAGATCTGGATGACGCCTTTGGCGTCGGTGGCGATGCTCGAGAAGTTGGCGCTGTTGAAGAT